>DATDPC010000108.1:0-9294 GCA_035292965.1 Dehalococcoidia bacterium | reverse complement strand
CGCAACGCCAGGTCGTGGCTCACTTCGTCCGAGGGGTAGTAGCCGTAGACGCCGATGCCGGCGCGCACCATGCCGAGGCGCAGGTTCGGCAGGTCGAGCAGGCCGCCGGTGCTGGAGACGTGGTGCAGTGGCACCCAGTCGAGCCGCTGGGCGCTGCGATGAAACGCCTCGTGCTGGGCGTGAGTGAACGTCTTGTCGCCCTCGTCGACGCTGGCGAGGTGCGTCGCCAGCCCCTCGACCTCGACGGCCGCTAAGGCCCGCAGCGCCTCGGCGAGCGCGACGGCCTCGTCCGGCTGCAGGCCGAAGCGGTTCAGCCCCGTTTCTACCTTGACGTGCACGCGCGCCGTCCGCCCCGCCGCCCTGGCAGCGTCCGAAAGCGCCTGCCCGAGCTCGATCGAGCCGACCGTGACGCGCAGGTCGGCGGCGACGAGGCGCCGCGCCAGCACCGGCGCGCTCGGCCCGAGGACGAGCAGCGGCGCCTCGATGCCGGCGGCGCGCAGGTACTCGCCCTCGTCGACGCTGATGACGCCGAGGCCCCAGGCGCCGGCTGCGACGGCGGCTTGGGCGACCGCAATCGCCCCGTGGCCGTAGGCGTTGCCCTTGACCACGGCGAGCAGCTTCGCCTCGCCGGCGCGCTCGCACAGCGCCCGCACGTTGGCCTCGATCGCGTCGAGGTCGACCTCAGCCCAGATGCGCAGGCCTTCGCGGAGCGCGGTTTCGCCGGCGGTGAGGGTCGTCTCCTGCTTCATGCGGCCTCGAGCGCGAGTCTAGCACGGCGGGTGAGGCGGCTTCCGGCGCCGAAACCTGGGTCAATCTGCGATGGCGCCGGCTCCGCGTCTCGTAAACTGGTCGCGACTCATGGTCATGCTTCGCCCCGTCGCGCTCCTCGCCTTCCTCGGCAGCGTCGTCCTCGCCTGCAGCGCCGACAAGCCGGCGCCGCCCACCGAAACGCCGCCACCGTCCGAGTCCGCAGCCGCCTCGACCTCGCCGACGCCGATCACGACGCCCGGAACCTCGCTGACACCGCGCGCCGGCGTCTCCACCGACCTCGGCACGGCGAAGCGCTTCGAGTCCGAGGGCGACCTCGAAGCGGCCTCTGAGGCCTACGTCGCCGCGGCGGCGAAGGGCGGCGCCGAGAAGGGCGAGGCGACCCTCGGCGCCGCGCGCGTCCTCCTCGAGCTCGACCGTCCCGCCGACGTGCGCATCCTCCTCGAACCGTTCGTTAACAACGCCACGGGCGGCGACGTCGCGGCGCGCTACATGCTGGCGCGCGCCTACGCGGCGCTCGAGCTGTGGGCGGAGTCGCTGGCGCAGTACGACGCCTACATCGCCTCGAACCGCGCCGCCCTGCCGTATGCCTACCTCGACCGCTCGCGCGACCTCGTGATGCTCAACCAGCCGGTCGCGGCGGCGAACTCGGCGCAGCAGGGGCTGAACCTCGGCGTGCCGCCCGGCCAGCGCCGCGCTTTCATCCTCGCCATCGCCCAGGCGTACGAGCGCGCCGGCTCCTTCAGCGACGCGATCCGCAACTACCGCAACCTGATCGACACCAGCGACCTCGCCGGCGACGAAGCCCTCGCCCTCTCCCGCATCGCCGCGATCAAGCGCGACCTGAACGACCCGACCTACCACGACGACATCTTCCGCCTCGTCGCCGGCTACCCGTCGACGCCGCAGGCGCTGCAGGACATGACCGACGCGATCGCACGCGGCGAGACCTTCCCGCCCACCGTCGTCGGCCTCGTCTACTACCGCAACAACGACTACACGAAGGCGGAGCCTCTGTTTCGGCAGCAGATCGACGCCGCGCCCAACGCCGCCGATAGCGCCGAGGCCTACTACTACCTCGCCGCGGTCCTCGAATCGAAGTCTGACTTCGCCGGCGCCAAGGAGGACTACGCGACCGCCGCCGCGCTCAACCCGGCCAGCACGATCGCCGATGACGCGCTCTGGTGGCGCGGCCGCCTGCTCGAGGACGATGGCGACCGCGATGGCGCCGGCGCGCTCTACAGACGCATCCTCAATGAGTACCCGAACTCGACCTGGGCGTCCGACGCCGCCTTCCGCGTCGGCCTGCTGCCCTATCGCGTCGGCAGCTACGGCGCCGCGGGCGATGCCTGGGTGCAGGCGCTCGCCGTCGGCGCGCTCGCGGGCGAGCAGCAGCGCTTCAACCTCTGGCAGGCGAAGGCGCGCCTCAAGGCCGGCGACAAGGACGGCGCGAAAGCGCTCCTCGACCCTATGGCGCGAGCGGCGGAGGACGACTACTACGGCATCCGCGCGCTCGGGCTGCTCGCCGGCGACAGCGCGATTCCGCGTGCGACGCGCGAGTCGAAGGTAAGCCTGACGCCGAGCTTCGATTGGGGCGCGGCGGAGGCGTGGCTGGCGCAGAAGACGGGCCGTACCGTCGTCGCCGGAGCTTGGGCGTCAGACTACCGCTGGGGACGCGCCCAGGAGCTGTGGACCGTCGGCCGCTCCTCCCAGGGAGACGCCGAGGCCTTCGACCTGATCGAGACGTACGCCCAGGACTCGATCGCGATGTATACGCTGTCGCGGACGCTGCAGGGCCAGGGACGCATCGGCATGTCGGCGCGGTCCGGCCAGCGCCTCCTGCGCACCCTGAACACGAACCCGAACGAGGGGTTGCCGAAGCCGCTGCTCTCGCTCTCCTACCCGCCCGCGTTCGGCCCGATTGTCCAGAAGTACGCCGATGAGGAGAAGATCTCGCCGCTGCTGATGCTGGCCTTCATCCGCCAGGAGAGCTTCTTCGACCCGCGCGCCATCTCACCCGCCGGCGCGCTCGGCCTGACGCAGGTGCTGCCCACGACGGGGCGCTCGCTGTCGGCGAAGCTCGGCGTGACGGTGGAGGAAGACGAGGACCTGCTGCACGCCGACCTCAACCTGCGCCTCGGCGCGCGCTACATGGCCGACCAGCTGCGGAGCTTCGATAGCCAGATATTCGTCGCCTTCGCCGCCTACAACGCCGGGCCCAACGGCGCCAACCGCTGGCGCGCCGCCTCCGGCGACGACGCCGACCTGTTCCTCGAGACGGTTGAGTTCAAGGAGACGCGTCTCTACATCGAGCTCGTCGCCGAGAACTACGCTATCTACCGCTACCTCTACGCGGACGAGGACGCGCCGGCCCTGCCCTAGGCGCATGAAACCGAACAGATGTTCTTAGTGCAAGGCATGACATCGAGCGCGGAGCTGCCGGGTCGATTGACACTAGATTCGGGCATCCATACACTACCTTAGCCAAGTGCCCCACGGGGCTTACGTGAGGATGCCGTGCCAAAGCGCACCTATCAGCCCAAGAAACGCCGCCGACTCCGTCGCCACGGTTTTCGCCACCGCATGGCCACGTCCGACGGACGCAGAGTACTGCAACGACGTCGAGCGAAGGGCCGGTCCCGTCTCACCGTATAGCGAACCCCAGGCCTCGCGATCGCAGGTTGCGGCGTCGCGCCGAGTTCGACCGCGTGTTTCGTCAGGGGCGGCACAACAGCGGGCCGACGCTGGCGGTACGGTCGTATCCGAACGAAGCGGGCCTGACCCGGTTCGCCTACTCGATCCCGAAGCGCGTCGGGACGGCGGTGGTGCGGAACCGCGTCCGGCGGCGATTGCGCGAGATCGTGCGCTCGCTGCCGTGGCGGGAGGGGTTCGACGTCGTCATCGTCGCCCGGCGCGAGGCGACGCTGGCGACGTTTCACTCGCTGATGCTCGAAATGAGGCTGCTATCGCGTCGCGGCCGCCTGCTGGACGCTCCCTAGCCCAAACGCTGCTTCTGGGCCTGATTCGTATCTACCAGCGCCACGTTTCGCCCTCGATTGGCGTGGCGTGTCGCTACGAGCCGACCTGCTCCCACTACGCCTACGAGGCGGTCGAGCGTCACGGGGCGTTGCGCGGCGCCTGGCTCGGCCTGCGACGCCTGTCGCGCTGCCGCCCGCTCGGCGGGCGTGGCTTCGACCCCGTCCCCGACTGATGCTCTTCGATCGTGCCCAAGCAATGTTTCACGTGAAACAACGCCGCGCGCCGGCGCTGCTCGCGGGGATCTTCCTCCTTGGGCTGCTTCTGATGGGTTGTACGCGCGGCACCGGGCCCCACGGCTGGGCCGCCCCCTTTGAAACCGATGACTTCCTCGTGGTTGCGACCGGCAAGGGCCACATCGACGGCCTCGAAGGCTCCGATCTCGACAAGGCTTGGCGCTTCCCCAACGATTGGGAGATCAGCGAGAAGGCAGCAAGGAAGCTGACGGCGATCTACACGACGCCGGTGTCCACGACCGACGCCCAGGGCCGCGACGTCGTCTTCATCGGCGACTACAACGGCTACCTCTACGCTTTCAGGCCAGGAGACGCCGGCGAGGGCACGACGAAGCCGAAAGCGGCCTCTTTGAAGCTAAACGGCCCCGTAATCGGCGGCATCGCCTTCGATTCGTCCACGGATACGCTCTACGTCAGCTCCGGCTCGCGCATCTTCTCGGTTCGCGCAGCCGACATGGCGAACCGGATCAGCAACAGCGACGATACGGTGAAGTACGCACAGCTCTTCGAGACCGGCGGCGCTATCTGGAGCGCACCCGTCTACGCCTCCGGCAAGGTCTATTTCGGCTCGCTCGATGGCAACGTCTACGCCGTCGATGGCGTAACCGGCAACGAGCTCTGGCACTATGACTCCGGCCACCCCGTCGTCTCGGTGACGCTCCTGGGCGGCGTTTTGATCACGAGCGGCTTCGAAAATCAGGTCGTAGCGCTCGATCCGGCGTCCGGAACCGAAAAATGGACACTCGAGACGGCGAATTGGGTCTGGACCCACGCCGCCGGCGATGCAAACGACGTGTATTTGGCTGATTTCGATGGCAATCTGTATGACGTGAACCTGGCTACGGGCTCTGTGCGCTGGCAGTTTGACGTCGGCCACGGCACGATTCGCGCTGGCCCCATCCTCGCGAGCGGCACGATCGTCGTCGGGACGGACAGCGGCTGGCTCATCGGCGTCGACACCGCGGGTAGCTCGAAGCGCTGGGAGAAGGAGATCGGTACGTCTGTGCAGGCCGATCTCGTCGCCGGCGCCGGGAGCAGCGTCCTGATCGCGCCCAACGGCTGCGTCACGCCCGAAGGACAGACCGAGAAGCTCTACTACACGAGCGTCGACGCGCGTACCGGTGAGCTCGAGACGGCGTCGGGAGTCTGCTGATGGGCTTGATCGGCGAGTTTTTCAATCTGATCCTGATCGATCCGCTGACGAACCTGTTCGTCTTCCTCGGGACGACGACGGGCAGCGCCGGCATCGGCGTCATTCTGCTGACGATCTTCATTCGCACGATCACCTACCCGCTGCAGCGCAAGCAGATGCACATGATGCGCGTCATGTCGGCGATGCAGCCGCGTCTGCAGGAGATCAAGAAGAAATACAAAGACCCGCGCCGGGCTCAGCAGGAGCAGATGAAGCTCTACAAGGAAGCGGGCGTCAACCCCTTCGGTTGCTTCTCCGGAATGCTGGTCCAGATGCCGATTCTGATTGCCCTCTATCAGACGTTTACGAAGGCGCTGGGAGAGTCGCCGGAATCTGTAATCAAGCTTTCTGGGCGTCTGTACCCCGTGGAGTACCTGAGCAGCGGCCTGCCGCTCAACGCCGAGTTCCTCTGGCTGCACCTCGGCAGGCCCGACCCGTTCGCGCTGCCTGTCCTGGTGGCGATGTCGACCTTCGTGCTTCAGAAGATGTCGATGATGCCCGCGACGGATGAAAAGCAGCGGGCCCAGAACAGCATGATGAACCTGCTGATGCCGCTTTTCTTCGGCTGGATCACGCTCACCTTGCCCAGCGGGCTCGGGCTATACTACGCCCTGTCTAACATCATCGGCATCATCATGCAGTACGTCTACGTCGGACGCGGCCCGGTCAACTGGCGCGCCCTCGTCGGCCTTTCGGATGAGCCGGTGCTGCCTCGGGCGATGGAGATGCGCCAGAGGCACATAGACGATATCAGCAAGATCGGCCGCTCTGAGGACGGGGACGAAGAGGAAGAGGCCGGCGAGGATGACGGCGGCTCCGGTAACGGCGCCAAGCGCAAGCCGCGCGCGCCGCAACCGTCCGGCAGCAGACGCGAAGTAAACCGCAGGAGGTACGCCGGTGGAAGGCGTAGAGGCCGAAGGTAGGACCGTCAACGAGGCGACGGACGCCGCGCTCGAGCAGCTCGGCCTGACCCGAGATCAGGTCGATATCGAGGTGCTGAGCGAGGGCCGCCCGCGCCTGCTCGGTTTCCGCGGTGAACCAGCGCGTGTACGCGTAACGCCGAGACGAGAAACTGCCGCAGCGCCCCCGGAGCGGGTCGCCCGCCAGCCGCGCCGCACTGAGATTCGCGACGAGGAGCCGGAAGAGCTCGAAGACGAAGAAGAAGAGTACGACGAAGAGGAAGAGGAAGGCGAAGAGGAAGAGGAAGGCGAAGAGGAAGAAGAGTACGAGGATGAGGACGAAGAGGACGAGCTAGAGGACGAGATCGCTGAGGCGCTGCCGCCGGAGCTGCACCGCCGCGAGGTCCAGGCCGCCGTCGTCCCCGTACCGCTGAACGAAGAAGACGCCGAAACCGCCGCCGGCGTGCTGCAGGAGCTGCTTAACCTCATGGACGTCGAGGCGAGCGTCAGCTGGCGCGAGCCCGAGACCGCGGGAGACGGCCTCGGCATGATGGAGGCGGTTCTCGACGTCGATGGCGACGACCTCGGTATCTTGATCGGGCGCCGCGGCCAGACGCTGATCGCGCTGCAATACCTCCTCAACCTGCTCGTCAGCAAGAAGACCAACCGCCGCGTCTCCTTTGGCGTCGACGTCGACGGTTACCGCCGTCGCCGCGAAGACACGCTCGTGAACCTGGCGCGACGTATGGCCTCCCGCGTCCGCGGCAGCGGCCGCTCCGTCACGCTCGAGCCGATGCCGCCGAATGAGCGCCGCATCGTTCACCTTGCCCTCGAGGACGATCCGGCCGTCATGACCGTGAGCATCGGCGAGGGCGAGGAACGCAAAGTCGCGATAACTCCGACGCGCTAAGGCCGTGATCCCGAACTTCCTCATCGTGGGACACATTGTCAAAGACATCGTGCCCGGCGGTTGGCGTCCCGGCGGCGGCGCCTACTACGCTGCCGCCCAAGCGGCGCGCTTCGGACTCGAGGTCGTCGTCGTCACGAGCTGTTCGCCGGAGATCGAGCCGGCCAAGCTGCTGCCGCGCGTCGACTGGCAGATCGTGCCCAGCGAGACGTCGACGACGTTCGAGAACAGCTACGCCGATGGCAAACGCAGCCAGCGCATCCTCGCCCAGGCCCAGCGCATCTCCCTCGCCGACATCCCGGCCGACTGGCGCGAGGCGCCGATGAGCCTGGTCACCCCCGTCTTCGAGGACGTGGACGACGATCTCCCTGCCGCGCTGAATACTGGACATAACCTTGTAGGCGTCGGCGGCCAGGGCTGGCTGCGCCGGCTCGATGGCGACGTCGTGAAACCGAAGCGCGTCAAGACGGGGCCCTGGCTCGCCGGCGACGTCGTCTTCGTCTCGGACGAGGACGTAGAGCACGAGCACGATGTCCAGGCCTGGCGCTCGCGCGTCCCTGTTGTCATCCTGACGCGCGCCCATCGTGGCTGCACCGTCTGGACGCGCGGCTCCCGCCACGAGATACCGGCGCTGGAGGTGGAGGAAGTAGACCCCACCGGCGCCGGCGATGTATTCGCCGCCGCGTTCCTGATCCGCTATCGCGAGATCCACGAGGCGCGCACGTCGGCGATTTTCGCTTCGGCGGCCGCGGCGCTGGCGATTAGCGGCGTCGGCGCGGCGAAAATCGGCGATCGAGCCGCGATCGATGCGCTCGCTCGGGCGCACGGAACTGTGCGCGCGCAATGAACCTGCTGCGCCGTCGTAAGAAGACGCCCGTGGCTCCGCCGGAGAAGCCCGCGGCCGCAACTGCGCCGACCTTGGACACGCACGAGGCCGTCGTCATCGCCCTGGCGAACCAGAAGGGCGGCGTCGGCAAGACGACGACGGCGATCAACCTCGGCGCCGAGCTCGCGGCCCGCGGCGTTGCCACGCTGCTCGTCGACCTCGACCCGCAGGCGAACGCGACCGCCGGCCTCGGCCTCACGGACCCGGACCGCGCTTCGACCTACGACGTCCTGATCGAGGACGCGCCGCTGGAGAGCGTGATCATCTCGACCTCCCAGCCGAATCTGGACATCGCGCCTTCTGGTCCCGACCTCGCCGGCGCCGAGGTGGAGCTCGTGCCGCTGATGGCGCGGGAGCAGCGTCTCCTGCGCGCCCTCGACACCGTCGCGGAGCGCTACGACGCCGTAATCATCGATTGCCCGCCATCGCTCGGCCTCCTGACCCTGAACGCGCTGACGGCCGCCGACGAAGTCATCGTCCCGGTGCAGTGCGAGTACCTGGCGCTGGAGGGCCTCGGCCAGCTGGTGCGCACGCTCGACGCCGTGCGGCGCAACCTCAACCAGCGCCTGCACCTCGGCGGCCTCGTGCTGACGATGCTCGATTCGCGCACGAACCTCGGCCAGCAGGTCGCGGCCGAGGTGCGCTCCCACTTCCCGACGACGTTCGAGGCGGTGATCCCGCGCAGCGTCCGCGCCAGCGAGGCGCCGAGCCACGGCCTCACGCTCGGCCAGTACGCCGCGTCATCGCCGGCGGCGAAGGCCTACGTCGCGCTCGCCGGCGAGGTGATCGAGAGCCTCCTGCCTCTAGTCGCGAATGCGGGGACGAAGCCATGAGCGACGTTTTCGCGCGCTCGTCGGCCGAAGCTGCGGCATTCATGCCGCAGGGGTCCTCCTCATGACCAGCCGTCGCAGCGGCCTCGGGCGCGGCCTCGACGCGCTGATCCCGAACCTGCAGCCCGCGGTCGAGTCCGTCGACATCGACCTGATCGCGCCCAACCCGCAGCAGCCGCGCAGCGTCTTCGACGCCGATGCGCTGACCGAGCTGGCGGAGAGCATCCGCGAGCACGGCATCATCCAGCCGCTGATCGTCAGCCGCCCGGCGAAGCGTGGCGCCGCGACCTACCAGCTGATCGCCGGCGAGCGGCGTCTGCTCGCGGCGCGTCAGGCCGGCCTCGAACGCGTGCCGGTCATCGTCAAGGAGGCGACGCCCCAGGCGCTGCTGGAGCTGGCGCTGGTCGAGAACCTGCAGCGCGCCGACCTCGGCCCGCTGGAAGAAGCCGTCGCGTTCAAGCGCCTCGGTGACGAGTTCAAGCTGACGCAGGAGTCGATCGCGACGCGCGTCGGGCGTAGCCGCTCCGCCGTCGCCAACTC
>DATDPC010000107.1:0-12676 GCA_035292965.1 Dehalococcoidia bacterium | reverse complement strand
CGATGCGCGCCACCTTCTCGGCCCGGTAGGTGACCATGCGCATGTGGTTCTCGGGGTCGTAGCTGACGTTGCCCAGGATGTCCGACTTCTCGAGGCCGCCGATGCGGTGCTCGAGGCCGGGCGTGCCGGGGATGGCCCAGGGGCGGGCGAGGGTCTTCTCGTCGCGGGCGAAGGGCTTGAAGTCCGCCGCGTCCTCAGCCTTGTAGAAGTCGGGGTCGATTTTCTCGAGCGTGTTGAAGTCGGGCACCAGCCAGGGCTCCGAGCCGCTGCCGAGGTAGAGGTCTGAGAGGAAGATGACGGGCGTACGGTACTTGATCGCGATGCGCCAGGCCTCGATCGCCATGTTGAAGCAGTCCGTGGCTGTCTGAGGCGCCACGATGGCGACCGGCGCGACGCTGTTGCGTCCGAACATGCACTGCAGCAGGTCGCCCTGCTCAGTCTTGGTGGGGATGCCGGTGCTGGGGCCGGAGCGCTGCACGTCGATGATGACGAGCGGCAGCTCGACCATGACGGCGAGGCCGATGCCTTCGCTCTTGAGGGCGATTCCGGGGCCGGAGGTGCCGGTCATACCCATGTTGCCGCCGAAGGAGGCGCCGATGGCGGAGCCGATGGCGGCGATCTCGTCCTCAGCCTGGAAGGTGCGGACGTTGAAGCGCTTCAGCGCGGCGAGCTGGTGGAGGATTGAGCTCGCGGGCGTGATCGGGTAGGAGCCGTAGAACAGGGAGCGGCCGGCGAGCTTGCTCGCGGCGACGAAGCCCATCGCCGTCGCCTCAGCGCCGGTTACGTTGCGGTAGAGGCCGGGCTTCAGCTTCGCCTTCGGCACGTGGTAGTGCTGGGCGAACATCTCGGTTGTCTCGCCGAAGTTGTAGCCGGCCTTGAGGGTGGCGATGTTGGCTTCGGCGACCTTGGGGTTGCGCTTGCCGAAGCGCTCGTTGACGTACTTGATCGTCGTGTCCATCGACCGGCTGTACATCCAGAGCATGAGGCCGAGGGCGAACATGTTCTTCGAGCGGTCGACTTCCTGGGCGTTGAGGCCGAAGTCCTGGAGGGCGCGGGAGTTGAGCTTGCCGATGGGTACGGGGAAGACGCGGTAAGAGCTGAGACTGCCGTCCTCAAGCGGGTTGGAGGTGTAGCCGGCCTTCTTGAGGTTGGCCTCGTTGAACTCGTCCGTGTTGACGATGAGCATGGCGCCGCGCGGCAGGTCGGGGAGGTGGACCTTGAGGGCGGCGGGGTTCATCGCGACGAGGACGTCGGGCTGGTCGCCCGGGGTATAGATATCGAAGCTGGAGAAGCTGACCTGGAAGGCGCTGACGCCGGGGAGAGAGCCCTGGGGGGCGCGAATTTCGGCCGGGATGTCCGGGATCGTGCTGATGTCGTTGCCGAAGACGGCGGAGGTACGGGTGAACTGGGTGCCGGTGAGCTGCATGCCGTCACCGGAGTCGCCGGCGAAGCGAATGGTTACGCGATCGAGATCGAGGACGTCTGGCTGCGCCGTTTCTTTGGTCAGGGATGTCACTTTAACCACCCTCCGCTTTGGTCATGGTCTGGTGAGGCTTGGGGGGCAGATTCAAGAGCTGCTCAGGGAAAGCCTCGGCGAGGAAGCCGATGACGTCCAGCGCTCGCAGGACAGAGGTAGCGCGGCCGGACTTATCTACTATCGGTATGTTGTCCACACCTTCTGCGATCATCAGTTTGACGGCGCGGGCGATCGTCTCTTTATCGGTCAGCGTGACGGGGATCTTGGACGAGTAGTCCATGACGTTGGCGTCGTACTTGACGTCACGCGCGACGATTTTCATGAGGACTTCGCGTTCGCTCATGATCGCGCGGGGGCGGCCGTCCTCGACTATGAGAACGTAGCCCTTGCCGTTTTTCTGTACTGCGGCGAGTGCGGCACCGATGGATGCGGTGGTGCCTATCGAAACGGGGGAAGGGAGGCCGAGTGCGCTTATGGGATCGGTCTCGAACGTCCCTTTGACGGTCTTGGCTTCGGTTGCCAAATCTCTGCTTCCGACTAACGAGTGGGCGCCGGATACGGAACCCGTTAACCATCTTACATCAGGCGGGGCGGGATTCGCGCCGTTCGGCGAACACGTAACAAGAATGTCGCCTGCGGTTCTTGCCTGCTATGCGGCAGTTGTTACTATGCGCGGGAAGGAGATACGCCATGGCCGTTAAAGCTTACGTACTTGTTGTGACCGATCCGGGCGCCACGAAGCGAGTGTACGAGGCCCTGGCCGCCGTACCTGGCGTGACCGAGCTGCACGAGGTGATGGGCCCTTACGACATCATCGTGGAGATCGACGTGGCGAATCTCGTCGACGTGCCGCCGATCCTGTCTTCGCAGATACGGACAATCGCAGGCATTCAGAGCACAACCTCTCTCGTCTCGTTCCCCGAGGCTTAGGCCACTGCGTGGCGGCGGCTCGCTGCCGCCGGACGACGTAGCGTGACTTGCTCTGCGGTGGCGTGAGTATGACTTCGCCCCTGAACGACCCTTACGCGAAAGTTGCGCCCGAGTTCTTTGTGCGCGATCTCGACGTGTCGCTCAGATTCTACACGGCGCTTGGTGGGGCCGTTTTTCGGCGCGAGCGCGATTTTGCCGTGATCACGCTGGACGGCGCTCAGCTGCTGCTGGCGCTGGCGGGCGAGGGCCGGGAGGCGGGGCAGACGGGCACGACGTTCAACCTGCGGATCATGGTCGAGGACGTGGACTTGATGTACGGGCGGGCGCTTGGCGCCGGCGGGCGCATCGTCGCGCCGGTGGATAATCGCGACTACGGTCTGCGGGACTTCATCGTGGCGGACCCTGACGGGTTCTTGCTGCGGTTTGCGTCGATGATGGGGACTTAGGCGACATAACGGGGCGTCGCCCTCGCCCTTCCCCTCTCCCGAGGGAGAGGGGAATCGCTGTCGTTACTCGAGGCGTTCTTTTACCGATGTAAGGAGGTCTTCGGCGTCTTCGCGGAGCTTTTGCTCCGGGTTGAGGTCGATTGTGCGCTGGAGGCGTTCGGCGGCGAGGCGGTAGAGATCTAACGGGTCGCGGTAGGGCTTAGTGGCCTGCTTTTCGAGGCGGTAGGCGACGAACTCGTAGCACCAGCCGAGGCTGTAGTTGACGCCGGGGTCGTCCGGCGCGAGCTCGAGGGCGCGTTCGAGCAGATCGAGGCCTTCCTGATACGAGAGGCGGCGGGTGACGAGCGTCGTTCCGACGTAGGAGAGGGCATCGACGTAGTCGGGGTCGCGTGCGAGGGCCTGACGGGCCATGAAGATGGCGTCGTCGACGCGGCCGCGGCCGTGGAGAAAGCGGCCTTTGCGGAGGAGCTCGCGCGTCTCGTCGTCGGGCATGAGGAGATAGTAACCAGAGTCGCCCGGCCTTTACTGGTTACTTGTTACTGGTTACTGATTCGTTCACAATCGCGGGGCTATGGCGCGGCTGACGCATCCGGAGGCGGGGACGATAACGCGCGAGGAGCTGATCGCGCGGGCGAAGGCGATGCTGCCGGCGCTGCGCGAGCGCGCCGCCGCGACGGAGGAGGCGCGACGGCTGCTGCCGGAGACGCTGCGAGACTTCAGAGACGCCGGTTTCTTCCGGATCTGCCAGCCGAAGCGCTTCGGCGGCTTCGAGCTGGGGTTGGACGTGCTCGAAGAGGTGATGATCGAGGTCGGGCGCGGCTGCGGCTCGTCGGCGTGGAACCTGGCGGTGCTTGGCGGCCACAACTGGTGGATCGGCGCCGGTTTCCCAGAAGAGGCGCAGGCGGAGATTTACGGCGCCGAGGGCGATTCGCTGATGCCGGTGACGTTTTCGCCGAACGGCAGCAGCTGCCGCCGTGTCGATGGCGGCTACGAGGTGACGGGGCGCTGGCCGTTCATGTCGGGCATCGACGTGGCGAATTGGTTCGGCGCCGCCTCGATGGTGGTCGACGACCCCGGCGCGCCGACGGGAGATGCGATCATCTTCGCCGCGCCGATTGACCAGGGACGGATCGAGGACGACTGGTTCGTCCTGGGGATGCGCGGGACGGGGAGCAAGACGATCGCGACGGAGGCGCTGTTCGTGCCGGAGCGACGGGCGATCCCGGCGGGCTGCGTCGAGGAGCAAGAGATGCCGGGGGCGCTGGTGAACCCGGACCCGTTGTACCGGGCGCCGCTGCGGGCGTATCTAACGATCGAGGTCGCGGGGGCGGCGGTGGGGACGGCGCTGCAGGCGTGCGACGCGCTGGACGAGATCATGCGCACGAAGCCGGTGCGGCAGCTGAGCGCGGCGGCGGGCGACACGAAGTACCAGATGGAGGTTCCAGCGATGCGCTATCGCCTCGCGGCGGCGCAGACGCTGGCGGCGACGGCGCAGGCGCTGCTGGTCGACGAGGCGCGGGGGGTGATGGCGCGCCTGCACGAATACGCGCCGCGAGGTCAGAAGTTCAGCCGTGAGGAGATCGCCGAGGTGGGGCTGAACGTCGCGCGGGTGATCGACCTGTGCGTTGAGTCGGTGAGCCACGCCTTCGCGGACGCGGGCACGTCGGCGGCGGTCGATGGGCACCCGCTGCAGCGCTGCCTGCGCGACATCTACATGATCAGCAGCCACGCGGCGCTGCGCATGGACGCGGCGACGGAGGCGTGGGGGCTGGCGCACTTCGGCCTGACGAGCCCGTTCGCGGTGCGGCGGACGCTCTCGGACGTAGGATGAGGATTCGGATGATCCGGCACTCCACCGTGAACGGTGGAGTATGGGTAACGGCGTGACTACGACTGAAATCGGCGTGAAGCTTAGCTACGACGCGCGGGGGCGTCGCGTTTTGACGCATCCCGAGGCGGATTCGATTACGAAAGAGGCGCTGATCGAGCGGGCGCGGGCGATGACGCCGGCTCTGCGCGAGCGTTCAGCGCGCCAGGAGGACCTGGGCCAGCTCGACCCGGAGACGTTCGACGACTTTGTCCACGCCGGCTTCTTCCGTACCTGCCAGCCGAAGCGCTTCGGCGGCTTCGAGCTCGGCCTCGACGCGCTCGAAGCGATCCTGGTCGAGATCGGGCGGGGCGACGCGTCGGCGGCGTGGAACCTGGGCATCCTGACGGGCCACGCCTGGTGGGCCTCGATGTTCCCGGAGGAGGGGCAGGAGGATATCTTCGGCGAAGACGGCCACGCGCTGCTGCCGACGGGCATCTTCGGACGCGGCGGCATCGCGAAGAAGGTCGAAGGCGGCTACTTGCTGACCGGCAAGTGGTTGTACCAGTCGGGGATCGACGTGGCGAACTGGCTGGGCGTCGGCGCCGTGGTTGAGGGCGAGCCGGGACCGGGAATGTCGTTCATCGTGCAGCGGGCGGCGGGGACGCTGATCGAGGACTGGGACATGATGGGCATGCGCGCCACGGGCAGCAAGAGCGTGACGCTGGAGAACGTCTTCGTGCCGGAGAGGCGGGCGATCTCGCTGGCGGCGATGGAGGCGCAGGAGCTGCCGGGCTCGAAGGTGCACCCGAACCCGTTGTATAGCACGCCGCTGTTCGCTTACATCTCGATCGAGGTGACCGGCACGGCCGTCGGGGTGGCGCTGCACGCCGTCGACGTGCTGGACGAGATCGCGCGGACGAAGCCGATCCGGCGTCGCGACGGCGGTCCGGCGGGGTTCGAGATGGAGCAGGCGCACATCCGCAGACGCCTGGGCGAGGCGAAATCGCTGGCTCAGGCGGCGAAGGCGCTGCTGCTGAGCGAGGCGGAGCGCCTGATGGCGCTGGTGCGCGACTACGCGCCGCGCGGGCAGAAGATGTCGCGCGAGGAGATCGCCGAGGTGACGCTGCGGCAGGCGCGCGTGATCGAGCTGAGCGTGCGCGCCGTCGACGAGGTGTTTACGGTGGCGGGGACGACGGCGACGAAGAACGGCCACGCGCTGGAGCGCTGCTTCCGCGACGTGCACACGATCGCGACGCACCAGGTGCTGCGCTTCGACGTGGCGGCGGAGGCGTGGGCGCAGGTGCACTTCGGGCTCGGGTTGGGGCAGACGACGTCGGGGCCACCTCAGGGCGGCTAGCGCCGCGAAGCCCGCGCGATAGGTGGACTGACGCCGGAGTGATCGTTGGGACCGGCCTGCGTGGCGTCCAGGAGGCGCCACGATCGCCTGCTAGTTCACGTGGCGTCTGCAGGCAGGCCTGAAGGCCTGCAGCTACATGCGAGGGGCGCCGAGGCTGGAAAGCCTCGGCTACTTTTTCGATGCGTTTTCGAGTTTGGGTTCGGCTACTGCGGGTGGGTTGCGAGCCAGGCTATGTAGTCCGGGATGCCGGCTTCGACTGGGTAGCGCGGCGCGAAGTTGAACTCGTCTTTGAGGCGCGAGAGGTCGAGGTAGTTGGCGGGCGGGTTGCCGCGGGGGTTTTCGCCGGGCTTTAGCTCGATCTTCGCGTCGGGCATCTGCTTTCGCACCGTATCGGCGAGCTCCTGCATCGTCACGGCGCGGCCGCCGCCGACGTTATAGACGCGATGGCGCAGCGATGGCGCCAGGTGGACGAGACGGACGACCTCGGCGCAGTCGTGGACGTTGGTGAAGTCGCCGGTGTCTTCGGCGAAGGGCGGGCCGGCGGCGCCGTAGTCGGGCAGGGCGCCCTTGACGGCTGCATGACATAACCGACTCGGCAGATTCGCCATCGAGTAGTACATCGGACCGTAGACCTGGCGCGGGCGCACGGTTGCGACGTCGAGCTTCATGCGGTCGGCGTAGTGGAACAAGAGGGCTTCGCCGGCCTTTTTGAACGCCTCGGTGGCGTTGCGCGACTCGAGCGGCAGGGGAGCGTCCTCGCGGTAGGGGCCGGCGGCGAGGCCCTGATAGAGGGTCGAGGAGCTAAGAAACGTGAGGCGGCGCACCGAGGCGAGGTTCGCGGCCTCGATGACGTTGATCAGGCCCTGGAGGTGGGTGGCGTAGTCCTGCGTCAGCGAGGAGGCGCCGAAGCCGGGCGCGGCGGCGTGGATGATCGAATCGACCTTGTGCTTGACGACGGCGGCGCTGACCTCGTGCGGGTTGGCGACATCGACGCGCTCGGCGATAACGCGCTTGCCGAGATCGTCTGCCCAGAACTCGGGGACGCGCCAGGAGCGGTTCCAGGTGATGACGACGTCTTCGCCGGCGTCGAGGAGCTGGCGGACGACGTGGAGGCCGATGAAGCCCATGCCGCCGGTGACTAGCGTCTTTGGCATGACGGGGCGTCCCCCTCACCCTAGCCCTCTCCCAAAGGGAGAGGGGATCAAGCTTCTATTGCGGCCTCACATTAGTCCAACTCTCGCCCATCGTGTCAAACGCTAGTAGTGTTGGCGCCGGAGGTAGCGACCAGATGGCAGGCAGACTCGAAGGCAAGGTGGCGATTGTGACCGGCGCCGGTTCGCGCGGCGAAGGCATGGGGAACGGGAAGGCGGCGTCGATCCTGTTCGCGCGGGAGGGCGCGAAGGTGCTGTGCGTCGACAACGTGCTCGACCGGGCAGAGGCGACGGCGGCGCAGATCGCGGCCGAGGGCGGCACGGCGTCCGCGTTCGAGGCCGACGTCACGAAGCAGGCGGACTGCAAGGCGATGGTCGCAGCGGCGGTGGCGCGCTACGGCAAGGTCGACATCCTGCACAACAACGTCGGCATACCTTCGTCCGAGAGCCTGGAGCAGCTAACCGAAGAAGGCTGGGACGAGCAGATGACGGTCAACGTGCGCAGCATGGCGTTCGCGGCGCAGGCGGCGGTGCCGGAGATGACGAAAACGGGCGGCGGCGCGATCCTCAACATCTCGTCGATCGCGGGGGTGCGGGCGTATAACGCGCGGGCGACGGCGTACACGGTGAGCAAGGCGGCGGTTATCGGGCTAACGCTGGCGCTGGCGGGGCAGCTGGGCAACCGTCGCATACGAGTCAACTGCATCGCGCCCGGGCAGGTGTTCACGCCGCTGGTGGCGCGGCGGCTGGACGAACAGGGGCGGCAGGTGCGGGCGACATCCGGGCTGATCAAGGACGAGGGGAACGCCTGGGACATCGGGTGGGCAGCGGTGTACCTGGCGAGTGATGAAGCGCGCTGGGTGACGGGCCAGACGCTGCTGGTCGACGCGGGGCTTTCGATCACGGTGCCGACGATCGAGTACGGCTAGCGAGCCAGGCCTTCAAGGCGTGAAAAGGGGCCGGGTTTTCGCCGATCACCGTCTTCGCACTATATATGTTATGTAACGATGCGTATCTGGAATGGGCGTGTTTCTCGCGCGGCTTCTTGCTGCCGATCCGTTGGCGTCGTTGGTACGTATGCAGTGTGTGCAGCGCGGCGATGCGGGCGTGTTCGCGCTCCGGGTCGTGGGCGGATCGACGGAGGGTCAAAGATTGCTTCGTTCCTCGCAATGGTGATTGCGCTTCGTTCTTCGCAATGACGGTTGTCTCAGCGGTTGTCGAGGGCTGAGCGGCGCGGCGTTGCGGTGGGCGCCGATAATTACCTGGCGGTTGGGCGCCATGCTAGACTTTTTGAGGCGTGAGCTGATTCTGGGGGTGTTGGTGTGGCGGAAGCTTCCGTAAGGCCGCAGGAAGACCGTGTAACGCGACTCCTGGTCGTCGTCGCGGCGGTGTTGTTGCTGGGCGTCGTCGGGATGGGCGCGTTCCTGCTCGGCCGCGAGTCCGGCGATTCGTCGCCCGGAAGCAACGCTGCGAACAGCCGCGTCGCGACCGGCGATTTCGACTACACGGTCCTCAACGAGATCAGCACGATCCTGCACAACCAGTACCTCAAGTCGGAGAACCTGGACGACAGGACGCTGTTCGAGGCGGCGGTTAACGGCATGCTCGCCGTGCTGGACGACTACGGCACCGGCTACATGTCGCCGGAGGATTACTTCCTCGACACGCGCGTCACGGGCTCCTTCGACGGCATCGGCGTGACGATTTCGCAGGAGAACGGTGAGATCGTCATCGTGGAGCCGATCAAGGACAAGCCGGCGGACAAGGCCGGCATCGGTCCCGGCGACGTGATTACGGCGGTCGACGGCGAATCGACGAAGGGCTGGACGACGGAGAAGGCGCAGCTGCGGATCCGCGGCAAGGGCGGCACGCAGGTGACGATTACGATCCGTCACCCGGACGGTACGAGCCAGGACTACAAGCTGACGCGCGCCACGGTGGAGCAGCCGAGCGTCGCGACGCTGCTGCCGGGCCAGCTGACGGACGAGAACGACAAGCCGATCAACGACATTGGTTATGTCCGCATCTACAGCTTCTCCGTGCGGACGGCGCAGGAGCTGGACGAGGCGCTGAAGAACCTGAGTAACGCCAAGACGAAGGGCCTGATTATCGACGTGCGCAACAACGGCGGAGGGGTGCTGCGGACGGCGATCAGCAGCATCGACCTGCTGCTCGATAACGGCACGATCGTGATCGAGCGCGAGAAGGACGGCCGCGAGACGGAGTACACGGCAAAGACCGGCCAGCTGGCCTCCGGCGTGCCGATTGTCGTGCTGCAGAACAAGTACAGCGCCAGCGCGTCTGAGATTCTCTCCGCGGCGCTGCACGACAACGGCCGCGGGACAATCGTCGGCGAGCTGAGCTACGGCAAAGGCACGGTGAACACGGCGACGACGCTCTCAAACGGCGGCGCGCTGTTCGTCTCGACGGCGACGTGGCTGACACCGCAGCGCCAGCTGATCGACCACGTCGGCGTCCACCCCGACATCGAGATCATCCCGACGGACGAGGACATAGACCAGCAGATCGACCGGCAGCTGCTGAAGGCGGTCGAGCTCCTGCGCGGCCAGATCAAGTAACGACCGCGACAATCATGGCCAAAGCCGCCCCGGACAAGCGCGAAGCCCCTTCGGCGAAGCTCAGGACAGGCGCGTTCAAAGACGTCGCCGTGAACCGGCGCGCCTCGCATGACTACGAGATCATCGAGCGCTTCGAGGCCGGCATTGCCCTCACAGGCAGCGAGATAAAGTCGGTCCGCGGCGGCAAGGTGAGCCTGCAGGAGGCCTACGCCCGGCCGGAGAACGGCGAGGTCTGGCTCATCGGCGCGCACATCGCCGAGTACGGTCCGGCGGCGCAGTTCGGCCACGAGCCGCGGCGACCGAGGCGGCTGCTGCTACACCGCCGCCAGATCCGCGAGATCGAGCGTCAGGTCATGCAACACGGCCTGACGCTGGTGCCGATGCGGATGTACCTCAAGGACGGCCGCGCGAAGGTCGAAGTTGCGGTGGCGCGCGGCCGCAAACAGTACGACAAACGCGAGGCGATCGCCAAGCGCGATGCCGACCGCGAGGCGCATCGGGCCCTGCGCCAGACGGTCAAGACCCGCCGCTAATAAGTTATGTAAAGTCTTCCCCCACCCGCAGCGGTGGCGTCGGCTTCGACGCCAGGACGAGCGCCAGCGCTGCGACGAGGTAAGCGAGCGTGAACGGGATGAAGGCGGCGAGGTAGCTGCCGGTCGAGTCGTAGGCGACGCCGGCGACGATGGGGCCGGCGGCGTTGAGGCCGAGCTGCATCGGCGCGGCGCTGCCACGAATCGCGCCAAGGGCCTCGCGGCCGAAGTAATCGGCGAAGACAACCTGGTTGCTCGTGACCATGAGGCCAAATGCGGTGCCGTAGACGGCGGCGAAGAGGACGCCGGTCTCGAAGCTGGATACGTTCATCAGCACGACCATGCCCGCGGCGGAGCCGATGAGGCCGACGAACATCGTCCAGCGGGCGCCGATTCGCGTATCGAGGAAGCCCTCGACGATGGCGCCGGCGGCGGAGAACAGGGCGAAGAGGGTCACGACCAGCGCCGCGTTCTCCCGCGAGAGGCCGCGGTCGACCATGTGCGGTATCTGGTGGAGGTTGATCGCACCGCCCGCCCAGGACATCAGCGCCACGGCGGCGGTTACAAGCCAGAACGCAGGCGTGCGCAGCGCCTCCTTGCGCGTCCAGTCGAACTCGCGCGGCGGGCGGGCGAACCTGACGTCGTTGTCGTCGTAGACGTCGCCGTCTGGCTCGAGGCCGAAGCGCTCCGGGCGCGGGTGCAGCCACCAGATCGCCGGCAAGATGCCGAGCGCGAGCACGGTCACGGAGAGCGTGATCGCCGCCGTGCGCCAGTCCCACGTCTGGATGATCAGCTGCACGCCGATCGGCATCAGGGCAAAGCCGGCGCGGCTGCCGAGCGAGGTTATGCCGACGGCGAAGCCGCGACGGCGGATGAACCACTTGCTCACGGTGACGCCGGCGGCGAGGCCGATGAGGCCGGACGCGGCGCCGCGCCCGACGGCGTAGATGACAAAGAACTGCCACTCGTGCTGCATCAGGGACAGCGCCATCAGCGCCACGGCCATGATCGCGGCGCCGGTGATGACGAAGACGCGGCCGCCGTAGCGGTCGATCAGCGGGCCGAAGTAGATGGCGAACAGCGCCCCGAGCAGCGAACCGAGGCTGACGCCGGCAGAGATCTCCGTGCGAGACCAGCCGAACTCGCGCTCGAACTCGGGGAGGAAGACGCCGAGGACAGGGTTGAAGAACGCGACTTCGGTGAAGGCAGCGAAGCCGGCGGCGAGAACGACGGTCCAGCCGAGGAAGAAGCGCGGCGACCGAGCCGGCTTCTGGGGCGCTTCCGCGGCAAGATCGGTGGGTTCGGTCGTCACGTTGGGGCGATTGTTGCAGGCGGCGGGCGTTGCAGCCAGCCGCGCGTCCACGGGCAGGCCTGAAGGCCTGCAGCTACAGGCGGGACATCGGGTATTCTTGCGCCATGACGCTGCGGGGCGAGCAGGAGCTAGAGCGCATGGCGCGGATCGCGCTGGGCGCTGTCGGCGCTGAGGCAGACCAGGCGGAAGTGTTGGTCTACGGCGGCGAATCGGCGCTGACGCGTTTCGCGAATAACTACATCCACCAGAACGTCGAGGAGAACGTCACGTCGGTGCGGATCCGCGCCGTTCTCGGCAAGAAGGCCGGCGTCGCCGGTACGGACGTGGTTACGGACGAAGGGCTGCGCGACGCGGCGAAGCGCGCCGTCGAGCTGGCGCGGCTGCAGAAGGAGAACACGGAGTTCAAATCCCTGCCGGGACCGAAGCCGGTGGCCCGCGTCGACGCCTACAACCCGCGTACAGCCGCCTACGGGCCGGAAGAGCGCGCCGAAGTCGTCAGACGCGTGTGTGAGGCGTCTGTGGCCGCGAAGCTGGTCGCAGCGGGCGCGTTCCGGACGCAGACGTCGGAGATGGCGGTGATGAACTCGCTGGGCGTCTGGGCGTATCACCGCGACACGAGCGCCGACATCAACACGGTGCTGATGGGCGAGACGTCGAGCGGCCACGCCGAGCGCCTTACGCTCGACGCGGGCGAGATCGACGGGGCGGCGCTGGCGGCGGAGGCGATCGACAAGGCGAAGCGCGGTGAGGCGCCGCACGACCTCGAACCGGGCGACTACGACGTGATCCTCGATGAGTACGCCGTCGCCGACATCATGGATTACTTCGCCTACCTCGGCTTCGGGGCGCAGGCGTTCCTCGAGAAGCGCAGCTTCATGTCCGGGGCGCTGAACAGCCGCGTGATGGACGAGAACGTATCGATCTGGGACGACGGCCTCTCGCTCGAGAGCCAGCCGGCGCCGTTCGACCCGGAAGGCGTGCCGAAGCAGCGCGTCGAGCTGGTGACGGCGGGCGTCGCCAAGGGCGTCGTGTGGGACAGCTACTACGGCGGCATCGCCGGCGTCGAATCGACGGGCCACGCCCT
>DATDPC010000106.1:0-6184 GCA_035292965.1 Dehalococcoidia bacterium | reverse complement strand
AAGGGGAGGGGAACGGGAATGGGGCATCCGATACCCCGGGAGGGGAACGGGAAGGGAGCATCCGATTCCCCCTCTCCTTGACGGGAGAGGGGGTCAGGGGGAGAGGTTGAAGGAACGGGATTACCAGGATGAACCGGCCTTCATCATCAGCGTCGCGGCGCGGATGCTGGGCGTGCACGCGCAGACGCTGCGCTACTACGAGCGCGCCGGCGTCGTCGCGCCCTCGCGGTCTCGCGGACGCATCCGCCTCTACAGTCGCGCCGATCTCGAGCGCATCCGCCAGGTGCAGCGCCTGATCGACGACCTGGGCGTGAACCTCGCTGGCGCCGAGGTGATCATCGACATGTCGTCTCGGCTGCGGGCGCTGGAAGAAGAGAACGACGCCCTGCGCCGCGAGCTGCAGCGCCTGCGTGACACGCGCCTGCCGGCGCCGCGGGAGGGGACGTAGCGATGAAAAGTCTACGAGAAACGATTGCACAGCTGAAACCAGCGGTGCCGACGATTGCGTTGGTATTGACCCAAGGAGAACAGGACAAACACATAACACTTGGAACGGGAATCAACATTCATCCGTACGGGTTTGTGGTTACGGCCCTCCATGTCATTGAGGAGCAGATCCACAAGTTTGTTGATGTCTCTCTGCAAGAACTCGTCGATGGTGCGGGCAAGGGCAAATTACTGACTACAGCGAATGGCTTAGCCACGGCTGATCTCGCTGCGGTCTTCTATTCAACTGGGCCGGGTGTGATCAATCGAATTGCCTTGCCGATCCAGCATTTTGTCGGCAATGGCCAAGACGACGTTTGCGGGCTTGGTCTGACGATAATCGAGAAGGATAGTGTGCGAATTCAGTTTCCAACGGGCAGTCTTGGCGGCAGTCTCGAACTCTCGCAGGGCGACGAGATCGCTGCATTAGGATATCCGTTTGGCGAGGTTCTCTCTGGGACGGAGACGGCCCGTCTTTCCGCTTCAGCAGGAATCGTCGGCGCGATTGTCCCGTCCGACGGTGCACCACCGGACGAGTTTCGACACTTGCAAATGGATATGCTTCTGAACCCTGGCAATAGTGGCGGACCGGTTTTCCTCCGGAGTACTGGATTGGTGGTTGGAATTGTTTCCAGCCGTTTTGAACCTCCCGATGGAAGCGGGCCCAGCGGAATATCTTTCGCCGTGCCGGAACATTGCTTCAGGGAACTCATGGTTGAGGCAGCCGCTCAATTCAATGGAGAATTCACGACCGGCCGGTTCTGGAACGAATTTGGCCCCGAATCACGGGAAACAGCCAAGACGGGACTGGCGAAAGGTCACTAAGAGAACGGTAGGTAAACAAAGATGATGAGACAGGACAGATTCACGGAGCAGGCGCAGCAGGTGCTGCAGGCCTCGCAGGAGATGGTGCGGGAGCACCGCCACGCCCAGTGGGACGTGGAGCACGTGCTCCTGGCGATGCTCTCCCACCCGGAGGGCTTCGCGAAGCGCATCCTCGAGAAGCTTAACGTGTCAGCCGACCAGCTGCGGTCGCGCGTCGCCGAGAACCTCGGCAAGGCGCCGAAGCTGGGCTACGACGTCGTCCAGATCTACACGACGCCGCGCATCGTCCGCATGCTGGAGACGGCGAACGCGGAGGCAGAGCGTCTCAAGGACGAGTTCGTCGGCGTCGAGCACCTGCTGATCGCGATCGCTGACGAACGCGAGGGCGAGTCGGCGAAGCTGCTGCGCGAGTACGGCGTCGATAAGGAGCGCATCTACAAGGCGCTGCAGGAGGTGCGCGGCAAGGCGCGCGTCCAGAGCCGCACGGCGGAGAGCCACTACCAGGCGCTGGAGAAGTACAGCGTCGACCTCACGGAGGCGGCGCGCCAGAGCAAGCTCGACCCGGTGATCGGCCGCGAGGTCGAGATTCAGCGCGTGATGCAGATCCTGAACCGGCGCCAGAAGAACAACCCGGTGATCATCGGTGAGGCCGGTGTCGGCAAGACGGCGATCGTCGAGGGGCTGGCGCAGAAGATCGTCGCCGGCGACGTGCCGGAGAACCTGCGTGACAAGCGGCTGCTGGCGCTCGACATGGGCGCGCTCGTCGCCGGGTCGAAGTTCCGGGGCGAGTTCGAGGAGCGGCTGCAGGCGATCATGTCCGAGGTCCGCGAAGCGGCGGGCGAGGTGATCCTGTTCATCGACGAGATTCACCAGGTCGTCGGCGCCGGCGGCGCTGAGGGCGCGATCGACGCGTCGACGATGATGAAGCCGGCGCTTGCCCGCGGCGAGCTGCACGTCATCGGCGCGACGACGCTGGACGAGTACCGCCAGTACATCGAGCGCGACACGGCGCTGGAGCGGCGCTTCGCGCCGGTCTACGTCGACGAGCCGAGCGTCGAAGACACGATCGAGATCCTGAAGGGCCTGCGACCTCGCTACGAGGCGCACCACAAGGTGAAGATCACGGACGAGGCGCTGGAGGCGGCGGCGCGGCTTTCGCACCGCTACATCGCCGACCGGTTCCTGCCCGACAAGGCGATCGACCTGATGGACGAGGCGGCATCGAAGCTCGTCATCGACGCGCAGTCGATGACGCCGGAGCTGCGTCAGATCAAGGTGCGTCTAGACGAGCTGGACCGCGAGACGGAGACCGCCGCCGCGAAGCAAGACTACGAGGCGGCCGCCCGGATCAAGGCGGAGGTGCTGCAGCTGAAGCAGGATTACGACGCCAAGAAGGCGGAGTGGCAGAAGACCGACCACGGCGGTGATATGACCGTCACGGCGGAAGACATCGCCGCGCTGATCGCGACGATCACCGGCATCCCGGTCTCGCGAATGATGGAGGGCGAGTCGGAGAAGCTGTTGCACATGGAAGAGGCGCTGCACGAGCGCGTCATCGGCCAGGACGCGGCGATCACGGCCGTGTCGGACGCGATCCGGCGGGCTCGCTCCGGGCTGAAGGACCCGAAGCGGCCGATCGGCAGCTTCATCTTCCTCGGGCCCACCGGCGTCGGTAAGACGGAGCTGGCGCGCGCGCTCGCCGAGTACATGTTCGACGATGAGGACGCGATGATCCGCGTCGACATGAGCGAGTACGGCGAGCGGCACACGGTCTCGCGGCTGATCGGTGCGCCTCCCGGCTACGTCGGCTATGAGGAGGCGGGCGGTCTGACCGAGCAGGTGCGGCGGCGCCCTTACAGCGTCGTCCTCTTCGACGAGATCGAGAAGGCGCACCCGGAGGTGCTGAACGTGCTGCTGCAGGTGATGGAGGACGGCAGGCTGACGGACGGCCACGGCCGCACCGTCGACTTCCGCAACACGGTCGTGATCATGACCAGCAACCTCGGCACGGCGCAGGACACGCGCGCCACCTTCGGCTTCGTCACGGAACGATCGACGTCGGACGCCGAGCGGCAGCAGCTGCACAAGAACGTGGAGCGGGCTCTGGCCGGCTTCTTCCGGCCCGAGTTCCTAAACCGCGTGGACGAGATCATCATCTTCGAGCCGCTGACGGAGAAGGAGCTGCGTCCGATCGTCGACATCATGCTGAGTGACGTCAGCGAGCGTCTGGCAGAGCGCCAGGTGGCGCTGACGGTGACCGACGCGGCGAAGGACGCGCTGGTGAAGGAAGGCTACGACAGGGTCTACGGCGCCCGGCCGCTGCGACGCACGGTCGAGCGGCGGATCGAGAACCAGCTCTCGAAGCAGATCCTCGCCGGCGACTTCGCCGAGGGCGACCACATCCTGGTCGACTACGCGGACGAGGCCTACGTCTTCAGCAAGGTCGAATCGCGAGAGCCCGTCGGCGTGACGACGGCCTAACGACCGGCCCGAAGCGCCAACAAGACGCGGCAGGTGAACCACCTGCCGCGTCTTCCTATGCTCGCGAAGGGTCGCAAATCCAACCTTCCTCCAGAAGCGTTTATTTAACGAATAGAACTCGTCTATTTATGGCTTGCGAGAGGAGGCCGGAATGAAGATCGCGTTTGTTGCTCTTGTTCTCCTTGCCGGCGTGGCCTTCGCCTGCGGCGGCAGCACCGGGCCCAGCGGCGGCGGCGGGTCCGGCGCCTCAGACATCGCCGCGCCGGCGGAAGACGCGCCGCGTTCCGGCGAAGCCTCGCAGTCCAGCGCGTCGGTCGAGACGAAGGTCGTCGTCAGGTCGACGATCGCAATCGACATCAAGGACGTGCGCGGGGCGTACGACCTGATCGCCGCTCGCACCCGCGATCTCGGCGGCTATGTCGCTGACGCTACGCTTACGGACGGCAGCAGCCGCCCGACGGCCTCGCTGCGGCTGCGCGTCCCGGCTGCGCGCAACGAAGAGCTGCTCGCGAGCCTGCGCGGTCTCTCAGGCGCCAAGGTGCGCAGCGAGCAGACGCAGGCGACCGAGGTCACAGCCGAGTTCACGGACCTGGAGAGCCGCCTGCGCAACCTGCAGGTGAGCGAGGCGCAGTACCAGGCGCTGGTCAGCCGCGCCGGCACGATCAGCGAGATCGTCACGGTCAGCGCCAAGCTCGACGAGGTGCGCGCCCAGATCGAGGAGACGCAGGGGCGGCTTAACCTGCTGACGAACCAGACGTCGTTCGCCACGGTGAGCGTTACGCTCGCCGTGGCGCCGGTGGCCGGCGCCTCAGGCGTCGCCAAGCCCTACGAGGTCTTCGTCGACGCGTTGGAGGCGTCGTGGACGGTCGCTATCGTTGTCGTCGACATGGTGGTGGTGGCGCTTGTGGCGGTGCTGTGGTTGGCGCCGCTCGGTATCGTCGGCGTTGTTGGTTGGCGGCTTTTCGGGCGGCGGCTGCGGGCCGTCTACGCCCGGGTCAGCTCCTGGTAGCAGCCGCCCGGAGGCTCGAGGCGCGGCAGTTGATTGCCTGCCGCGCCGTCTACTGCGCGACGAAGGTCAGCGTCTTGCCGTTTACGTCCACGGTGTACTTCGTGCCGGAGGTGAAGTTGCTGCCGATGCCGATGCTCAACTCGTAGGTGCCGTAGATCGCCGTGCAGACCGGGTTGCCATCCGGCATTGAGTTGAAGACCTTGACGTGCACCGTCTTGCCGTCTTGCGCCACTTCGTAGCCGGCGGGCTTGGCGCAGCCGTTCGGCAGGCCGGCGAGGACGTGCAGCACGTACTGCGCCGGGAACGACTCGAGGACGCGGATGTCGGCGCCATCGATCGGCGCGAGCACGAGGTGCGTCCCGGGCGGGGCAGAGGGCTTGGGGCGAATCGGGTCGACGATGATCGTGCCGACGACGCCGGGCGTGCTGCTGACGGGCGTGTCGGGGCCGCCAGAAGTGGGGACGGGCACGGCGGTTGAACTCGTAGGCGCCGTCGGAGATGGCGACGCGGCTGCGGGCTCGGTCGCGACCGGCTCAGTGGCCGTCGAGCCCGGGCCCGGGGACGTACCGCCATTGCCGCAGGCGGCGAGGAGCGATGCGGCGGCGAGCAGCACGGCTGCGGTGATGTAGACGGCTGGCTTCGGCAGATGCATTCTCGGTCCTCCCGTCGAGGGTTCTCCTTCTATGACGGTCGGTAGTGAAGATAAGTTCCCTCTACTTCTAAAGATCGGCGCCCACCCCTCACCCAACCACTCCTGCGCCTACAAGAGGCCTATTCGGGGAACTTCGATGGGTCCTGGGCGAAGGTGAACATATGCGTCGGCTCGACGCGGGCGAAGATCACGTTCTCGGCGAGGTCGAAGGCGCTCATCTTGTAGATCTCGCGCCAGACGGCGTCGATCGCATCGGCGTCGGCGTCGCCCTTCTCGATGATCGTCGCGCGGCCGTGAACGACGATCGAGAAGTCATCGCCCTGGAAGTGCGTGAGGCTGACGTTGGGGTTGCGTCGCAGATGGCGCGCCCGCAGGGAGCGGCCGTCGGTGCCGACGTGGAAGCGTCCCCAGAGGAAGAGGCCGTCCAGCGGCGCGACGCGAGGCTCGCCCTTTGAGGTGACGGTGGCGAAGGCGACGTGACGCGTGCCCTGCAGCAGCGTCGCCACCTGACGCGCCGAGAGGCGTCGGTCGGGGCGCGAGATCGAGAGCAGGTGGGCGCCGGCGTTGGCGAAGCTGGCGTCGATCAGCGCCTGCAGCCCGTCGAGCTGGGCCTCGGTCTCGAACATGGATCCAGGTTAGCGTTACTGCGTGGCGGGCTGCAGCGTGCCGGCGCTGCGAGGCCGGCGGCGGCGCTTGCGGCGCACCGCCGTGTCCGCGGAATCGGCGGCAGG
>DATDPC010000105.1:0-7382 GCA_035292965.1 Dehalococcoidia bacterium | reverse complement strand
TTGCGAGACATAACGGTGACGCACCTCGGCGATGACGTGCTGTTCGAGGGCTATCCGATGTGGGCAAACGTCTAAGCCGCCCGCGGGCTGACGCTAGCCGTCTCGTACTTTCATGTGAGGTTGCTTCGCCTCCTTCTGCGGAAGGATGGCTCGCAATGACGGTGCAGCTACGGTTGTCATAGCTGACGCGCGTCCGGACTTCGTGTACTCTGGCGCCGCATGGCGGACGAGTACGTATTCATCGACGAGTGGGACGTGGACGCGCCGGTCGAGGTCGTCTTCAACGCGCTGGCGGACGCGACGACGTACCCGAAGTGGTGGAACCGCGTCTACAAGGAAGTGACGTCTGACGGGCCGCCGGGCGTCGGGCGGGCGTCGCAGCAGCGCTTCAAGGGCCAGCTGCCGTACGTGCTGCGGATGACGAGCACGATCGTCAGGTACGAACCGCCGCGCGAGTTCGAGGTTGACGCGACGGGTGACCTGCGGGGCAAGGGCGTCTGGACGCTGACGACGCTAGCGAACGGCGGCACGCACGTCAAGTTCGACTGGCGCGTCTACGCCGACAAGCCGATCGTGAAGCTGCTGACGCCGATCCTGCGGCCGCTGTTCCGCTGGAACCACGCCTGGTCGATCGCGCGGGCGCGTGGGGGGCTGGAGCCGTACTGCAAGGCGCAGGCGTCCTCGGGCGGATGACGCCGAGGCTGAAAGCCCTCGGCCACGTTTCTTTAGAGACGGGCCGTCCCCCTCACCCTAACCCTCTCCCGGAGGGAGAGGGGATTCGTAGCTTCGCCGGGGTGTCTCGTGCTTTTACGTGAGGTTGCTTCGCCGTCTGCGACTGGCTCGCAATGACGACTGTTTGCCCGTTTGCCCGTTTGATCGCTAGACTCAGCTCACTTCTGTAAAGCGGAGCGAGTCTTGTTCACAGGCATCGTCGAAGAGGTGGGGTCGGTCCGGGCGGTGGAGCCGGGAAAGCTGGTGATCAACGCGAAGAAGGTCACCTGGGGCACCAACCTGGGCGACTCGATCGCGGTGAACGGCTGCGACCTCACGGCGGTTTACTTCGACGAGGACGGCTTCTTCGCGAACGTGATCGAGGAGACGTACAAGCGCACCAACCTCGGCGACCTGAAGCCGGGCGACCCGGTGAACCTGGAGAGGGCGCTGACGCTGGCGGGGCGGATCGGCGGGCACCTGGTGCGGGGCGTGATCGAGCACACGGGGACGCTGCATTCGTTCACGCCGGCGGAGCACTCGATCGTCGCGCGCTTCAACGCGCCGCCGGAGATCCTGCGCTACGTGATCGAGAAGGGGCCGATCGCCGTCAACGGCGCGTCGCTCACGGTGATCGCCGTCGACAAGGAGACGTTCTCCGTGGGGCTGATCCCGTACACGCAGGAGAACACGAATCTCATGAGTCTGAAGCCGGGCGATCGAGTAAACTTGGAATCGGACGTGATCGCTCGTTACGTAGAGCAGCTACTGGACGAGCGTTACAGCATTTCAGGGCCCCCTCGCTAAGGGAGACGCGCCGCCAATGACCAGCCAGGCACACCTGCCGGCCGAGCCGGAACAGCAGTCCGGTTCAGGTATCCGAACCCGACGTGAAAACGTGATGGCCACGATCGAAGAGGCGATTGAGGAGTTCCGCGCGGGACGCTTCGTGATCATCGTCGATGACGAGGACCGCGAGAACGAGGGCGACCTGACGATGGCGGCGCAGTTCGTCACGGCCGAAAGCATCAACTTCATGGCGAAGTACGGCCGCGGCCTGATCTGCATCTCGATGACGGAAGACCGCCTCGAGAAGCTCGGCATCCCGATGATGGTGGACGAGAACGACTCGCAGTTCGGCACGCCGTTCACCGTCGCCGTCGACGCGAAGTACGGCACGACGACGGGCATCTCCGCCGCCGACCGCGCCCTGACGGTTCAGACGTTGATCAACCCGGAGGCGGAGCGCGAAGAGCTCTCGATGCCGGGGCACCTGTTCCCGCTGCGCGCCCGCGATGGCGGCGTCCTCGTCCGCGCCGGTCAGACGGAAGCGGTCGTCGATCTTGCCAAGATGGCGGGCATTTATCCGGCGGGCGTCCTCTGCGAGATCATGCGCAGCGACGGGACGATGGCGCGCCTGCCGGACCTGAAGCGCTTCGCGCAGAGGCACCACCTGAAGATCATCAGCGTCGCGCAGCTGATCGCCTACCGGCAGCGCCACGACAAGCTCGTCACGCGCGTCACGGAGACGATCATCCCGACGGCGCACGGCAGATGGCGCGCCATCGCCTACAAGAGCGACATCGACACGGACGAGCACGTCGCGCTGGTGATGGGCGACATCGACAACGGCGAGCCGGTGCTCGTGCGCATGCACAGCCAGTGCGTCACCGGCGATGTCTTCCACAGCATGCGCTGCGACTGCGGCGAGCAGCTGGAGAAGGCGATGCAGCTGATCGGCGATGAGGGGCGCGGCGTCATCGTCTACATGCGCCAGGAAGGGCGCGGCATCGGCTTCCACAACAAGCTGCGCGCCTACGCGCTGCAGGACGAGGGCATGGACACGGTGGAGGCGAACGAGGCGCTGGGCTTTGAGGCTGACCGGCGCGACTACGGCATCGGCATGCAGATCCTCGTCGACCTGGGGTTGCGGAAGGTGCGTTTCCTGACGAACAACCCGCGCAAGCGCGCCGGCCTCGAGGGCTACGGCCTGACGATGGTGGAGCGCGTGCCGATCTACAGCGAGCCGAACGAGTACAACGCGCGCTACCTCGAAGTGAAGCGCGACAAGCTCGGCCACCGCTTCGACGACGACCCGATGGAAATCGTCTGAAAGCGATGCGTCGTCGCGAGACGGAGCGTCTACGTCTCCCCCTGCTGCCGCTTCCCCCTCTCCGTCCACAGAGAGGGGGATCGACGTTGCAGCGTCTTGGCGGGGCTGACGCGAACCGCCTCTTACATCGTGAGATTGCTTCGTCGGCCTTTGGCCTCCTCGCAACGACGGGAGAGGCACGTCCTTGACCAAGACTTACGAAGAAAACCTCGACGGGGCCGGGCTTTCGATCGCGATTGCGGTTGCGCGGTTCAACTCGCTGGTGACGGAGCGACTGCTGGCGGGCGCGCTCGAGGCGATCAAGGCGCTGGGCGTCGACGAGGCGAAGACGGTGGTTGCGTGGGTGCCGGGGGCGTTCGAGCTGGCGTATGCGGCGCGGCGCTTCGCGGCGACGGGTAGCTACGACGCGGTTGTCTGCCTCGGCTGCGTGATCAAGGGCGAGACGAGCCACGACGAGTACATCAACCAGCAGACGGCGCGCGGTATCGCCGCAGTGGGTGAAGAGACGGGCGTGCCGGCGATCTTCGGCGTGATCACGGTGAACACGCTGGAGCAGGCGCTCGCCCGCGCGGAAGAGGGCACGACGAACAAGGGCTACGAGGCGGTGGTCGCCGCGGTCGTGATGGCGAACCTGCGCCGGAAGCTCGACGGCACTTAAGACGTGACTTCCCGCTTCTTTTCATCTCCGGGCTGGTGGAACTTTCGCATCCTGCGGTCAATAGTCGAGCACCTTGAAGACGAACCCTGGATAATCTCAAGGCCTACGCCTCCGGACGACAATTTCTCATTGGTTCGTCATTGCCACTTAACACGATCGGACCCGCCAGATCGCTTCTACGAAAGTAGGGCCGTGTACGTTGTCGATCCCGAATCTCCCGAGTGCGCGCCGCCCGTCATAGTCAGAACTCTCCGGTGGGCAAGTTCCCAGGATCGCGAGACGTGCCGCCACACAGAGTTGAGGTGGCCAACGGTGGAGATCGACCATTTCGCCGTGAACTTGAGTGACCTTGAGGAGTTTGATCGGCAGTATCGCCTGGTCGAGTTGGCGCCTCGTCATTATGTTCCTGACGTTACCGGGATTTATCTCGATCGATTTCTCCATGGGATTCCAGACACCGTCCTTGACGGGGTCATGAAGTTGTCAGACGCGTTCTGGCGCGATCTAGAAATCCACAGCGGCAGCTTACACATGCTCAATCGCGAGAGTGCTGCGTTTGACAGCGCATGGGACGAGTTTTGGAATTATTTGGGCGGCTTCCTCCAGCCTGATCGTCTCGTTGACGATCCCAAGCAGATATTCGAAGTTGATCCCGCTAAGTACGCGGACTTTATCTGGAGCCTGCAAGACGGCAAATCGTAACCGGGACGAAATACGGTTCGTGACTGGCGCGCGGGGACGCGTGGTAAGATCGGTCGAATCCTGGAGGGACCTTTGACGGAGATCGAACCGCCCAGCGCAAAGGCGGAGTCTGAAAAGGCGACCGCGGCGGAGCCGGAAGCACCGACCGCAGCGGAAGAGAACGCCCGCGACGAGCAGGACTGGCACAACGGCCACGGCGAATCGCCGGACACGAGCGCGCTCAGGGCGCTGCAGCTGGCGCACAGCGCCGTGCAGAAGTTCCCGGAGCTGACGCGGCGGTACCAGAAGTTCATCGGCACGGCGGCGGTTGTGTCGTCGGCCATTATCGTGCTGGCGAGCATCGCCGTGGCGCGACGCCAGGCGAAGGGCGAGACGGCGGAGAAGATCCTCTCGGAGATCACGCCTGAGGAGATCGAGAGCGCGGGCCGGCAGAAGCCGAAGAAGCCGGAGAAAGACGCCAAGAAGGGCCGCTTCCAGCACTGACGCCCCCCACCCACCTCCCCTCAGGCAAACAGGCAAACGGGCAAACGGGCAAAGCTGCCGCGCAGAGCGACGGGGTGTCATCGGCGCTTACGCGCGGCGCCTCGTACTTGCTCGTGAGGTTGCTTCGCCGTCTGCGACTGGCTCGCAAAGACGCCGACGTGGCGAACAAAGGTGCTATGATCGGCGGGTCGTGGCGCGGACGATTCTGCATGTTGACCTGGATGCGTTCTTTGTTGCCGTGGAGGTGGCGCGGCGGCCGGAGCTGCGCGGCCTGCCCGTCGTGGTTGGGGGCGACCCGAACGGCCGCGGCGTTGTCGCGACGGCGTCGTACGAGGCGCGCGCCTTCGGCGTCCACTCGGCGATTCCGCTGCGCACGGCGAAACGCCTGGCGCCGCATGCGATCTTCCTGCGCGGCGACTTCAAGGAGTACGCCCGCGTCTCGCGCGAGTTTCACGCCATCCTCGCCGACTACAGCCCGCTCGTAGAGTCGGGCGGCCTCGACGAGGCGTATATCGACTTCACGGGCTGCGAGGCGATGCACGGCGACGCGGAGACGGCGGTGGCGAAGCTGCGCGCCCGCGTCCGCGACGAGCTCGGCCTCGCGGCGTCGGTCGGGATTTCGACGAGCAAGCTCGTGTCGAAGGTGGCGTCGGACGCGGCGAAGCCGGACGGCGTCTGCGTCGTGCGGCCGGGGGATGAGGCGGCGTTCCTGGCTCCGATGCCGCTGCGGGCGCTGCCGATGCTGGGGCCGAGCATGGAGAAGCGGCTGAAGCCTCTGGGCCTATCGACGCTCGGGCAGCTGGCGGCGCTGCCGCCGGCGACGCTGGAGGGGTTGTTCGGGCGGCAGGGCGCGTCGGTTGGCCAGCGGGCGCGGGGCATCGACCCCACGCCGGTGGGCGGCGACTCGGAGGCGAAGTCGATCAGCCGGGAGGGGACGTTCGCGGCGGACGTCGTCGACGTGGAGCACCTGCGCGCCGTGCTGCGCGGCTTCAGCGAGAGCGTCGCCTCTCAGCTGCGCAAGGCGGGACGACGCGCCCGGACGATGACGCTGAAGCTACGCTACGAAGACTTCACGACGGTGAACCGCAGCCTGACGCTATCGAGGCCGGCGAACAGCGATGCGGCCGTGTTCGAGGCGGCGGACGCGCTGCTGAACCGGGTGCGAGAGGTGGAGAAGCGGCCGGTGCGGCTGATCGGCATCGGCGTGAGCAACCTGGTCGATGACGTGGTGCAGCTGAGCCTGGAGCCGGAGCCGGCTGCGAAAGAGGAGTCGCTCAGCGCCGCCTTCGACCGCGTGCGCCGCAAGTACGGCACGCGCAGCCTTCAGACGGGCCGCACCGCCTTCGACGCGGCGACGAAGGCAGACGACCACGTCTTCGAGCGCAGCACCGGGCTTTCGGCGCAGATGGAGTGAACATAAGAGGATGTGCTGCAGGTCTTCAGACCTGCTTGACGCGGTGCGTCGGAGTTGGGAGGCAGGTGTTTATCGAGATACGAAGCGTCCTTTAGCAGGCCTGAAGGCCTGCAGCTACACGACGAGGCTGCCGAGATTGGCAGTGCATCGCAACGTTGCTGTTACGCGCCGGCCCTTGCTGGGCTTGTAGAATGGTCGCGGACGTAGATTAGCCAGGCAGGGTGCTCATGAATCAAGGCATTGATCCGCAGATGGCCGCGCGCAACGGTTCGAGGTGGGTGACCCTGCGGCGCGCCTGCGAGATCCTCGGCGTCGACGAATCGACGTTGCGGCGGTGGGCGGACGCGGGCAGGCTGAGCGTCTACCGCACGCCGGGCGGCCACCGGCGCTTCTCGCTGATCAACCTGCAGGAGATGGTGGGGGGCGAAGGCCGGACGCGTAACCACATCGAGGTCGAGCGCCTGACGGTGACGCGGTTGCGGCGGCAGCTGCAGCGGGCGCGTCAGCAGGAGAACGGCTGGTACGCGGCGCTCTCGGACGGGAGCCGGCAGCAGCTGCGCGATCTCGGCCGGCGCCTCGTCGAGCTCGCGGGTGAATACCTGGACAAGAAGACGCACCGCTCCGGGCTGCTGGACGAGGCGGCGGACATCGGCGGGGCGTACGGGCGTGTGTTGCTCGAGGCGGGGTTGCCGCTGCCGAGCGCCGTTGGCGCCTACATCGGTTTTCGCAAGACGATGGACGAGACGATGCGCCAGGCGGCGGTGCGCGAATCGTTGCCGATGGAGGACGCGCTGGCGGCCTACGGGCAGGTACACGCGCTTGGCGATCATGTCCTGCTCGGCATGGCGGCGGCGTACGAAGCTGTCGGCGTGCCCGCGGACGCAATAGGCTAGAGGTAACGATGCCTAACAGACCAAAGAAGCCGCGCCGCCCTCTCGGCTTCTTCGACGCGCAGGCGAAGTACATGCACCTGACCAACGTCTACCGCGCCCAGGCGATGGCCTCGACGGCGCGCAGCGTTGCCCACGACTCGCACTCGGCGCTCGACGACGTGCCGACGGCGGAGCCGGACGAAGAGCTCGAAGACTCGGAACTGAGCGACTCGGAGCGCAACGCGGCGATCGCGCGCGAGCGGACGCGGCGCGAGGGGCGCGCCTAGTGCACGTATCCGTCACCGGCGTCAGTCACCACGAGACGCCGGTTGAGCTGCGGGAGCGGCTCGCCTTCGCCACCGAGGAGCTGGCCCCGGCCCTGCGCCGCGTCCCGACCGAGCTCGGCGGCTGCGCCATCCTTTCGACCTG
>DATDPC010000104.1:0-3116 GCA_035292965.1 Dehalococcoidia bacterium | reverse complement strand
ATCAGCAGCACGTGGAACAGGTAGTGGTCGTCCGGCGGCACGCGCGCCTCGAGCTCGGTCTGCGCCTTCTCCGGCGTCAGCTTCGGCGAGACGATGCCGAGACGGATCGAGACGCGGTGGACGTGTGTATCGACGGGCAGGCCGGGCAACCCGAGGCCGAAGAGGAGGACGCAGGCCGCCGTCTTCGGCCCCACCGCCGGCAGCGACCGCAGCCACTCGCGCGCCTGCTCGATCGGTAGGTCTTCGAGGAAGCGCATGTCGAAGCCGCCGGTGCGCGCCTTCAGCTCCGAGAGCATCGCCTTCAGCCGGGGCGCCTTCGTCGGGGCGAGGCCGCCGGGACGGATCGCGTCCTCGATCTCGCTCGTCGGCGCGTCGATCACGCTCTGCCAGTCGGGGAAGCGCTGCAGGAGGCGCGAGAAGGCGCGTCCGGAGTTGATGTCGGCGGTGTTCTGGGAGAGCAGCGTCAGCACCAGCTCGCTGGTCGCGTCGCCGTGTGGCCGCCACTCGGGCCGTCCATAGAACGCCCCGAGGCGGTCTACGACTTCGTCCGGCGTCAGGGGCCTCGGCGTCTTCTTCGCCACGAGAGGATATTAGACGCTCGGTGCGTCAAAGATTGCTTCGTCGCTGTCGCTCCTCGCAATGGGGAGAAACGGGCCGCCTCTAACCATTGCGAGGAACGAAGCAATCTTTGGCCTCTCATGCGCCATCAATGAGCTCTTGATACAGATCACGCCACGTCGGGTTCGCCACCTTGATGAGAGCAACCTTGTTTCGCCGCGGGCCCGCCTTGATCTGCTTCTCGCGCCAAATGGCCCCTTCCCGGTCGTCCGTGACTTCGTAATAGACGAGCTTCCAGACGTTGTACGTACTCGTAAAGCCCTTCGCGCGCTTCTCACGATGTTCCTCGACGCGGGGTAGCAAGTCATTCGTCACGCCGGTGTAGATGACGCTGTTCGTGTAGTTCGTCAGGAGGTAGACGCAGTACTGCCGCTCGTCACGCTGTGGCATCACGAACCGTCAAGGGTTGCTTCGTTCCTCGCAATGGTGAAAAGGAGATCATCTTCCATTGCGAGCCAGTCGAAGACGGCGAAGCAATCTTTGACGCTTCGTCGAATCGACACGCTTCCTCAGCTTTACATCGCGCGGAGGAGGCGGATGCGCTCTTCGATTGGCGGGTGGGTGGAGAAGAGGTTGTTCAGGGCGCTGGCGTGAGCCTGCAGCGGGTTGACGAAGTAGAGGTGCTCCGTCGCCTTTGTCGCCGCGTCCAACGGGTCCTTGTCGCCCCGGATCTTCTCGAGAGCGCTGGCGAGGCCTTCGGGGTAGCGCGTCAGCAGCGCGCCGGAAGCGTCCGCCAGGTACTCGCGCTGCCTCGACACCGCCATCGCGATCATGCGCGCGGCGATCGGCGCCAGGATCGCCGCAAGGATCGCGACGATGATGATGATGCTGCCGCCGCCCTTCTTGTCCCTGTATGAGTTACGACCGCCGGCGCCCCACAGCGTCATCCGGAAGGAAATGTCGGCAAGCAGCGCGAGAACGCCGATCAGCACGACGACCGTGGTCATCAGCAAGGTGTCGCGGTTGCCGATGTGCGACAGTTCGTGCGCGATTACGCCCTCGAGCTCCTGCTTGTCGAGCTTCTCCATCAAGCCGCGCGTGATCGCCACGGAGGCGTGGTCCGGGTCGCGGCCGGTTGCGAACGCGTTCATCGCACCGTCTTCGATGACGTAGACCTTGGGCATCGGCAGGCCGGCGCCGATGCAGAGGTTCTCGACGACGCGGTACAGCGCCGGCTCGGCCTCTTTGCCGACCTCCCTTGCGCCGGCGACGGCCAGCGCGACGCGGGCGGAGCCGAAGTAGGAGAACAACGCAAACCCGGCGACGAAGACGATGACGAACGGCGCCAGGCCGGGCGGCAGTCCCAGGACGATCCCGAAACCGGTAGCGGCGGCGGCGACCGTGATGAAGAACAGGATCATCAGCCCGAAAGTCTTGCGCCGGTTGGACGAGATGCGGTCGTAGATCAGGACGGGCTGGTCTAGCGCCACGAGTCGATACCCCGGTTAGCGGGCGTCAGTTGCTCGGCGCGGTCGGCGGCTCTGCCGGCGGCGCTCCCGCCGCGGCCGCGGCGCCCGCGCCTGCTGTCGGCGCGAAGCTGACGCGAACGTCCTGGCGCACCTCTTCGTCCGCCTCGAAGAACTCCTCCGGCTGGAAACCGAACATGTTCGCGAAGATCACGGACGGGAATGTCGCTGTCGCCGTGTTGTAGGAGAGGACGTTGCGGTTGTAGAACTGGCGCGCGTAGGCGATCTTCTCCTCCGTGTCCGTCAGCTCACTCTGCAGCGCCAGGAAGTTCTCGTTCGCCTTCAGGTTCGGGTAAGCCTCAGAGACGGCGAACAGCGATCGCAGCGCCTGCGTCAGCATGTTGTTCGCCTGCGCCGCCTGTTGCGGTGTGCCGGTCGCCGTCGCCGTGTCGAGCATGGCGCGGGCGCGGGTCACATTCTCCAGCGTCTCGCGCTCGTGCGCCGCGTAGCCGCGCACCGTCTCGACCAGGTTGGGGATCAGGCTCGAACGGCGCTTCAGCTGCACGTCGATGCCGGACCAGGCCTCCTTCACGCGCAAACGCCCGCGCACGAGGCCGTTGTAGATGCCCATGACGATGAACGCCAGGACAACGACTACAGCAATGATGATTACGAAGACGATTACGGGTCCCATGAGGCCCCTCCTTGCTGTGATAGTAACAAGTAACCAGTAACAAGTAACCAGCAGGGCCGATCGCTTTTCTCTGGTTACTAGTTACTTGTTACTGGTTACTTCCTCTGCCAGCAGCGCTGCGCCGATTGCCGGCGACTCATCGCCCAGCTCTGCTTCGACGATGCGCACGTCGGCGAAGTGCTGCGCGAAGGCATCGCGTTTCGCGATCTCGCGCGCCGGTCCCAGGTAGCGCTCCCCCAGCTTGCGCAAACTGCCGCTGATGACGATCACCTCCGGGTTGAACACGTCGATCAGGTTGACGAGGCCGGCGCCGAGGTAACGCCCGGCGCGGTCGATTGCCAGGGCGGCGGATGCGTCGCCTCGCTGCGCCGCGAGCTCCAGCACGCGCGCGTCCGGCG
>DATDPC010000103.1:0-2546 GCA_035292965.1 Dehalococcoidia bacterium | reverse complement strand
ACGACGTCGCCGACCGAGGCGCCGCCGGCGGCCCCGAAGCGCGCCGCCAAGGCGCCGCCGAAGCCAGACGCACCGGCGGCGAAGGCTCCGCGCGCCGGCAAGCCGCCCGAGGCGCCCAAGGCGAAGCAACCACCGAAGTCCGCCGGACGCACGCCGCCCGCCCCGAAGGCGAGCGAACCGCCAAAGCGCCGCATCCGCCGCGTCGATGACGGCAAGGACCCGCGACGCCGCGGGCGATAACCGTACTTTCGTTGACAGTCCAAATCGAATCGCCGAGACTGAAATCGTCCCGGAGGAGGTGAGCAGCCGATGCGCAAAGACATGATGGACATCCTCGTCTGTCCCGTATGCAAGGCGCCTTTGACCCTGAGCATCACGAAAGACGAAGGCGATGAGGTCGTCGAAGGCACGTTGACCTGCTCGCGCTGCAACGAGGTATACCCGATCCAGGATTCGATACCGAACCTGCTGCCGCCGGACCTGCGGCGCCAGATGGAGGCCGGCAACCCGGCCTAAACGCATCTGGACCACACGCCGTCGTTTTTCTTAGCTAGAGGAGACTAGATATGGCTGACTTGCCCAAGCGAACGCTGGGTCGCACTGGCGTTGAAGTGACCACCCTTGGTTTTGGCGCGATGGAGCTGCGCGGCGGCCCCCGCGGCCCCGAGATCACGGACGAGCAGGCGGAGCAGGTGCTCAACGCCGTCCTCGACTCCGGCATCACCTTCATCGACACGTCGATCGATTACGGCCGTAGCGAGGAGCTGATCGGCCGCTACATCTCGAACCGGCGCGACGAGTACTTCCTCGCCTCGAAGTGCGGCTGCGTGCCGGGCGCGGACAACTCGCGCGGGCCGGCGGAACACGTCCACACGGCGGAGAACATCCGCAACGGCGTCGAGAACAGCCTGCGCCTGCTGAAGACGAACCGCCTCGATCTCGTGCAGTTCCACCGCAGCCTGGAGCCGAAAGAGTTCTCGGACGAAGGCGCGCTGCAGGAGCTGCAGACGCTGCAGCAGGAGGGCAAGGTGCGCTTCATCGGCGTGTCAGGCACGCTGCCGAACCTGCGCAAGCAGATCGACATGGGCATCTTCGATGCGTTCCAGATCCCCTACTCGGCGCTACAGCGCGAGCACGAAGACGTCATCGCCGAAGCGGCGAAGGCCGGCGCTGGCACGATCATCCGCGGCGGCGTCGCCCGCGGCGCTCCCGAGAACTGGGAGGGACGCACCTACTACATGGTCTCTCCGGACGAGCTCAAGAGCCGCTGGGAGCTGGCGAAGGTCGATGACCTGCTGGGCGACATGAGCCGCATGGAGTTCACGCTGCGCTTCACGCTCTCCCACCCGCAGCTCAGCACCACGATTGTCGGCACGAAGAGCGTCGAGCACCTGCAGGACAACGTTACGGCGGCGAAGAAGGGCCCGCTTGCGCCCGAAGTCTACGCCGAGGCCAAGCGCCGCCTCGCCGACGCGGGCTCGAAGCCGGAGTAAGCGCCGCTAGCGAAATAACTCGACGGCGACGCCCGGTACGTCGATCCAGAGCCGGTCGGCCGTGAGCGCCGTGCGGCCAAGGTTGCGCGCGAGGTTGAGGCACGCCCTGTCACCGAGCGAGAGGCCGAAGGGCCGCGTCTGCTCTCGCAAGAGACCGGTTCTCAGAGCCTGCTCCTGATCGAATCCCAAGACGCTCAGCGTGAAGGCGTGAAGGGCCTCGTCGATTTGCTCGTCGCTGAAGCCGTTGTCGACGAGCTTCGTCACGACTTCGCAGAGGTTGACGGAACTGATGATCGCCTCATCCTCTGTCAGTGCCTCAACGGCGACGCCTCCAGGCTCGCCGTTGATCATCGCAAGCAGCGCGGAGGAGTCTAGGACGTAGTCACTCACGTGCTGCTTCGGCGTGCCGCTCAGCGATCAGCTCATCGACCAGCGAGCGACCTTTGGTACGGGCCCTGACCATCTCCTGAACGCGCCGGATAGCCTTGTCTCTAGATTGGATCTCGAGGGCGCCGTCTTTCACCGTGAGTATGACTCTCGTGCCTGGCTCGAGCCCCAGCTTTTCGCGAATCTCGGCTGGGATGACAATGCGGCCTTGGGCGTCTACACGCAGTGCATTGGAGGTACGGGTTGCTTGTGCCATAACATGATTATCATGGCATGATAAACAAGCAATGGCAAGGAGCGCTTGGCCTGGTAAATCTTCCTCCCCGATTGCCCGATTGCCCGATTGCTCGTAGCGTAGCTGCGTGACCTCCTACCTGGCGCCGAGCATGACGATCCGCGGCCGCCGCTTCGATTGGGGCGCCCGCACCTACGTCATGGGCATCGTCAACCTGTCGCCGGAGTCGTTCTCCGGCGACGGCGTCGGGGACCTGGAGGCGGCGGTTGCGCAGGCGCGGCGCTTCGAGGGGGAGGGCGCCGACCTGATCGACGTCGGCGGCATGTCGACGCGGCCCGACTTCAGTGAGATCAGCCTCGAGGAGGAGACGAACCGCGTCGTCCCCGCGATTGAGGCGATCGTCGACGCCGTCGACCTGCCGGTGAGCATCG
>DATDPC010000102.1:0-7193 GCA_035292965.1 Dehalococcoidia bacterium | reverse complement strand
TGCATCGCGCCGTCGCAGCCCAGCTCCGCCGTCAGGTCCGCCTCGAGCATGATCCGCGCCAGGCCGCGGAACGTCGTCCGCGGCCGCCAGCCGAGCAGCGCCTCCGCCTTCGACGGATCGCCGAGCAGATGATCGACTTCCGTCGGCCGGATGTAGCGCGGGTCGAAGCGCACGTGGTCGCGCCAGTCGAGGCCAACGAGATCGAACGCAACTTCGACGAACTCGCGCACGCTGTGGCTCTCGCCCGTTGCGATCACGAAATCGTCCGGGCGCTCGTGCTGCAGGATCAGCCACATCGCCTCGACGTACTCGGGCGCGTAGCCCCAGTCGCGGATCGCGTCGAGGTTGCCGAGGTAGACGTACTGCTCTTTGCCGGCGAGGATGCGCGAGATCGCGCGCGTAACCTTTCGCGTCAGGAACGTCTCGCCCCTGCGCGGCGACTCGTGGTTGAACAAGATGCCGTTGGCGGCAAAGATGCCGTAGCTCTCGCGGTAGTTGACCGCCGTCCAGTAAGCGAACAGCTTGCTGCAGGCGTAGGGGCTGCGCGGCTCAAAGCGCGTCGCCTCGCTCTGCGGCGGCGGCGCGTTGCCGAACATCTCGCTGCTCGAAGCCTGGTAGAAGCGCGTCTTCAGGCCGGAGTCGCGGATCGCTTCCAGAATCCGCAGCGCGCCGACGGCGGTGACGTCCGCCGTGTACTCCGGGATGTCGAAGCTCGTGCGCACGTGCGATTGCGCCGCCAGGTGGTAGACCTCGTGCGGCTGGATCTGGGACACGAGGCGCGTCAGGTTCGTGCCGTCGGCGATGTCGCCGTAGTGCAGCACCAGGCTCGGCTCCGGGTCGTGCCGGTCCTGGTAAAGGTGGTCGATGCGCGACGTGTTGAACGTGCTCGCGCGCCGCAGCAGCCCGTGGACCTCGTACCCCTTGTCGAGCAGCAGCTCGGCCAGGTAGGAGCCGTCCTGCCCCGTGATGCCCGTGATCAGTGCCCGGCGAACCGCCGGTTCCGTACCCTTTTTCGCCATTTGGTTCCTTCCAAGCAAGCGCCCCGGTAATCGCCCAAGGCGACTGCCGGGGCAGCTTCGCTCCTTACGTTAGAGAGCTGGTTGTTAGCGCTTGGGACCCCGCCAGACGGAGCCATCGCTGCGCGCGAGGAGCCAGTAGCCGAGCCCCAGCGCCAGGATCGAGGCGAAGAACCCGCCGTAGAGCAGCGGTGAAGCGTTGCCGCCTTCCTGGATCAGGCCACCGTCACCGGTGCGCGGCGCTGAAGGCAGCACCTGGGCAATCGGGTCCTTGACGACGGTCAGGAGGACCTGGCAGCTGTCTTCGCCGCTGTAGGCCCGGACGAGGATCGTCCCGGCCGTGTTGCCGGAGCTCACCTTGACCGTGACTTCGCCGAGGGCGTTGGTCACGCCGGAGGTTGTGCCAAGCTTGGCGTCACCGGGGGTGACAACGAACTGGAAGTAAACCAGCTCACCCGAGATCGGCTTGCCGGAAAGGTCGGTCAGCTTCGCGACGACGTCGCCGCTGTCGCTGACCTTGAGGACGATCTTGTTGACGTTGCAGGTCAACTCGTCGCCAGGCGGCGGATACTGCGCCGACGCGACGCCCGCCGTGAGAATGAAGATGCCCAGGGTTGCCGCCACCGCGGCGAGAAACATTCCTTTGTTCATTTCGTACGTCTCCTTACACTGCTTGCAACGCCGTTAGGCGCTGCTTGTTACAGGTGAACCGCGATCTACGTCGCGCTTTTGGCGTCTCTGGTTGCGGTCACACCGTTGCTCTCCTTCGTGCCGTTCTTTGTCTCCGGCGACGAGCCGTTAGACCCGTTCGACCCATTCTTTGACGCCGCCTCAGCCTGTTTGCCGTTCGCTTCCGGCTTGCTCGACGCTTCATCGACGGCCGCAAGCTGCGGGTCGATCGCGAGGTCGGGCTTCTCCGGCTCCTTCAGCGAGCGCAGCATCCCAACCGTGTTGTCAAAGCGCGCCAGCAGGCTGTCCATCGATTTCTCGAACGCCTCGTCCACCGCCGGCGGCGAGCCTCCGGTCTCGTTCGCGCCGAGCCCGTTCGATTCGGTCGCCGCCTTCCACCAGGCCGCGATCGATTCTTCACGCGCAGCCTGCGTCAGCTTCTCGACGTCCTCCACCAGAGCGGCGTTGTCGGCGTCGCTGAGCGCCCCCTGGGCCAGCAGCGTCTTCATCGCGTCGCCGGCGATCTCGGCGCGCTTGTTTGTCCCCGGACGGAAGAGTCGCGTGATCGGCAGGCGCTTCGGCTTCGGGTTGGACGCGGCGGAGCGCTTGAACGGCAGCCTCAGGCGCTTGAGCCCCTTCGCGCCGTCCTCCGTCTCCTCGATGCGGTAGTAGTAGTAGTCGTGCTGGTGCACCTTCGCCTTGTTCAGCACGACGCCGATGACGCGCGCGTTGGCGTGGTTAAGTAGCTTCGATACGTGGCGCAGCGCGTCCATCCGCGTCTGCTCCGCCTCGGCGACGACGATCGTCCCGTCCGTGCGCGCCGCGAGGATGATCGCGTCCGTCACGGCAAGCACCGGCGGCGTGTCGAAGATCACGTAGTCCGCGAGCTTGCGCAGCGACTGGATCACGCGCTGCATCCGCGCTGAGGTCAGTAGCTCCGAGGGGTTGGGCGGCAGCACGCCAGACGGCAGCAGTTTGAGGTTCGGCCACTGCGTCGGCACCAGCGATGGCAGCGCCTCCGCCGTGTTGCTCAGCAGCAGCCCCGTCAGGCCCACGGACGGCTCTCCCGCCGTCGCGAACGTTTTGCGCAGCGACGAGCGCCGCAGGTCCGTATCGACGAGGATGACCCGGTCGCCCGCCTGCGCCAGCACCGTCGCGAGGTTCGACGCCGTCGTCGACTTGCCCTCCGCCGGGTTGGCGCTCGTCACGACGATCGTCTTCAGCTCTTCGCCCATCGCCGTGAAGTGGACGTTGGTGCGCAGCTGGCGATACGCCTCGCCCACCGGCGCCTGCTGGTCATCGCCGAAGGCGGGGCCGGTGCCGGCCTTGAAGCGGCTGATCCGCCCGAGGATCGGCATGCCCTCGATCGACTCGATGTCTTCTTCTGTCTTGACCGTGTCGTCCAGGTAATCGAGCAGCGCGCCGAGCGCGACCGCGGCGACGATGCCGAGCATGCCCGCGAGCACCAGGTTCATGAACAGGTTGGGGCTGATCGGCCCGCCGGGCACGTCCGCCGGCTTCGCGATCGTCACCGTGCCCGCGGACGAGAGCTGGCTCGCCGTGTCGTCGGCGAATGCCTGCGACACCGTGTTCGCCAGCCGCGCCGCGATCGCCGGGTCGCCATCGGTTACGGAGACGTTGAGCAGCTGCGTGTCCTTGATCGGCGCAACGCTCACCTTCGCCTCGAGCGTGCCGCGGTCGAAGGGGAGGGCGAGGCGCCGGATCACTTCGTCCATGACGCTGGGGCGCTCGATCAGCTGCGCGTACGTGTTCGTCAGGCGCTCCGATAGGAGCAGGTCGTTGTAGTCGATCACGCCGGGCGTAACCGTCCGGTTGACGAGCACGGTCGCCGTCGCCTTGTAGACGGGCTGCATCTGGCCGGTCACGTAGAACGCGGCGATGCCCGTGATCAGGGGACCGAGAATCAGCAGCCACCAGCGGCGGCGCAGGAAATCGAGGTAGACCTTCAGCTCCAAAGTCCGACCTTCCTTAGTCGTGGGCCTGAGGCAAGCGCTCCCTGCCAGGCCAAGCCGACGTGCCTTTGTTCCTAACTACAAACGCCATACCCCAAGGAACATTTCGCCAACGCACCCATCAGCCGTCAGCCGTCAGCAATCAGCCCTCAGCTTTCGTGGCGCTCGGGGAGCAGCAGCCCCCTCGTCATTGCGAGCCATCGCGAAGCGAGGCGAAGCAACCTCACGAAGAAGTACGTGACGCCCCGATATGGAAGAAGGGCGCTAGTAACGCGCGTCCGGCCCGAAGGGCGGACAAAAAGCGAGCCACGATGCTCGGGGAGCAGCCCCCTCGTCATTGCGAGCCATAGCGAAGCGAGGCGAAGCAACCTCACGAAGAAGTACGTGACGCTACGACACCCGACGGAGCGCCCCTTACGCGCGTCCGGCCCCGAAGGGGCGGACAAAAGCGGGGTACGGGGGTGCAACCCCCGACGGGAGGTACAAGGAGGGACACCCTCCTTGTATTCAAACCCTACTTAATCTCGAGCGGAGCAGATGAGCCGAAGGCGAAGATGCGCAGCGACCACCGCCCCGGCGAAGCGAAACCCTCCCCTGCATCCGAAACGCAGCGCCCAACGTCGCGTTGTTCTCTATGCGCCCTTCTGATCAGAAGCGGCCGCAAGGAGAAGCAGACAAGGATGGTCGACTCCGTGACGACAACCAGACGCCGCCGCTCCCGCCGCGACCGGCGCCACACCAAACGCATCCTCTACACCACCCTCGCCGCGCTGCTGCTCGTCGCCGCGTTGTTCGAGGGCTATCGCTTCGTCAGCTTCTACAGCGACGCCACCGCCGCCCGCGCCGGCCTCCTATCGCTGCGCGACGAGCTCGACCTCGCCAAGCTCGAGACGTCCGAGACCGGCCTCCTCGCCACGCGAACAGAGGTCGAGCGCGCCCAGGCCCGCGCCCACGCCGCCCACGATTTTGCCCGGAACGACCCGCTGATCAGCATCGCCTCCCATCTACCCATCCTCGGTAAGCAGGCGAAGGGCGTCCGCGTCCTCACCGAGACCGCCCGCGACGCCTCCGACACCGCCATCGCCGCCTCAGACGTCGCGATCGCCTTCTCGCGCCAGGGCGACACCACCGGCGACCAGACCTCCGTCCAGCACGCGCTCGCCTTCCTCAAGGCGCAGGAGGCGCCGATGGCGCTCGTCGAGCAGGGCCTCGTGCGCCTCCAAGCCGACCGCGACCGCCTGCCGGACGGCCTCATCGGCCCTCTCGCCAACGCGTCGGGTGACCTCGATGGCGCCCTGGCCCGCCTCGAAGGCCTCGTCTCCGGCTACAGCCGCGCCGACGCGCTGCTACCGCAACTCCTCGGCTACGAAGGCCCGAAGACCTACCTCATCCTGCCCCAGAACGACACGGAGCTATTCCCCTCCGGCGGCCTCATCTCCAGCTACGCCATCGCCTACTTCGACGAAGGCGGCCTCGACCGCGTCGACCTCGAGTACTTCGGCGCGCTCTACGACCGCTGGCAGTCACAGACGGGCGGCGAGTACATCGAGCCACCGGCGCCGCTAAAGCAGTACCTCAAGAAAGACTTCTCCTGGGGCCTCGGCGAGGCCGGCTGGTACCCCGACTTCACGCGGACGGCGCAGCTCGCGCGCTCCTTCGTCGAAAAGGGCGGCGCCCCGCCCACGGACGGCACGATCGCCATCGACCTCCACTTCGTCGGCGCCCTCCTGGAGCTGCTCGGCCCGCTCGAGATGCCCGGCTACAAGGTCACGATCACGCCGCAGAACCTGCGCGAGGTTACGCTGGAGAACACGCGCGACGACGCCTACGTCCCCGGCGAGGAGCACCAGGCGTTCCTCTCCTACCTGGCGCAAGCGACGCTCGACAAGCTGTTCACGGCGCCGAAGGGCAAGTGGGTCGACCTGCTGAAGCTGCTCGACCAGCAGGCGCGCGAGCGTCACCTCCAGCTCAACTTCCAGGACCCGAAGCTGCAGAGCCTCAGCGCCGAATACGGCCTCGACGGCACCCTCGCCGGCGGCGACACGGGCGACTACCTGATGCTCGCCGACACGAGCGTCAACAGCACCAAGCTCAACCTGATCCTCAAGAACAACGTCGCCCTTGACGTTCAGCTGACCAAGGACGGCGCCGCCCAGTCACACGTCACCTACAGCATCCAGAACCCGGTGCGCGAATGGGCCGCCAACCGGGACGAAGACCTCGTCCGGGCGCTGATGCTCCAGGGCGTCTACGGTTGCTACCTGCGCGTCTACGCGCCGAAGCAGGCCCAGCTCGTCGACGTGCGCGTCAACGGTAAGGTCGCCGGCGCGGAGCAGATCAACCCCGAGTTCGGGCGCATGAGCTTCGGACGCTTCTTCCGCGTCCTACCGGACGAGACCGGTACAGCCGAAATCGTCTACTACACCGCGGGCGTCATCGAAGCCAGCGGCGACCTGCGCCACTACCGCCTCTACGTCCAGAAGGAGGCAGGCACCGGCGCCATCCCCTTCGACGTCGACATCCGCCTGCCGGCCGGCGCGAAGCTCGTCAGCGCCAGGCTTGACGGCGAGGACTACGTCGGCGCGCTCCATTTCCAGACGGACCTGCGCACAGACCGCGTCATCGAGGTGACGTACACGCCGTAAACGCATCCCCTCTCCCTTCGGGAGAGGGCTAGGGTGAGGGCTGACGCCCCGTTCAGCTGGAAACGCTCACGTAGGCTCATGTAGCCCCACGCCTCTTCTTCTCGTCTGCCATGATCTCGAACACGCGCCGCGCTGCCCGGTCGAGGCCGTTGGTCTCGTTCACGACGATGTAGTCGAACGACTTCGAGGCCTCCATCTCCGCCGCGGCCGTCGCCACGCGCAGGCGCTGCTCCTCGTCCGTATCCGTGTGCCGCGACGCCAGCCGCCGCTGTGCTTCCTCCAGCGACGGCGGCGCGATGAAGATCAGCACCGCGTCCGGCACCAGCTGCCGCAGCGTAAACGCGCCCTGCACGTCGACGCGCGCCAGCACGTCGCGGCCCGTCTCCAGCGGCGCCAGCACCTCGTCGCGCGGCACGCCCTTGCGCTGCCCGTAGACGATCGCATGCTCGATCAGCTCCCCGTCGCGCTCGAGACGGTCGAACTCGGCATCACTGACGAAGCGGTAGTCGCGCCCCTCCACCTCGCCGTCGCGCGGCGGCCGCGTGTTCGCCGTCACGGCGAAGTGCACCGGCAACCGCCACGCCATCAGCAGATCGCGCACCGAGTCCTTACCCGCGCCGGAGAAGCCGGACAGCACGAGCAGCAGCGGCGGGCCCGGCGCTATCTCCGGCAAGTCGTCCGGTCGAGGAGGCGTGTTCACGTTAGCCACAGATTACACAGATTCACACAGACATAGACCGGCGAACCCCTTCTGTCTTTGCGAGCCCGCAGGCGAAGCAATCCCGGAGCGCCGTCCCGAGATTGCTTCGCGGCTTCGCTCCTCGCAAAGACAGAGCGTTGCTCCACCCTTCAGGGTGGAGCTCCCACCTCGGACTCTAGTGCGCCGCGCT
>DATDPC010000101.1:0-11725 GCA_035292965.1 Dehalococcoidia bacterium | reverse complement strand
GAGCCGGCCCTCGGCGGGACCGACGAAGCTCACGCCGCGCTGGCGCAGCGTGATCACGTTCGCCTGCGTCGCCGCCGCTTCCCACATGTTCGAGTCCATCGCCGGCGCTACGAGCACGGGCGCCTTGGTCGCGAGCACGGTCAGCGATACGAAGTCGTCCGCGAGACCGTGGGCGATGCGCGCCAGCGTCGTCGCGGAGGCGGGGGCGATTACGACGACGTGGGCGCGGCGGGCGAGGGCGATGTGCTCTTCCTTCTCGTCTGTCGCCGGCTCGAACATGTTCGTGTAGACGGCGCGCCCGGTGAGCGACCGGAAGGTGAATGGCGCGACGAAGCGCTGCGCCGATTCGGTCAGGCAGACGTCGACGACGGCGCCTGCCTGAACGAGCTTGCTCGCGAGGTCAGCGGCCTTGTAGGCGCTGATGCTGCCCGTGACGCAGAGGACGACGTTGCGGCCGGCCAGCGTCACGACGATTCTCCGATGTTCATCTCGTAGACCAGGCGCAGGCCCTGCAGCGTCAGGTCCGGATCGATGTGGTCGAAGGCGCGCGTCAGCTCGCCCATGAGGCGCGCCCAGCCGCCGGTCGCGATCACCCATGCGTCATCGCCAATCTCCGCCTTAAAGCGGTCGATCATGCCTTCGATCAGCTCGGCGTAGCCGAAGAGGATGCCTGACTGCAGCGAAGCCGTCGTATTGGTGCCGACGGCGTGCTTCGGCGGTTGCAGGTCGACGCGACGCAGAAGCGCCGCTTTCTGCGCCAGCGCGTCGGCGGCGACCCCGATACCGGGCGCGATCGCGCCGCCGAGGTAGTCGCCCTCGCGCGAGATCGCGTCGAACACGGTGGCGGTGCCGACGTCGACGACGATGATCGGCGGCTTGTGCGCCTTCAACGCCGCGACGGCGTCGACGATACGGTCCGGGCCGACATCGCGCGGGTCGTCGTAGAGGATACGCAGGCCCGTTTTCACGCCGGCGCCGACACGCATCGGCGTGATCCCGAGGCGCCGGTGCAGCGCCGTCTCGATCACGGACGATAGCGCCGGCACGACGCTGGCGAGGACGGCGCGGTGGATCTGCTCGCGGTCGATGCCGTCGAGCTCGAGGAGGCTGGCGATCTGGACGGCGTACTCGTCCGCCTCTTTCCCAACGTCTGTCGAGAGACGCCAGGTGGCGCGCAGACGCTCGCCTTCGAAGACGCCGAGCGTGATGTTGGTGTTGCCTATGTCAACTGCAAGCAGCATCGCAGTGCTCCATTGTAGTGCCGTCCGCCGACGCCTGCGCATTGGGGATAACCCCGACGTAAGCCTGCTGCGAGCAGCGCTCGAGGGTCAGAAAAAGCGTCCCTAAGTGAACTAAAACGGTGACAAAAGAAATTGTTGTCGAAGTGATCATAAAACGCTTGACCCCCTACGCGACCCCTGTGCTACTTTCCCGTAGTCCCGACAGCGAAGAGTTTGGGGCTGAGCGGTCAGGACAGCCAAAGAGCACTTCCCAGATTCATTTTTTGGGTCCGCGAGAGCGGACTAGGGGGAACTTTGTCCTCGCCACAGACCATGTCCGCGCCGCAGGTCTGGGATGCGACCCTTGGTCAGCTGCTCCTCCGCGTTACGCGACAGAACTACGACACCTGGCTGCGCAACACCGCCGGCCTGCGCTTCGAGGGCACGACCCTCGTCGTCGCTGCGGCGAGCGACCTCGCCTGCGACTGGCTGCGCACGCGACTGCGCACCGTCATCGCCCAGGCGCTCACGGCCGTCGCCGGGCCCGGGCTCAGCATTCGCTACGAGGCGTCGCCGTCAGCGGCGGCGCCCGACGCGGAAAACGCACCGGCGATGCAGACGGCGCTGATCCCCGGACCGGCGACGCCGCTCAACCCGCGCTACACCTTCGCCTCTTTCCTCGAGGCCGATTTCAACCGCCTCGCGCTGACGGCGGCGCGCGACCTGGGAGTCGAGGGCAACACCAACTACTCGCCGTTGTTCATCACCGGCGGCGAAGGCAACGGCAAGACGCACCTGCTGCACGCGATCGCGCACGAGGCAACGAAGCAGAAGACGCGCGTTCTCCTCGTGACGGCGGAGCAGTTCCTCAGCGAGTTCACGACGGCGGTGCGCAACCACAACGGCGCCGAGTTTCGCGGGCGATATCGCGAGCTCGACCTGCTGCTGATCGACGACATCCACGTCCTGCTCGGTAAGAAGGCGACGCTGAACGAGTTCTACCAGACGCTCGCCGTGCTGCACGATCAGGGGCGCCGTCTCGCCGTCGCTGGCGACCCGAGCGCGATGGCGATGGCGGAGGCGCGCTTCCGGGGCCACCTGCGCTGGGGGCTCGTCGCCGAGATCAGGCCGCCTTCGATCGAGGACCGCGTCATGTTCGTCACCACTCGCGCTCACTACCAGGGCATCGACCTGCCGGATGAGGTGCGTCACTACCTGGCGCTGCGCGTTCGCTCGAGCATCCGCGACCTCGAAGGCGCCGTGAACCGCGTCGCGGCGCTGGCGCGCATCTCGAAGAAGCCCCTGACGATCGACTTCGCGGCGAAGGCGCTGCAGCCGGTGGCGCAGGGAACGACGGCCGCACCGCACGCATCGCCGATCGAGTTCCTCGACGCCGTCTGCCGCCACCTCGGCCTGACGCCGGAGGCGGTCACGAGCCAGAAGCGCGACCACGACCTGTCATACGCACGCCACCTCGCGATGTACCTGATGCGCCAGGACGCCGGCCTCACCTACGCCGCGATCGCGAAGTTGCTGAGCAAGAAAGACCACTCAACCGTTGTCCACGGCTGCACCCAAGTAGCGCGCGATCTGCGAGATTCCCCCGCCGTCCGCGCCGATATCGACGCGATCCGCGCTGCCATCCACAACTCCGGCACAGCCGCTTAGATACCAATCCCCCCGATCCCCGATACTACTGATCGATCAGGCCAATGCAGGGTTGTGGGTTGGTCGAACCTATAATTGATTAATAATGATCGATCTTGCACATATCCACGTAATCTCCGGTTCTGGTGGCGATGGCCACGTTAGCTTTCGACACGAGAAGTTCGTCTCGCATGGTGGGCCTGACGGTGGTGACGGTGGTGATGGCGGCGACGTCATCATCCTCGGCGACGAGGGTCTGACGACGCTGGCGCATTTCCGCCACAAGCTTGTCTACAAGGCTGAGCCGGGTCATCCCGGCGGCCGCGGTCATCGCTCCGGCGGCAACGGTAAGAAGCTCGTGCTCAAAGTGCCTGTCGGCACGGTACTGACGGACGCCAACACAGGCGAAACCTGGGACATCGACTCGCACGGAGCGCAGGCGGTTGTTGCGAGAGCAGGAACCGGCGGCCGCGGCAACGCGCGCTTCGCCAACTCTGTGCGCCAGGCGCCGGGGTTCGCCGAGAGGGGCATGCCGGGAGAAGAGCGCGACCTGCGTCTCGAGCTGAAGCTGCTCGCCGACGTAGGCCTCGTCGGCCTGCCGAACGCCGGCAAGTCGACGCTGCTGCGCGCCGTCTCGCACGCGCAGCCGGACGTCGCCGACTTCCCGTTCACGACGCTCGAACCGGTGCTCGGCGTCGTCGACATGGGCTACGACTCGTTCGTCATGGCCGACCTGCCGGGGCTGATCGAGGGCGCGCACGTCGGCGTCGGCCTCGGGCACCAGTTTTTGCGCCACGTCGAGCGCACGCGCGTCCTCGTCCACCTGCTCGACGCCGGCGCCGAAGACCCGCTCGCCGATTACGAGACGGTGCGGCGCGAGCTGGCGCTGTACGACACACGCCTCGCCGCGAAGCCGGAGATCGTCGCGCTGAATAAGACGGACCTGCCGGACGCCCGCGAGCGTGCCGAGGAGCTTGTCGACTCCTTCCCGGGCCGGCAAGTTTTCATCATTTCGGGCGCGACAAGCGCCGGCGTGCGAGAGCTAACCCAGGCGCTGATGCGCGTCCTCCAGGAGACCGCGCCGAAGCCGGAGGCAACCGCCATCGAGCAGCTGCCGGTGCTGCGACCGAGAGCGCGTGACCGCATCGAGGTCGAGCAGGAAGACGGCGTGTTCGTCGTTTCTGGCGCGCGGGCGGAGGAGGCGGCGCTGAAGCTCGGTGCGTCCGGCGAAGAAGCGCTCGATGAGCTGCAGGACCGCCTGCGCAAGATGGGCCTGGAGAAGGTTCTGCGGCGCGCCGGCGCGCGCCCCGGCGCCAAGGTGCGCGTCCGCGACATCGAGCTGGAGTGGACGGGATGAAGCTCGGCGTGCTCGGCGGGACGTTTGACCCGCCGCACATCGCGCACCTGATCCTCGCGGAGCAAGCGCGCGACCAGCTAAGCCTCGACCGCGTCCTCTTCATCCCCGCCGGCGACCCGTGGCGCAAGGCCGACCGCGACGTCGCCCCGGCTACCCATCGCCTGGCGATGACGCGCCTGCTCGTTAATGACGACCCGGCGTTCGCGGTCGACGCTTGCGAGGTCGAGCGCGAGGGCCCGACGTATACGGTCGATACGCTGCGCCTGCTGCGTGGCCGCATGTCAGCGGCAGACGAGCTGTTCTTGATCGTCGGCGAGGACGCGCTGGCCGACCTGCCCGCCTGGCGCGACCCGGCCGAAATTGCCGCGCTGGCGAAGCTGGCGGTCGCGGAGCGCGACGGCGATGTGGCGCCGGAAGGCCTGCCGTTCGGTCTCGACCGCATCGTGCGCGTCAACATGCCGTCGATTGCGATCAGCTCGACGGCGCTGCGCGAGCGCGTGCGCGCCGGCCGCAGCCTGCGCTACCTGACGCCGGCGGCCGTCGAGGCGTACATCAAAGACAACGGACTGTACGCGGGCTAGTCATCGAGCTCGTAGGTGACGCGGATGCGCGCGTCTTGCTCTGCCGCCCAGGCGGCAATGCGCCCCAGCGCGGCGATGTTCGACCGAAGACGCGGGTACTCGTCCTGCAGCGCCACCAGACGCGTCTCATTGCCCCCCAGCGCCTCTGCGACGCGCCCGCAGCATTCGGCCAGCGGCGCAGCGTCCTGCCAGGCGCGAGCGAGCGCCTCTTCGTCCGCCGGGTCCTCAACGTTGCGGTCGGCGAACGTCAGCAGCGGCGCGAGGTCGATCTTGTATTCGGTGCGCATGACCAGCGCCGCGATCGAGAGATCGTGGCTGGCGCCGTAGCGCATCGAGAACGCCCACGAGAGGAAGTAGACGAGGTCCGCCGTCTCGCCGTCGAAGGACGGCGCGTCAGTCTGCGGCGGGTCGAGGTCTATAACGATGTGCGGCACTGCGTTGATCGATTAGGTCAGCCTCTGGCTGATCTCCGGCGGCACACGGTCAGCGAGGCCGGGGCGTACTTCGAGGATGCGGGCGATGTCGGCGTAGTCTTTCAGGCGCTTGCTCTGGCGCGGTGTTGGGTCGGACGCAGCCCAAACCTTGCCTTGCAAGACATCTGCGATATCGGCAACGACAAACGTCCGACCTAGTACTTCACGCGGCGCTGCCCTGGCGACAAACTCCGAGTAGCGAGGGTCGGTTTGAAGCTGCACGCGCAAGTCCGACCCTCGGTCGCTGACATTTACTGAGTGCTCAAACAGCTCTATTTCAAACTGGCGACCCATCGCGATCGTTGCAACGTCCAGTTGCTCCAGCGCCACGGCGATATCGAGGTCGAGGCCGACAACCGGTTCGACGTAGGCGTTGACGGCCTGGCCGCCGATCAGGCAGTAGCGAATGCCGTTGTCTTTGAGGACCGCGATGACGCGGTCGAGGAAGTCAGACCGGTCTGCGACCACGGTTTTCCAGAAAGTCAAGGCTTTCATCAATGTTCACCGAGTCGAGTCTACTACGGTGCTGGTGACCTTAGACGTCTAGGTTGCGTACGCTGGCGGCGTGGGCCTGGATGAACGCCTTGCGCGGCGCTACGTCATCGCCCATGAGGTTTGAGAAGATCGTGTCGGCGACCATCGCGTCTTCGATCTCGACCTGGAGGAGGATGCGGCGGTCCGGGTCCATCGTTGTCTCCCAGAGCTGCTCCGCGTTCATCTCGCCGAGGCCCTTGAAGCGCGTCGTCACCTTCGCCTTGTCCTTGAGGATCATCTCGTCGCGATCCTTGTCGGAGAAGACGTAGCGTTCCTGCCGGCCGACGGCCATCTTGTACAGCGGCGGCTGGGCGATGTAGAGATGCCCGGCCGTGATCAGCGGGCGCATGTGACGGAAGAACAGCGTCAGGAGCAGCGTGCGGATGTGGGCGCCGTCAACGTCGGCGTCGGTCATCATGATTACCTTGTGATAGCGCAGCTTCGAGAGGTCGAACTCCTCGTCGACGCTAGTGCCGAGCGCCTTGATGATCGCGGCGATCTCGACGTGGCCGAAGATCTTGTCGAGGCGGGCGCGTTCGACGTTGAGGATCTTGCCCTGGATCGGCAGGATCGCCTGCGTGCGACGGTCGCGGCCGCCCTTGGCGGAGCCACCGGCGGACGGACCCTCGACGATGAATATCTCGCAGCTCTCGGCGTCACGCTCGGAGCAGTCGGAGAGCTTGCCGGGAAGCATCGTCCCGTCGAGTAGGCCCTTGCGGATGACGAGGTCACGCGCCTTGCGAGCCGCCTCGCGGGCGTGCGCCGCGGTGAGGCACTTCTCGATAATCCGGCGGCCGTCTGAGGGGTGCTCCTCGAGGTACTGCGTGAGCCCTTCGGCGACGGCGCTCTCGACGATGCCCTTGACCTCGGGGTTGCCGAGGCGGCCCTTCGTCTGACCCTCAAACTGCGGCTCCGGCAGCTTGACGCTGACGACGGCGACGAGGCCCTCGCGGACGTCCTCGCCGGTGAGGTTGCTATCGTCCTCCTTGAGCAGCTTGTTCTTGCGGCCGTAGTCGTTGAGGACGCGCGTCAGGGCGGAGCGGAAGCCGGTCATGTGGCTACCGCCGTCTGCAGTGTTGATGCAGTTGGCGAAGCTGAAGACGGCTTCGTTGAACGTCTCGTTGTACTGGATGGCGCATTCGATCGAGGAGCCGTCGGTCTCGCGCTCGACGTAGATCGGGCGCGGGAAGAGCACCTCGCGGTCCTTGTTCAGGTGGCGCACGAAGCTCTGGATGCCGCCCTCGAAATAGAAGGTCAGCTCTTTGTCGCTGCGCTCGTCCGAGAACGAGACCCAGATTCCCTTCGTCAGGTAAGCGGCCTCGCGGAAGCGCTGCAGCAGCACCGTCGTGTCGAACTCGATCTCTTCGAAGATTTGGCTGTCGGGGAAGAAGCAGCTGGTAGTGCCGGTCTCGGCCAGGCCGTGCGTATCGGGGCCGTTGTACCAGGACTCTTTGACGGGGCGCACTTCGCCCAGGACCTGGCCGCGGGCGTACTCCTGGCGGTAGATTTTGTCGTTGCGGCGTACCTCAACCCACATCTTCTCTGAGAGCGCGTTGACGACGCTGGCGCCGACGCCGTGAAGACCGCCGGAGACCTTGTAGACCTGCCCGCCGAACTTACCGCCGGCGTGCAGCACGGTCATTACCGTCTCGAGGGCGCTCTTGCCGGTGCCGGGGTGCTTGTCGATCGGGATGCCCCAGCCGTTGTCACGGACCGTGACCGTCGAGTCCTTCGAGATGTGAATCCAGATGCGGTCGCAGTGGCCCGCCATCGCCTCGTCGATGCTGTTGTCGGCAATCTCGAAGACGAGGTGGTGGAGGCCACGCTGGTCCGTCCCGCCGATGTACATGCCGGGGCGGCGACGTACGGCCTCCAGCCCTTCGAGGACCTGGATGTCGCGGGCGGTGTACTGCTCTGCGGCTTGTCGATTTGCTGCCATGGGTTAGCGAAGCCCGGGCCGTGTAAGCCCCGGGCGGGGTCGCTTCTAACCTCTTTCGGGACTAAGAAAAGTTGTGCCCGCGCGGGGTCGAGAAAGGCGGGGGCAATGAGTCATAGTCGAATCTCATTTTAGCATATTTCGGCCCTTATCAGGTCATATGTAAAGCAGATCGGCCAGATTCGCCGCGAATCTGCGCGGGAGCGTATCATGCGGCTGTGTCGCTGCTCGATTCGTTGCGCTCGTTGCTGCCGGGACGCAAGCCCCTGATCCCGCGCGAACCGGTGTCGTATCGCGCCATCGGCGTCGTGCGTAACCGCGTGCGAGAATCGCGGCCGTCGGGCTGGGAGGACGTGCGCTCCGACATCATCCTGCGCGACGACCTGGCGCCCGCGCTCGACGCGATCGAGGGCTTCTCCCACGTCATCGTCGTGTTTCACTTCGACGGCGTGCCGGAGGAGGCGCGGCGCCTGACGATCGCCGTCGGCAACGAAACGCCGCCGCCGGAGCGAGGCGTCCTCGCGACGCGCAGCCAGCTGCGCCCGAACCCGATCGGCGTCTCCGTCGTGCAGGTGCTGCACCGCCGCCAGGGCGTCCTGCGCGTCCGCGGCCTCGACGCGATCGACGGCACGCCGGTGCTCGACCTCAAGCCCTACCTGCCGGCGTACGACGCCGTCGCGAACGCGACGCTGCCTGCCTGGGCGATGCGTAAGGAATAGCTTGTCTGGCCCCACGTATGGCGATAGTCTTCTCCGCACCGAGATCACAGAGGAGGAGAACGATGCCTGACTTCGAGCACAAGAACCTTGCAACACCGGACGAGACGCGCACACCACCACACGCGAAGCTCGAAATCGTCAATCTCGCCGGCGGCGTTGTCGCCCGCGCGACCTACGCGCCGGGCTGGCGCTGGTCGAACGACATCAAGCCGATCGCCGGCACGGACTGGTGCGAGGTCGATCACGCCGGTTACATCGTCTCCGGCCGGATTCACATCAAGATGGCGGGTGGTGAAGAGCTCGAGTGCGGTGCGGGCGAGATCGTCACGCTCACCGGCCAGCATGACGCCTGGGTCATCGGCAACGAGCCCTGCGTCATGATCGACTGGGGCGCCGTCGCCAACTTCGGCAAGGCGTAGCAAATTCCCCATTGCGAGGGCGATAGCCCGTGGCAATCCTTGACGCCCCGTTGTTCACACACGGCTCGTCGAGGATTGCTTCGCCGTCTTCGACAGGCTCGCAATGGAGGGAAGGGTGCCTAAACGCCACGCCCGTTAGAATCGGTGCGTGGACATTGCAATCGTTGGTCTCGCTTCGTCTGGTAAGACGTCGCTGCTGCGCGCGCTGGCGGCGGGGCATCTGCCGGCGCATAGCAACCCGAGCGAACCGGCCGTAGCCGTCGTCAAGGTGCCGGACGAGCGCCTCGATAAGCTCGCGGCGCTGGTAGAGGCGCGCAAGACGACGTACCTGGAGCTGCGCCTGCTCGACTTCCCGTCGCTCAGCGCCGGCAAGAAGGGGCCGCCGCCGCAGTTGCTCGCCACGCTGGCGACGGCCGACATGCTGGTTCACGTCGTGCGCGCCTTCAACGACCCGGCGGTCGCCCACCCGCTCGAGAGCGTCGACCAGGACCGCGACATCGCCGCCGTCGATCTCGAGCTGGCGCTGGCGGACCTCGGCATCGTCGAGCGACGGATCGAGCGCCTGGCGTCGGAGTCGCGCTCGACGCCGGCGGCGCAGCGGACGGCGCAGGACCGGGAGATGGCGCTGCTCAACCGGATAAAGGAAGGGCTGGAGGAAGAGAAGCCGATCCGTAACCAGGGGCTGACGGCGGAGGAGCTGGCGCTGCTCTCCGGCTACAACCTGATCACATCGAAGCCGATGCTGGTCGTGCTCAACATCGACGAGGCGGAGGCGGCGAACGCGGCGGCGATCGAGACGGAAGCGCGCGGGCGCTTCGGTGGCCCCGGCACCGGCGTCATCGCCATCGCCGCGCGCGCCGAGGCGGACGTCGCCGAGCTTTCGCCGGAAGACGCCGCCGAGTTTCGCCGCGAGCTCGGCCTGCCGCCGGAGCCGGCGACGGAGCGCCTGCTGCAGCAGGTCGTCTCGCTGCTGGGGCTCGTGACCTTCTACACGGCGGGGCCGCAGGACACGCACGCGTGGGCGGTCACGGACGGCACGCCCGCGGTCAAGGCCGCCGGACGCATCCACAGCGACATCGAGCGCGGCTTCATCCGCGCCGAGGTGATCGCCTACGAAGACTTCGTCGCGTCAGGCTCGCACGCGGAGGCGAAGCGCCGCGGCCACCAGCGCCTCGAAGGCAAGACCTACCCGATCCGCGACGGCGACGTGATCAACGTCCTGTTCAACGTCTGACGGGAGTAACCAGTAACCGGTAACCAGTAACGCCTGAAACGCCCAGGCCACTGGTTACTTGTTACTGGTTACTTGTTACTGTGTTCCCGTGAACGACTTCTCTCGTGAGATAACGGCGGAGCAGATTCGCGCCGGACGCGGCGGCGACCCCGTCGTCGTCGCGACAATCGTCGATGCGCCGGAGGGCGCTGTGCCGGCAAGAGGGACGAAGCTGCTCTTGCGCCGCGACGGTTCGCGCCTCGGTAGCCTCGGTGGCGGCGCCTTCGAGGACGCCGTCGCGGAGGACTGCCTCGCGGCGCTGACCGAGTTCCCGCGTCGCTTCACGCAGGCGATGTACTACCGGCCGCAGGGCAGCCGCATCCACCGTCTCGAAGCCAAGGGCGGCGCCGACGCATACGAGGTGATGGTCGAGATCACGGAAGCGCCGGCGACGCTGCTGATCGTCGGCGGTGGGCACATCAGCCTCTCGCTCGCGACGATCGGCGCCCACATCGGCTTCTCCGTCGCCGTGCTCGATGACCGCGAGATGTACGCCAACGCGGAGCGCTTCCCGATGGCGGACAAGGTGATGTGCGGCGACTTCACGCAGGAGCTGAAGGGCTTCCCGATCGGCCCGACGACCTACATCGTCCTGGTCAGCCGCGGCCACAAGCAGGACGAGACGGGACTGCGCGCCGTGCTCGGTCGCGGCGCCGCCTACGTCGGCATGATCGGCAGCAGGCGCCGCGTTTCGACGGTGCTGCGCCACCTCTACGAAGAGGGCTTTGACCAGGGCGACCTCGAGGCCGTCTACACGCCGATCGGCTTCGACCTCGCCGCCGAGACGCCGGAGGAGATCGCCGTGTCGATCGTCGCCGAGATCGTCGCCGTGCGCCGGGGCGGCACCGGCCGGCCGATGCGCGAAGACCGCCCTAACTTCATGACCGCGCAGCCGGCGCCCGGCGACGAAGAGACGACGAACCCGGTACGGGGCTAATACCCCCGTCCGTCATTGCGAGGGCGTTAGCCCGTGGCAATCTTTGACGGATCGTCGTTCGAGTCACATGCCGTCAAGGATTGCTTCGCCTCCTTCTGCGGAAGGATGGCTCGCAATGGGTAGGTGGGGGTGCTACTTGCCGACGATGATGTTCTGGATCGGCATGACGTCCGGCTGACCCGGGTCGATCGGGACCTGCGCCAGGATCGGCATCAGGACGGTGCCGAACTTCGCAAAGTTCTCCTGCGTGTCCCAGATCTCGAAGACCATCAGGTTGTCTCCCTCGCCGAAGCAGGCATGGTACATACGCCCCGGGGGCGAACCGTGACCTGCCTTCTCGAGCGCGCTGATTGACTGGTCGTACTGCTGACGGTTCAGCTTCGCCGGGTGGAAGTAAACGCCTAGTGCCATGAAGATTCTCCTCCTGCTATTTCGCCGCTTGGCGGTTCGCCGCACATTCTGCCACGAACGCGGCGTCCATGGGTTAAGGAAGCGTCAAACACGAATTGCCCCGTAAGGATCGGGCAACCTATAATCGCCTCGCAGCTACAACGACGGTATCTGAGGGGCGCCGGTCTGAGCCTTTTCCAGCCTTACACTGACGAGCAACTCGCCGAGGCGTGCCGCCG
>DATDPC010000100.1:0-12286 GCA_035292965.1 Dehalococcoidia bacterium | reverse complement strand
CGACGGCGCTGGCGATCGGCACGGCGTTGGTCGCTTCGTTCCTTCTCGGCTCCAACGCTGACGTCGAGGGCGTGCCGGCCTTCACGACGGGCATCTTCGGCACCGCCGTCGCGACGATGGGCATGCTCATGTCGGCGGCCTACATCCTCGCGATGGACACTTTCGGGCCGATCACGGACAACGCCGGTGGCATCACCGAGTTCTCCGGCGCGCCTGAGGGCGCCCGCCAGATCACCGACTCGCTCGACGCGGTCGGCAACACGACGAAGGCGCTCACCAAGGGCTACGCCGTCGCTTCCGCCGGCCTCGCCGCCTTCCTGCTGTTCAGCGCCTACCTCGATAAGGTGAAAGAGCGCCTCGACCTGCCTCTGACGCAGGAGCTGCCGATCGACCTCTCGAACATCGACGTGTTCGTCGGCGGGTTGATGGGCGCGATGCTCGTATTCCTCTTCAGCTCGCTGGCGATCCGTTCGGTCGGCAGGGTCGCCGGTGCGATTATCGAAGAGGTGCGGCGCCAGTTCCGCGAGGACCCCGGCATCATGGCCGGCACCTCGCGTCCCGACTACGCCCGCGCCGTCGACATCACCGCCCGCGCTTCGCTCAAGGCGATGATCGCGCCCGGCATCCTGGCGATCGGCATGCCGATCGCGGTCGGCCTGATCTTCCGCTACGGCGTCTCAGAGCTCGAAGTCGGTGACAACGCGGCGAACGCCGGCTGGCTCGCCGTTTCCGGCCTGCTGATCATCGGCACGATTACCGGCATCCTGGTTGCGACGTTCCTGAACAACGGCGGCGGCGCCTGGGACAACGCAAAGAAGTACATCGAGGCCGGCTCAATGAAGGACGAGAACGGCGTCGTCCTCGGCAAGGGCTCGGCGGTGCACGCCGCGGCCGTCGTCGGTGATACGATCGGCGACCCGTTCAAGGACACGGCCGGTCCTTCGCTGCACGTCCTCGTCAAGCTGCTGGCGACGATTACGCTGGTGCTGGCGCCGCTCTTCGTCGCCTAAACCGCTAACAAGCTGCCGTTAAGAGGCAAGACGGGCATCGCGCTCTGCGATGCCCGTCTATTTGTTGGGCAAAACTGCCGATATTACAAATACCGGCAGTCACGTAAGCGCACTTCTGAGGTAGACGGCAGCGAAATTGGCAAACGTAAGCGCCCCAGAGCGCATAACCAGCTTCAAACGAGCCCCCAGCCACAGCTTTAGCAGCCTCTTGATCCCGACGAGCCTCGCGCTCGATCTGGCGGAAGGCAGAGCGCCGGGTCACGCCCAGCGCGTCGCCTACATCGCGACGGCGCTGGCGGAGGCGCTCGAGCTGGATGCGCCGACGCGGCTCGCGTGCTGCTACGCCGGCCTCTTGCACGACCTCGGCGTCATCGCCGCGGGCAAGGGCCTAGGCGCCTACACGCGCGCGGACGAGCGTCTCGTCTTCGCCTCGCTGCCGCGCATGAGCCCGGAAGACGCCGCGACCGTGACGGACGACCCGGAGCTTGTCGCCGGCCGCATCGTCGACCACGTGCTGCACGGCGCGCGCGCCGTCAAGGCGCTCGGTCTGCCGCAAGAGGCGATCCAGGGCGTCGCGACCCACCACGAACGCTGGGACGGCAGCGGTTATCCCCACGGCCTCCACGGCGAGCGAATTTCGGTTGTCGGCCGCGTCGTCGGCCTTGCCGACCTGATCGAGGCCATGATCGACGAGACGATGCCGCTGCTGGCGCGCCGCAACCTCGACAGCTGGCTCAACCGCCTGTCGGGGGCCGAGGCGGACCCCAAGGCCGTCGCCCAACTGCACGACCTCGCCGCCGACGATTCGTTCTGGCTCGGTCTCTTCGGCGCCGACGTGCCGGGCAGCCTTGCGGCCGCTTGCCAGAGGCTGCGCGAAGGCCGCGCCATGCGCCTCGAGCCGTTCGTCGAGAACTTCGCCAAGCTCTTCGACTCGCGCTTTTCGTTCTTGACCAGCGTTTCGGAGCGCGTCGCCGGCGTTGCCTGCGATATCGCCCGCGCCTCCGGCCTGCCGGAGCCTCGCGTGCGCAAGCTGCGTATCGCGGCGCTGCTGCACGACGTCGGCCAGCTCGCCGTCAGCGAGCGGATCATGGCGAAGCCGGACATCCTCAGCGTCGACGAGCTGGAGACGCTGCGGATGCACCCGACCTACTCGCGCGACATCGTCGCCGGGATCAACGGCCTCGATGACGAGGCTGCCTGGGTCGCATCGCATCACGAGCGGATCGACGGCCGCGGCTACCCGGACGGCCTCCAGGGCGACGAGATCCCACTGGAAGCGCGCATCCTCGCCATCGCCGACGCGTACGTCGCGATCACGTCAGACCGGCCACACCGCCCGCGCGCGGACGAGGAGGAGGCGCAGCGTCAGCTCCGGGCCGCCTCCGGCACCCAGCTGGACCGCGACCTCGTAGAGGCGTTCCTCAGCAGCATCAACATCAAGCAAGCGGTTTAAAGAACAGTAGGGACGAACCTTCAGGTCCGTCCGTGCGACGTCACGTCTTTTGCCGGACGCAGCGTTTCACGGACGAAGCTGAAGCTGCGTCCCTACGTTTTGGTGGTCTTCGGTTAGGGGGTTGAGCGTTCGGCCTCGCTCTGCATCGTCAGCAGGCTGGCAGCGCCGTAGCCGAGCGTAAGGCCAACAAGGAAGCCCAGAATGAAACGCATCGCGTACTCCGCCTGCCCCGCCAGGTGTCAGGCGACATAAACGTATCGCCCGCGATCGGGCGTGTCAATTAGGGGAAACTACTGATCCCGGCCGGACGCCTGATAGCCCGCGATCGCCTGCTTCAGCGCGCCGATCGCGAGCGCGGCGCTGTGCAGCTTGCTCGCCGGCAGCCCGCCGACGGCCTCCTCGATGTCCTCGTGCGTCAGCTCGGAGGCTTCTTCCAGCGTCTTGCCGGTGACGAGCTCCGTGATGATGCTGCTCGTCGCGACGGAGGCGGCGCAGCCCTCAGTCTCGAACATCGCCTCGGCGATGCGCCTGTCTTCGATGCGCAGCATCAGGACCAGCGTGTCGCCGCAGACCGGGTTCATCTGAAACCCGCGCGCGTTCGAGTTTTCGAGGATGCCCTTGTTGCGCGGGTTCTCGAAGTGGTCCATGACGATTTCGCTGTAAGACTCGCTCACGAATTCAGGATAGCAGCGCGGTCAACGCGGCGAGTCCGGCACGTCCCGGCCCTGAATCAGCACGCGGATGCGTCCGAGGCCGGTAGGATCCGTTAGCTCCAGGACGGAGCGGCGTAGCGCGTAGTACGCCTCGAGCTGGTTGGCGGCGGGGCGCTGGGCCAGCACCTCGCCGATTCCCAGCGACGCGAGGTACTCCGTCTGCGTGTCGAAGCGCAGGGTGCGCAAGCCCGCCGCCTCGCCGGCGCGGCGCACGGCGGTGAAGTCGACGCTCGCGGTGATGTCCTGGTTGCCGACGCGCGCGTAGGGGTCGTCCCCGGACGTGTGGCGGTAGAAGGTGAGCAGCGTGCCGCGCTTGCGCCAGGGCGCGTACAGATCCGGCGCCTCGTAGCCGTAGTCCAGCGTTAGCAGGTAGCCGCGGCGCAGCGCCCGCGCCGCGCGCTGCGTCCACGTCGACGCTTCGAGGATCACCTCCGCCTCGCAGCCTTCGCCGGGGAGCAGGCCCAGCGCCTCGAAGTGCTCGATCAGCTCCGGCCGCGGCTCCGCCTCGACGTCGACGAAGCGACCATCATCGATGCCGACGCGTAGCTCGTGGAGGCGGCCGTCGCGCACGCGCACCCGGTCGAACGGCAGGGCATCGAGCAGCTCGTTGCTCAAGATCACGCCTTCGATGCTGGGCTCCGATGGGAGGTCGGCTGCGGTCTCAGTCCCGTTCGTCCTGAGCTTGTCGAAGGACGCCGCGTCGTCGCCGGGGTCGCGTGGTTCGACAGGCTCACCACGAACGGGGTTGGAGCCACCGGCCGTCGAGTACGTGGCGTCTTGCACGACATAACGTGTCGCCGCGTACGCCTGGGGCTCGGTCGCGCGCAGCGCCTGCAGCACGTCGGCGGCGAGACGGCCCGAGCCGGCGCCGGCCTCGAACACGTCGAAGCGCTCCGGACGGTCGAGGGCGCGCCAGAAGGCAGCGAGCTGACGGGCGATCATCGCGCCGAAGACGGGGTGGACGTTGGGGCTCGACTGGTAGTCGAGGGTAGGGTCGTGGCGGACGTAGTAGCCGCGTTGCGGGTGGTACAGCGCCAGGCGCATGAACTCGCTGAACGGAATCGGCCCGATGGTCCTGATCCGGGCCGCGATCAGGTCATGGAGGACAGCCTCGCCGGCGTCGTCTCGCAGGATCACGCCGTCGAGTTTACTTGGGAGTGACGTAGCAGTCCTGGTTGATGGCGCACCGAACCTCTGCGCGGCAGCTTGCCCGTTTGCCCGATTGCCAGTGGGGTGGTGAGGAAGAGGGGCGGCCTAGCAGCCGACTACGTTGACGAGCACCTTGCGCATGCGAGGGTGGTCCAGCTCGATCAGGAAGACGCGCTGGTAGGCGCCGAGGCTCGTCTTGCCGTCGACGATCGGGATCGTCTCGCTGGTGGAGAGGAAGAGGTGCTGGCAGTGGGCGTGGCCGTTCGCCGGCTCGTCCTCGTGCATGTTGACGGTGCGGCGGCCGAAGTCGTTGTGCTCGTAGTAGGCGTCCAGCGGGGCGATCTGGCGCAGCGTCCGCGCGAGGTCGCGCAGCAGCAGCGGTTCGTTCTCGTTGATCCGGATCGCCGCTGTCGTGTGGCAGGAGAAGACGGTCACCTGGCCGAAGCTGACGCCTGAATCGGCGACGATCGCCTCGATGTCCTCGGTGATGTCGTGGAAGCCCGGCGCTGCCGTCGTCTCCAACTCGATCGACTCGCAGGTGACGCGAGTGCTGTTGGTCTGACGGAGCATCGCGCGGCGGTGGACCTGCTCCTTGCGGGGGGTAGTCTCGAGCATTCTGGCCAGCGCTCCCTTCGGAGAGAGTGTATCAGTTCGTGAGGTTCAGAACATAGTTGCGCTGGACGGGCGCCGCCTCTGGGCGTTTGTTCGGTCAGACGGAGCCACCTATAATCGTTTCGTGCCCAAGAAGCCGCGACAGGCCCACATCCCCCGTACCCGCAAGCGCAAGGCGCGACGTCCCGGCCAGCCGGCCGGCATCGCCGCGCCAGGCGCCGTCGCCGCCGACGAAGCGTATGAGGATGACGAAGACGCGCCGAGCTTCGCCGACGAGCCGGCGTCGCTCAGCGGCCTCGCTGGCGCTGACGCGAGCGGCCCGGTCGAGACTCGACCCTGGCGCGCCCGGCGCACCAGCCGCCTCGAAGCGCTGCGACGTGGCCGCGAGCCGGGCACAGCCGGCGGCATACGCACCGTGCCGGGCCAACTGCCTGTCTTCGAGCGCGCCTACCTGATTCGAGAGCTGCGCCAGATCATGATCACCGCCGGCGGCCTGCTGGCGATCATCATCGTCCTGACGATCCTGCTGCGCTAGGCGCCGGCCGGGCTCCGTGCCCAAATCTCCGTGAGCATCTGGTCGTAAGCAAGGCCCCACGGTGGCCGGAGGAAGCCCAGCGCGCGCACGTCCTCGAAGGCGGCGCCGTAGGGCGAACTCTGGCTGAAGCTGCCACCGCCGACAACGCGGCAGACCAGGCCCGTGACCGACTCGGCGAGCTCCGCGATCGACACCTTCGCGAGCATGCTATCGAGGCTTGCGCCCGTCCCCAGCGCCTCCGTAGCGCGGAGCATGCCCTCGTAGGCCTGGTCGATGAGCCAGGCCTCCTGTTCGATTCGCGCCCACTCGACCAACTCGTAAGGCCGCAGTTGCGCTTTCTTGCGGGTGACTTGACGGCGCGCCGTCGCGACGGCCTCCTGGACGACGCCAACGATCACGGCCGTAAACAGCACGAGGCCGAGGGCGCCCGCGTCGCCGAAGCCGGGTAGCTCGCGTGGCGGCACCAGGGTCGCCGGGTAGCCCGTGAACTCGAAAGCGTGGCTCTGGGTCGCGATCATGCCATGCCCGTCCCAGGGCGCGACGAGCTTCATGCCGGCCGAACCGTCCCAGGCGGCGCCTCGAACGTCGAGGAAGAAGACCTCGCCCCGCTCGCCGCCTTCCGGGATCGCGCTCGTGACCATGTAGGACGTGACGCCGGAGCCGCTGCCGAAGTGCTTCTGGCCGAAGAGACGGTAGGCGCCGTCCTCAGCGCGCGAAGCGGTCGCGCGTGTCATCGTGATGTCGCCGCCGCTGCCGGGCTCCGAGGTCACAGTGCCCCACCAGTGGCCGTCAAGCGCCGTCTGGCAGACCAGGCGCTTCTGCTCTTCGAATGCCGGCGTCGTACCACGGTTGCCCAGCCAGAGGTTGAGGACGGCCGGGTGCATCGCGCTGACGAGGGCGACCGAAGCGTCGCCGCGCGCCAGCGTGCGCAGGATCTCGGCGTACGCTCTCACGGACTTGCGCAGGTCGACCCAGAGGCCGCCCATGTCTGCAGGCACACCGGTGAGCAGATAGCCCGCATCGGCGAGCTTCTTGAAGTCGTCCGGGTCGAGGTGGCGGCGCTGCTGGCGCTCGCGACGGTCAGCGGCAAACTCGGCGGCCACGGCGCTGACGTTGCGCAGAACAGTCTCAGCGTCCATGAGTCTCCTCTTAGCGATGCGATTCTAGCCGGAAGGGTCGGTTGGACAAATGCTCACATCTTGAGCCGCGACGCCGCAAAGAAGCCGCCGATGCCGGCCGTGATCATGTTTATGGCGAAGACCGCCGTGCCCGGCGCGACCGCCTCATGCACGAGAAACGCCAGCGCCGCGCCGAGGACGGCGCAGATCTGTAGGGCAATGCCTTGTTTGCGGTTCGTCGCCAGGCTGATGCTCTCGCTGATCGCCCAGCCGATCGCGAGGCCGATGAAGATCATGAAGAAGCCGCCGTACCCCACGCCGCCGGTCACGACAGCCCAGGCAACACCGACTGCGATGCCGCTGACGATCGCCGCCGTCATGCCGCGGGCGAAGAAGGCGGGTGTGATGTGGAACGTCGGTAGGCGGCTGACGTTGGCGCAGGTGGGGCAGCGCGCGCCGACGGGCGTCTGGACCAGGCAGCGCGGGCAGATCGGCGTTTCGCACCGGCCGCAGCGCAGGACGGTCTCGACGTTGGGATGACGGGCGCAGTAGAAGACGTCCGCTCCGGCGCCCGAAGCCGCACCCGGTGTTTCGGTTAGACCAGCGCCGCTCTCGGCACCCATGGCAGGTACTTCTCCAGGAACTCAGCCGCAACGGCGTCTGGCAGGGGGATATTACCCGGTTCGCACTCGTCGTCGCGCGGCAGGCCGTGGAAGTCGCTGCCGCCGAGGGGCATCAGCCCGTAGCGCTTGGCGATCGAGAGCATCCGCGCCATCAGTTGCGCGTCCGAGTCCTTGTAGTAGACCTCCATCCCCTCGAGGCCGGCGGCGATCAGCTCGGGCAGGACGGCTTCGACGTCTTTCATGTAGCGCGGGTGGGCCAGCACCGGCGTCGCGCCGAAGCGCACCAGCGCCTCTACCGCCTGGCGCGGCGTCATCTTCTCGCGGTCGACGTAGGCGGGGCCGTTGCGGCCGATGTAACGGTCGAACGCCTCGTTCGTGCTGGCGACGTGGCCGGCTTCGACCATCGCCAGCGCGACGTGCGGCCGGCCAACAGAGGCCTCGCCGGCGATCTCGAGGACGCGCTGCCAGCTGACGGGCTTGCCCAGCGACGCTAGCTTCTCCGTCATCAGCCGTCCGCGCTCGAAGCGGCCGGCGCGAAACCGCGCCAGCTCCGCCTGCAACGCCGGGTCCTCGATCTCGTCGAAATCGAAGTAGCCGAGGACGTGCACCTCGTCGCCCTCGATGTCGGTGCTCAGCTCGACGCCCGGGATCAGCGTGAAGCCCTCGTGCTTCGCCGCCGCGACGCGCGCCTCGGCGATGCCCTCGGTGGAGTCGTGGTCGGTCAGGGCGAAGACCTTGACGCCGTTTCGCGCCGCGAGGTCAACGACCTCGGTTGGCGAGAGGCGCCCGTCGGAAGCCGTGCTGTGGTTGTGAAAGTCACACCTGGCGGTCAAACGTGATGCTCCCGGTCGACGCGTTCGATCGAGCGCGCGCGGTTCGTCGCGTCGTCGATGTCGACGAGGACGCTGTTCAGGACTAGGACGTCCTTCTTCTCCTCGACGGGCAGTCGCGTCGGCATGCCGGAGAGGAAAAGGCGGTGCGAGGCGGAAACCTCGAAGCCGAGGACGCTGTCGCGGGTGCCGCTCATGCCGGCGTCGCTGACGTAGGCTGTGCCGTTGGGCAAGATGCGCGCGTCCGCCGTCGGGACGTGCGTGTGTGTGCCGAGCACGGCGGAGACGCGGCCATCGAGGTGCCAGCCCATCGCCACCTTCTCGCTCGTCGCCTCGGCGTGCATGTCGACGACGATCGGCCCGTCTGTCTTCGAACCGAGCAGCGCGTCGGCGGTACGGAACGGGCAATCGATGTTCGCCATGAAGGTGCGGCCCTGCAGGTTGAGCACGGTGAGGCCTTTGCGCGTCAGCATGCCCTTACCGGGCGCGCCGGCCGGGTAGTTCGCTGGGCGCAGGATCGGCGCGTCGCTGTCCAGCTCCTCGGCGATCTCGCGCTGGTCCCAGATGTGGTTGCCGGAGGAGATGATGTCAACGCCGGCGTCGAACAGCTCCTCCGCCGTGCGCATCGTCAGGCCGCGGCCCGCGGCGGCGTTCTCGCCGTTGGCGATTACGACGTCGAGGTTCAGCTCCTGGCGCAGGCCGGGGACGAGGGCGGCTACGGCGCGCCGGCCGGGCTGGCCGACGACGTCGCCGATAAAGAGGACGCGCAAGTCATGCCACCTAGCGGGCGAAGTCGGTGGCGCGGGTTTCCCGGACCACCGTCACCTTGATCTGGCCCGGGTACTCCATCGACTCCTCGATCTTCTTGCTGACGTCGCGCGCCAGACGCATCGCCCCGAGGTCGTCGATCGTTTCCGGCTTGACGAGGATACGGACCTCGCGGCCGGCTTGGATGGCGAACGCCTTGTCGACGCCGCCGAAGCTCGTCGCGATCTCTTCTAGCGCTTCGAGGCGCTTGATGTAGGACTCCAGCGCCTCCATTCGCGCGCCGGGGCGCCCGCCGCTGATCGCGTCCGCGACCTGGACGAGGTGGGCCTCCAGCGTCAGCGGCTGCACCTCCTCGTGGTGCGACTCGATGCAGTGGGCGATCGGCTCCGGGATGTTGTAGCGTCGCGCCAGCGCGGCGCCGAGGAGAGCGTGCGTGCCCTCCGTCTCGCGGTCGATCGCCTTGCCGATGTCGTGCAGCAGGGCGCCGCGTCGCAGCACGTTGACGTCGCAGCCAACCTCCTTCGCGAGCATCGTCGCGATCTTCGAGGCCTCTACGGCGTGCAGCAGCTGGTTCTGGCCGTAGCTTGTACGGTACTTCAGCCGCCCCAGGGTCCGGACAAGCTCCGGGTGGAGGCCGCCGCAGTTCGCTTCGAGCATCGCCTCTTCGCCGGCGGTGCGAATCTCCGCCTCGACGTCCTGGCGCGACTTCTCGACGACCTCTTCGATGCGCGTTGGGTGGATGCGGCCGTCTGAGATCAGGCGCGTCAGGGAGAGGCGCGCGATCTCACGGCGGACGCCGTCGAAGGATGAAAGCATGACGGCGTCAGGCGTGTCGTCGATGATCAGGTCGACGCCGGTTGCCGCCTCGAGGGCGCGGATGTTGCGACCCTCACGGCCGATGATCCGGCCCTTCATGTCCTCGGACGGGATCGGTACGACGGAGACAGTCGATTCGGAAACGGCTTCGGTGGCGATCCGCTGGATCGTTGCCGTGAGAATCTCGCGCGCCTTGGGACCGGCGGTCTCGCGCGCCTCTTCCTCGATCTGGCGGACGAGACGGTTGGCGTCCTCGCGGATCTCGGCCTCGACCTCGGTCATGAGCAGTGTGCGCGCCTCGCCCTGGGTCAGGTGCGAGACGCGTTCGAGCTCGACGAGGCGCTGGCCTTGCAGCTCCTCGGCGATCTTGCGGGCTTCTTCGATCTTCTCCTCGCGCTCCGAGAGGCCGGAATCGCGGCGGTCTAGCGTCTCTTGTTTGCGGTCTAGGTTCTCTTCGCGCTGAGCAAGTCGCTGCTCCATGCGGAGCGCTTCTTGACGAAGCTCTTTCGCCTCGGTCTCTGCCTGCGTTCGGAGACGGATAGACTCCTCCTTGGCTTCGAGGAGGAGTTCCTTCTCCTTTGACTGAGCTTCAGCGAGTATTCGTTCCGCGTCAGCGGACGCGGCTTCGGCCTTCCCCTTCTCGCTGCGAGTCCACAGAGACCTGCCGACTAGAGCCCCAACCACCAGCGCCAGGACGCCAACTGCTATGGCGACCAGCACAATGGCCATCGTATTGTTCCTTTCCGTAAACCTGGGCGAATCGTTTCATCAAACAACCTGTGCAGGTTTCTTACCAATTACTAACTCGATCTTATGACCCGCACCTAGGAACGTCAACGAGAGGTTAGGCGCGTCCGGCTGCGTCGGTGAGGGGGCGCCGGGGCCCAGCGCCGTCGTGGCTGGGCCGCTCTTCTGCCTACGGCACGATGATCTGCATGCCGCCGCTGCCGCCGCCCCCACTGCATTCGAGGAAGTAGGTTCCGGCGACGGCGAGAGTGTAAGTCGATTGTTGTCCGGCGTTGATCGTCAACGTCGGGTCGGCGCCGCTCGGTGCGTTTATGAAAACCGTAACCGTGAACGCCTGCTGATTGTGGAACGTTACCGTGGAGCCCAACGGCCGGTGTAACGGACTCGCCGCGCTGAAATCGCAGGTGCCGGCGATATTGATGAGGCCCGGGTTGGGCGTGGATGTGGCCGTGGGAGTATTCGTCGGGCGCGGCGTCTCGGTCGGGACGACGGTGTTCGTGGGGCGCGGCGTCTCCGTCGGCCGCGGCGTTTGCGTAGCGCCCGCCGGCGCCGTGTTCGTCGGGCGCGGCGTCTCCGTCGCGATCACGGGCGCCGTGGTCGGCGAAGGTGGCGGCGTGCGCGTGGGCGAAGGCGTTGTCGTCGACGTCACCGTGGGAGTTGGCTCCGGTCCTGACGAACCGCCGAGGACGCCACCGGCCAGCACGCCAACCACCACAACTGCCGCCAGGACGAGCCCACCGATTGCGGCAAGCACCGGCAGCTTCGGCGGTGGTCGCTCCGGCTCCGGCGCCGGTTCGGGACGACCTGGCGCCGGAGGCAGAGGCGGCGCAGCCTCGACGGCCCTCGGTCGGCTGAAGACGACGGGCTTGCCGGCGCGCGCCGCCGGCTTGCCACTACGCGCCGCGTCTTTCACTGGCGCCGCGCCGGGCTCCGGCGCCAGCAGCGCGCGGCCCGGCCCAGCCTCGTCCCAGAGGCCCGGCTGCTGCGTCTGCGCCGGCGTCTCGAGGCGTCGTGCTTCTGACGCGGCGTCGAGGCCGGCGCGCAGGGTTGCGTCGAGGCGCCCGGCGTCGAGCTCGCGCAGGAACGGGCCGAGGCAGGCGCGCGGCAGGCAGGCGAAGACGCTGCGGTGGCGGCCTTCAACCCGAAGCAGCGCGAAGTCCCAGGTCGCGATCTGGGGCCGGACGCTGAAGCCCGGTCGCTGGCGCGCCGTCAGCACATCGCCGAAAGCGCCGCCGTCCGGCGCGCCGGTTCGTGGTACAGCGCCGTTCAGCGACTCGCCCGCGATCAGGCGCCGCGCCGCGTCGAGGTCTTCTGCCGTCGCAATGCCGTCGAGGGCGCTGCTCGCGGCCTGTCCCGCGAGACGCAGCTGCGCGTCTACGGGGATCGAACCGCCACCTTCCAGAGGCAGCTCCACTTTGCGTCCTGGGGCCATCGCGTCGAAGCCGAAGGCGGCGCGTTTGCCGATGTAGACGCCGGGGCGGCCGGTAGCGCGTGTCATCTGCAGATCGAGCGCTGGGACCGCGGCGCCGTCGCCCCAGAAGGAGCGCACGCTGCCGGCGAACAGCGCCGCGACCGCCGCGAGGCGCTCGCCGTCGATGTAGTCACCGCAAAGCTCGAGGCGGCCGGGGCGTGGACGCAGGTAGATGCCGTAAGCGCCGGGCAGGTCGAAGCCGCGCAGCAGCGCGAGGCCGAAGCGGCGCGCGTATGCCTCGATCGCCGCGTCATCGAGCTCGTGCGGCATCGCGGCGCTGAGGTGGGTCGAGTAGCCCTCGATCGCCACGTCGTTGGGTAAGACGGCGCGCAGCTGCGACGTGGCGGCGCCCGACCAGGCTGCGATCTGGGCGACGAAGCCGGGCGCGAGCGGCAGCGGCGGGCAGGCGAGCTCCGCCTCCGCGTCGTCGCAGGTGATTAC
>DATDPC010000099.1:0-6440 GCA_035292965.1 Dehalococcoidia bacterium | reverse complement strand
GGCGTGGCGGAAGCGGGCGCCGGGGCCGTTGGCGCCCTGAAGGTAGTCGAAAGTGACCTCGCAGACCAGCTCCGGGCGCAGGCGCACCCAGGTCATGTCGCGGTCGCCGGTCCAGCGGCTCGGCTCGCCCGGCGTGCGGCCGCGGCCGAAGCCGGCGTCGCCGTCATCGCTGACGTAGGGTTCTAGCTTTGCGACGAGGTCGCGCTTCTCCTGCGCTTTGAAGCTCGACGTGTGGCCGACATGATGGAAGACGCCGTTCGCGTCGTAGAGGCCGAGCAGCAGCGAGCCGACGCTGCGACCCTCCTCGCCCCGGTTCCAGCGGAAGCCGCCGATGACGCAATCGACGGTGCGCAGGTGCTTGATCTTGATCATGGCGCGCGCGCCCGGCTTGTACGCCTCGTCGATGCGCTTGGCGATAACGCCGTCGAGCCCGGCGCCCTCGAAGCGATCGAACCAGTCCTGCGCTAGGTCGCGGTCGTGCGTCGCCGGCGTCAGGTAGACCGGCGGCCCGACGTCCTTCAGCGCCGCCTGTAGGCGCTTTCGCCGCTCACCGTTAGGGACGCCGCGCAGGTCTTCAGACCCATCGGCGATCAGGTCGAAGGCGACGAACGACGCCGGCGTTTGCTGCGCCAGCATGCGCACGCGCGATTCCGCCGGGTGGATCCGCATCTGCAGCGCGTCGAAGTCGAGGCCGTGGCCGGTCGCGATCACCACCTCGCCGTCGATCACCATCGCGCGTGGCAGCACGCTCTGCAGGCCGTCGACGAGCTCGGGGAAGTAGCGGTTCAGCGGCTTGAGGTCGCGGCTCTGCAGGTAGACGGCCTCGCCGTCGTAGAAGACGAGGGCGCGGAAGCCGTCCCACTTCGGTTCGTAGAGCCAGCCCTCGCCGGCGGGGATCGAGTCCGCCGCCTTCGCGAGCATGTGGGGGACGGGCGGGCCGAATGGCAATGTCGTCACGGCGTCAGACTACCTCGAATCGTCTTGGAGGGAGAGGCCGTAGTGCATGGCGCATAACGCCTGCGCGCACACATTTAGGCCGAGCGTACTATGCCCTACGTCCCGCGTCTCCGTATGATGAGAACGGCTCGAATAGCCGAAAACGGATACAGGACGATATACGTGGAACGAACTCGCAAATCCGACAAGATGGCGACGAGCGGCTTCCCCTGGGCGCTGCTCGATAACGGCTTCAACAACCGCTTTCAGAAGATCGCCCTGCACGAGGTACCGGTGCGCCAGCTGACGATCCGTTCGGCCTGGAACTATCGCCTCTTCCTGGAGCGGCCGGAGTGGTTCAACTACATGACGCCCGGCAGCTTCGCGATGGTCGGCAAGAAGAACCCGGAGACGGGCCGTGTCGCCGTGCGCCCCTACAGCATCGTCTCGGCGCCGCACGAAGACGTCCTCGAGTTCTACATCGCCCTCACCGGCGAGAACACGAACGAACTGCCGCCACTGGACGACACCGGCGACATCGACGCGCAGGTGCGCCAGTACCCCTACGTCTCGCGTCTCCTCCAGGACGTCGTCGAGCGCGAGGTCGAGCTCGACGCGGCGTACAACAACGTCCTGCTCGGCCAGGCGACGCTCGGCAGCTTCCGCTTCGACACGACGGACCACCGCATCGCCGTCTTCGGTTTCACCGGCACCGGTGTCGCCGCCGGCGTGCCGATCGTCCGCGAGTACTCCTGGGCGCCCTCAGTGCGCAAGGGCATCGTCCTCCACGGCGTGCGCAACCCGGCCGACTTCGCCTACCAGGACGAGTTCAAAGAGCACCGCCGCATGTACCCGGCGTTCCAGTACCACATGTTCCTCAGCCGAGACGCCGGCACGCCCTGGCACTACGGTCGCGGCCGGATCACGAAGATGCTGGCGCCGTCGCCAGAAGAGTGCGCCGGCGACGTCGAGCCGTTCGAGCAGCTGACGGGCGTCCCCTACGACCCGAACCACATCAAGCTCTACCTCTGCGGCAGCGACGCGATGATCAAGCAGGTCATCGATTACGCGGTCAAGAAACGCGGCTTTGAAGCCCGCGACATCGTCCGCGAAAAGTTCTTCGACTAGGCAGCTTTCGCTGCACCTGATCGCGCTGTCGCTCTCCTGACGGGGCGTCATCCTACGCCGGCGCGTCTGATTGCCCTACATGTCGTCGTTGCTCCCCTCTCCCCTTGGGAGAGGGCCAGGGTGAGGGGCGGGCGCTGCTCCTTGCTAAACTCAGCCATGTGCGGCCGATTCACCCTGACCCGCCGGGAGCGCGACCAGCTCGCCCTCGAGCTTGGCGTCGATCCGGCGGACATCCCGGAGGATACCTACAAGCCGCGCTGGAACATCGCGCCTACGGACCCTCACTGGATCGTCCGCCTCAAGTACGAGGACCGCGAGGTCCTGCCGGCGAAGTGGGGCCTCGTGAACACCTGGGCGCGCGACGCCAAGCGCGCCGCGAAGCAGATCAACGCTCGCGCAGAGACGGTCGCGACCAACGCGGCGTTTCGCGAGGCGTTTCTGCGTCGCCGCTGCGTCGTGCCCGCCGATGGCTTCTTCGAGTGGCGCGGCGACGCGAAGAACCGCCAGCCGATCTGGTTCCATCGCGCCGATGGCGGCCTGATCCTCTTCGCTGGCCTCTACGAATCGTGGCAGCCCGTGATCAACGAATGGCAGCGCACCTTCACGATCGTCACGACGGAGGCGAACGCGCTGCTGGAGCCGGTGCACGACCGCATGCCCGTCATCCTGCTCGACGACGCCGCCGACCGCTGGATGGACCCGCGCGAGACCGACACGGAGGCGCTGAAGGCGCTGCTCGTCTCGGCGCCGGCCGACCTGCTGATCGCGACGCCAGTATCGCAGCGCGCCAACTCGGTGAAGAACGACGACCCGTCGGTGCTGGAGCCGGCGGAGACGGCGCAGCCGTTGCTGTAGCAGCGTCTTTGTAGCGGCGACCTTCAGACCTGCCGAGCGACGCCACGGGCAGGCCTGAAGGCCTGCAGCTACCAGGCCTTGGCGCCGTGCCTATGCCCTATGATTCTCGCGGGGCCCGTAGCTCAGCGGCAGAGCGGACGGCTCATAACCGTTTGGTCGCAGGTTCGAATCCTGCCGGGCCCACCAGAATCGAAAACGCTACGCCTTCGCGCCGCTCTCCAGGTTGCGCTTGATGTTCGCGACGCCGCCGCCGACCATCTTCGCGCCGACAAACGGCCAGAGGATCGGCTGCATCACACGCACGTAGATCGGCGCTTCGAGCCGTTCTGACAGGTGTGAGAGACGCGTGCCGCCGTCTTCCGGCGTCAGCGTGAACGTCCAGCGGTAGTGGCCGGAGCTGTCCTCGCACTCGTAGACGAAGCGCGACGGTCGCGTCTCCTCGATCACCTCGCCCGTTGCCTTGACGGTGCCCATGAACTTGACCGTGGAGTGGAACTTCGCGCCCTTGCCGCGCTCCGGCCCCGGATCGAGGGCGATCTCCATCGGTTCGTTCGCCCACTCAGGGTGGCGCCTGACGTCGGTCACGTAGTCGAACACCGCCTCCGGCGACGCGTCGACATGGACGGTTGACTCTCTGTGGAACACGGTTTCTCTCCTCGCTTGGCTCGCCGGGGGTCAGAGCATAGCAGCCCCGCCGTTCCGATGGCGTCTACGCTTCGGTTTGCCCGTATTCAGACTCGATCTTTGCCGCCGACAATGTCTCTAGAGGATATACATCTGCGACTCGTATCTTCCCCCTTTAGCCTCGCCTACCTCCCCGCCCTGGCGCTCCTCGCGGCCGGCTGGGGGCTCTTTGCCACGGGGCGTGCAGAGCTGCCCGTTGCCGCCGGGATGAGCCTCGCCGCGATCGTACTGATCGCCTTCGTCTGGCGGGCGCAGGAGCGGTCAGACGGCCCCTCCGGCAAGATAATCGCCCTCGATGACCAGCGCATCGCCGCCGTGCGCGCCCACTTCGGCGTAGACCACCGCCGCTCCTCATCGATCCGCGACGAATCGACCGGCCTCTACACGCGCTGGTACTTCGAGCGACGCGTCATCGAAGAGGCTGCCCGCTGCCGTCGCTACGACCACCCGATGGCGGTGCTCGTCCTCCGCACCGGCGTCGTCGGCCTCACCGACATGTCGAACGATGACTGGCAGCAGCGCCGCGAGATCGCGGCTCGTTACTGCACGCAGGTGATTCGCAACGTGGACCTTAGCTCCAGCCTTGGCCCCTTCGAGTTCGCGATCCTGCTCGTCCACTGCGATGGCATGGGCGCCACGCGCGTGGTTGAGCGGCTCGAGAAGGAGCTTTCGGACTACGGCTGTGAAGTGGGCGTCTCGGTCTACCCGAACGATAGCTGCGAGCCGGAGGAAATGATCGGTCTTGCCCAGGCGCGCCTGCAGATGGCTGCCTAGCTCTCCGAACCCGCCTTCGTCAGACCGAAGAAGCAGACGCGACGGAACTCGCGCAGGCCGCGCATGTGCGCCTTGCCGAGGATGTAGCCGCCCGGCAGCTCGACGACCTCGTCGACGATGCGGCGCACGGGCAGCGGGTTCGGCGCGTCGGCGTAGGCGATCTTCAGCACCTGAACCTCCGGGTCTTCGATGCCGGGGCCGGCGTAGGTCTTGAACGGGAAGACGCGGACGGTGCCGGGCGGGTCGTCGCTCAGCTTGCGGTACGCCGGCCAGCCGAACTTGCCCGTCGCCTTTGACCAGGCGTTGTCGGTGAAGACGTTGTCGCCGGTCGCCGCGGCGCTATCGAAGCTCTTTCCCAGCCACGGCAGGTAGATACGCGTCAGCCACTCGAAGAACGGGTCGGAGAGGAGACCGGTGGAGAGGCCGATCAGCTCGCCGTCGTAGCGGCCGTTGGGTCGCGGCAGCGTGCCAAGCTTGAACAGGCGCTCGAGGATCTCGATCGCGGCGTGGCGCTCGGTCTCGAGGCGAGCGCGGGCGAAGCGCACCTGGCGCATGGCCGCCTCTTCGAGGTAGCGCTCCTGCGTGTCCGTCAACGTTGCGCCGCCGAGCTGGTCAGCCGCCTCGACGAGCTCGCGCACGGCGATTACGAACGTCTCGACGTCATCCGCCGTTGCCGTGAATGGGTCTGGTTCTGTCTCACGCAGCGCGGCGAGGCGAGTCGCGAGCTTACCGGCGTCAGTTTCGAGGGCCATGTTCGTAACTCCTAATCGAAGCGGGATAGGCGACCGGAGAATGAGTGGCGCCACATGCGAATCTCGCCGCCGCCACGCCGGCGCAGCAGCGACTTCAGCAGCGACGCGCCTGTGAAGATCGAAAGCGCTATGTTCGCGCCCTGACCATCGTGGATGACGCCGATGATCAGCAGGAAGGCGATCGTGAACGCGACCATGCTCAGCAGGTCGAACATCGTCATCAGCGTCATCAGCAGCAGCACGACGTACCAGCCGGACGACGGCTCCACCGACTCCGTAAGCAGCAGGAGCGCGACCGTGAACGCCGCGAGGCGGGTGACGAAGAACGGGCTGGTCATGACTTTTCAAGCATATCGCAAACAATCCTGCGTGCCTCGCGTAACCCGGGCAAAAGGGCCGTGTCAGATCTTGGCGATGCGAGCGGAGAAGATGTTCGGGATGCGGGCGATCTCGGCCAGCATGTCGTCTTTGAGGGCGTTATCGAGGCCGAGGACCATGAGGGCGTGGCCGCGGACGTTCTCCCGGCCGACGCGCATCGAGCTGATGTTGATCTCCTTGCTGCCGAGCAACGTGCCGATGCGGCCGATCATGCCCGGCTGGTCGACGTTCTCGACCAGCAGCAGGTAGCCCTCGCCGGGCGAAAGGTCGACCCAGAAGTCGTTGATCTCGACGATGTGGGGGCCGTCGTGCGCGACCGTCGCCGAGACGCTGGTGGGGCCGGCGCTGGTCGTCAGGTTGACGCGCACGAGGTCTTTGTAGATGCCCTCGTAGTGGCCCTTGCGCTCGTTGATCTTGAGACCGCGCTGCTCGGCGATCAGCGCCGCGTTGACCAGCGTCACGTTCTCATCGCTAACCGGCCCCAGGAGGCCCCTGATCACCGCCGCCTTTAGCGGCGTGACGTCGTGGTCGGCGATCTCGCCGAGGTACTCGATCTCGACGCTCTCGAACTGGCCCGACGCGAGTTGCGTCGCCAGCGCGCCGATCTGCGTCGCCGCCTGAAGGTACGGAGCGATGACCTTGAACGTCTCGCCGGGGATGAACGGTGCGTTGACCGCGTAGAGCGCCGGCTCGCCGCGCAGCACCGCCAGCACCTGCGTCGCCACGTCGACGGCGACGCGCTCCTGCGCTTCGGCGGTTGATGCTCCTAGGTGCGGCGTGACGATCACCTTGTCGTGCGTCAGCAGTGGCGAATCGGCCGGCGGCGGCTCGACCTCGAACACGTCGATCGCAGCGCCGGCGATGCGTCCCGAGTCCAGCGCCCGCAGCAGCGCCGCCTCGTCGACGAGGCCGCCGCGCGCGACGTTGATGATC
>DATDPC010000098.1:0-3398 GCA_035292965.1 Dehalococcoidia bacterium | reverse complement strand
GCTAAAGACGCGGCGACTGCGGGGTGCGTCTGAAGCCGGGGGACACCCCCGGACCCCCGCTAAAGACAGGTCGGCTGCGGGGTGCGTCTGAAGCCGGGGGACACCCCCGGACCCCCCGCTGAAGACGCGTCGACTGCGAGGTGCGTCTGAAGCCGGGGACACCCCCGGACCCCCGCTAAAGACAGGTCGGCTGCGGGGTGCGTCTGAAGCCGGGGGACACCCCCGGACCCCCGCTAAAGACGCGTCGACTGCGTCGACGCGCGGCCTCGTACGCGAACGCATCCGGCGCGGACGAATTCAACCTCCAGGCGCTATCATCTAGGGAGTGAACCGAACCTTCCGGGTTGCCAACATCCTCGGCATTCCGATCGAGATCAACGTCTCCTGGCTGATCACGCTCGTCTTCGTGACGTCGGCGCTGGCGCTGCAGTTTTATCCCGAGACGTTCCCGAAGGGCTCCCGCTTCCGCGACGATGAGGTCGTCCACTGGGTGATGGCGATCGCCAGCGGCCTCGTCTTCTTCGCCTCGATCCTTTTGCACGAGCTGGCGCACAGCGTTATCGCGCGCAGGCAGGGCATCCCGGTGAAGAACATCACCTTGTTCATCTTTGGCGGCGTCTCCCAGATCGGCGGGGAGGCGCGACGGCCGCTGTACGAGTTCGTCATGGCGCTGGTCGGGCCGCTGACCAGCCTTCTACTCGGGTTCGTCTTCTTCGGCGCCTGGTGGCTCACGGGCCACTCCGACACGTCGCCCGCCGCCGTCGTGCTCGAGTGGCTCTTTTTCATGAACTTTGTCCTGGCGATCTTCAACATGGCGCCCGGCTTCCCGATGGACGGCGGCCGCGTGCTGCGCTCGATCATCTGGGGCATCACCGGCAACCTCTACCGCGCCACGCGGATCGCGACGCTGGTGGGGCGAGGGATGGGCTACTCGCTGATGTTTATCGGTGGAGCCGCATTCTTCGGCGTGCTCAGCGATTGGATCAGCCCGTGGAACGGCGCCTGGTTCGCGATCCTCGGCATGTTCCTCGAATCGTCGGCGCGTCAGGCGTGGCTGCAGGCGCGCGCCATCGACATCCTCGGCCGTTACAAGGCGGAAGAGATCATGAACGCCGACCTCGAGACGGCGGAGATGACCGATGCCCTGCGCTACCTGACGAGCCGCGGCGGCCTGCACTTCATCTACTTCGTCGCCGACCCGGAAGAGCAGGTCGTCGGCGTGCTGACGGAGAAAGAAATCGCCGATGCCGGCGAAGGCGCGACGGAGACGAAGACCGCCGCCGACGTCATGCGCCGCACCGATCAGGTGCCAATCGCCACGCCGCGCGAGGACGGCGCGAGCCTGCTGCAGCGCATGGAGGCGGACTCGCTCTGGCACATGCCGGTCGTGTCGGACGGGCGGGTAGTCGGCGTCGTTAGCAAAGAGAGCCTGCTCAAGTTGCTGGCGCAGGGGCTCTTCCCGCAGCAGCAGCGCCCCGGCGTCGCCACTTAGGCCGCATGGCCGGACCCCGCACCATCGCAGCAGTCTTCGCCTCCAAAGCGGCCGCAATTGCAACCCGTGCAGTCGGGCGCGGCGGAGGCACAGCGCTACCCGGTCTGATCGCGCTGCGCCTCGACGAGGGCATCGTTTACAGCGCCGCGAGCCGGCTGGGCAAGGGATGCGTCCTCATCACGGGGACGAATGGGAAAACGACCGCCTCGCGACTTATCGCGGCGACTGCGCGTGAATCCGGCCTTGACGTTACCGCGAACACGAGCGGGTCAAACCTCATGCGCGGTCTGGCTTCGACGCTGGGGCCTATCCATTTCGACCTCGGATACAAGCAATACAGCGCCAATCGTCTCGGCGTCTTTGAGGTGGACGAGGCGGTTGTGCCCGCGGCGCTGGTGGCGCTGCGACCACGCGTCGCCGTGTTCACGAACCTGTTTCGTGACCAGCTCGACCGATACGGCGAGGTCGAGGCCGTCGCCCAGCGCTGGCGCGAAGCGCTCGCGGCGGCGCCCGCTGACCTGCGCCTCGTGCTCAACGCCGACGACCCGGCGGTCGCCGGCCTCGGCGAGGGGCGCGAGCACGTGACCTACTTCGGCGTCGACGACAAGCGCCTCGACCGCGGCCGCGTCGAGCACGCCGCCGACTCGCTGACCTGCGCCTGCGGCGGCCGCCTCGAGTACGACGCCGTCTACTACGGCCAGATCGGCGCCTGGCGCTGCCCCACCTGCGGCCGCAAGCGGCCGAAGCTCGACGTCGCGGCGTCGGACGTCGACCTGCGCGACGGACGCAGCGTCAGCTTCTCGCTGCGGGCAAACGGGCAAACGGGCCCTTCGACGGGGCTCAGGACAGGCAAACGGCCAAAGGGCCCGAGTGTCGAGCTGGGCATCGGCGGGCTGTACAACGTCTACAACGCGCTGGCAGCGATTGCGGCGACCTCCGCCCTCGAGTTGCCGAACGACGCTGCGATCGGCGCGCTTTCGTCGACCGAGGCCGCGTTCGGCCGCCAGGAGTGGTTCGAGGTCGATGGCAGGCGTGTCGAGCTGTTCCTTGGCAAGAACCCGGCGGGGCTCAACCAGGTGCTGCAGACGCTGCTGCTCGACCCGAAGCGCCGCACGGCGCTGTTCATCCTCAACGACGGCATCGCCGACGGCCGCGATGTCTCCTGGATCTGGGACGCGGACTTCGACGTCGCGGCCTCGCGCTTCGAGACGGTGGTCACGAGCGGCCGGCGTGCCGCCGAGATGGCGCTGCGTCTCAAATACGCCGGCTACGACGAAGCGCGCCTGACGGTCGAGCCCGACATTGCCGCTGCGATCGCGCGCGCCGTCGCCGCGACGCCGCCGGGCGAGTGCCTGACAATCGTCCCAACCTACACGGCGATGCTTGAAGCGCGCGCCCTGCTAGCGCAGCGCACCGGGCGCAAGGCGTTCTGGCAATGACGGCAGAACGCGTCCTGCGCCTGGGCCACCTCTACCCGTCGCTGATGAACGTCTACGGCGACCGCGGCAACATCATCTGCCTGACGCGACGCTGTGCCGACCGCGGCATCGAGCTGCAGGTGACGGAGATCGAGGTGGGCGACGCGCTGGCGGCAGACAGCTTCGACCTGCTGTTCATGGGCGGGGCACAGGACCACGAGCAGCGCGTCGTCGCTGAGGACCTGCTGGCGCTCAAGGCCGGCCCGTTGCGCGAGGCGGTCGAGGCGGGCGTGCCGTACCTCGGCGTCTGCGGCGGCTATCAGTTGGCGGGACGCTTCTATCGCGGCGCCGACGGCGAGGAGCTAGACGGCGCCGGCGTCTTCGACCTCTACACGCTGCATCCGGGCCCGAAGGCGAAGCGGCTGATCGGCAACCTCGTCGCCGAGTTCGAAGGGACGACGCTCGTCGGCTTCGAGAATCACGGCGGG
>DATDPC010000097.1:0-3040 GCA_035292965.1 Dehalococcoidia bacterium | reverse complement strand
AGAAGGAGTACCTGGTCAACGACCAGTTCAGCCAGATCGACACGTTTGCGGCGACGCTGCTGGCGCGGTACAAGCAGCTCTTCGGCGTCGACGCCGAGATCCCGGCCGAGGGCTATCCCGGCGAGTACGTCATCGATCTGGCGAAGCAGCTGCGCGACGAGTACGGCGATAAGTTCGTCAATGACGAGGTGGCGTCGCAGGAGCTGCGGCGGTTCGGCATCGAGCGCATGGTGGCGTCGATCCGGGGCGACCTCGAGGCGCTGAACGTGGTCTTCGACGTCTGGTTCTTCGAATCGAGCCTCTACGGCGAGAGCAAGACGTACGAGGCGGCGATGCAGCGCCTGCGCGAACAGGGCGCCATCGTCGAGAAGGAAGGGGCCGTCTGGCTGGCGAGCAGCGCGCTGGGCGAGAGCAAAGACAACGTCCTCGTGCGCTCGACCGGCACGCCAACGTATTTCGCGTCCGACATCGCCTACCACTACGACAAGTTCTTTGTACGCGGCTTCGACAAGGTGATCGACATCTGGGGCGCGGACCATCAGGGCCACGTATCGCGCGTGAAGACGGCGGTGCAGGCGCTGGGCGTGGAGGAAGGACGGCTGGAGATCATCATCGGCCAGCTCGTGGGGCTGAAGCGCGGCGGTGAGACGGTGCGTCTATCGAAGCGGGCCGGCGAGATCATCACGCTGCGCGAGGTCGTCGACGACGTCGGCGCTGACGCGTGCCGCTTCTTCTTCCTTCAGCGATCGGCGGACGCGCAGATGGAGTTCGACATTGACCTGGCGAAGCGCCAGAGCAGCGAGAACCCGGTGTACTACGTGCAGTACGGCTACGCGCGCGCCGCGGGCATCCTGACGCAGGCAACGGAGCGAGGCGCCAACTCGGACGGGGGCGACGTGCGGCTGCTGACGCACGAGGCGGAGCTGGCGCTGATACGCAAGATGCTGCTGCTGCCGGAGCTGGTCGAGACGATCGCGGAGAACCATGAGCCGCACCACCTGCCGCACTACGCGCTCGACCTGGCGACGGCGTTCCACGACTTCTACGAGAAGTGCCGCGTCATGGGCGAGGACGTGACGCCGGAGCTGACGAAGGCGCGCCTGCGCCTCGCCGGCGCCGCGAAGGTGGCGCTGGGGCGGACGCTTTCGCTGATGGGGATGACGGCGCCGGAGCGGATGTAGGCCACTGCGTGGCGGCAGTTCACCGCCGCGCAGCGAAATGGGATGTTGTGGAGACGCCACCCTGAAGGGTGGCGCATGATTTCGGCTGATGCTCCACCGTTCACGGTGGAGTGCTTGTGCTCTCGCATCGCTATCGTCTGTTGTTAGGAATACAATTCGGGCCAGGAGATGAACCATGGCCCTCTTTTTCAAGATCGTTCCCGAGTATCAGCGCTTGGTCCGGTTCACGCTCGGCCGTTACGACGGCGCGCCGCGCGGGCCGGGTTGGGTATGGATCGTGCCGATCGTTCACCTTACGCGCACGGTTGACCTGCGGGAGGACGTTGTCGAGCTGAAGCCGCAGACCTGTATTACGAAAGACAACGCGCCGGTGACCGTCGACATGATCGTCTTCATGCGCGTGATCAACCCGGAAGACAGCGTGATGAAGGTGCAGGACTACCGCTACGCCGCCGAGAGCATCGCCGTGACGACGCTGCGCTCCGTTGTCGGCGACCTGATCCTCGACGACGTGCTGGCGAAGCGGGAGCAGATCAACCACGTCATGCAGGAGAAGCTCGACGAGGTGACGGAGCGCTGGGGCGTCAAGGTCAACGCCGTCGAGATCCGCGAGATCCTGCCGCCGCGCGACATTCAGGAGGCGATGAGCCGGCAGATGTCGGCGGAGCGGAACCGGCGCGCCGTCGTCCTCGAAGCGGACGGTACGCGCGAAGCGGCGGTGATGATCGCCGATGGTAACCGCGAGGCGGCGATCCTCAGCGCCGAAGGCCAGAAGCAGGCGGCGATCCTCGGCGCCGAGGGCAACCGGCAGGCGGCGATCCTCAACGCCGAGGGCTTCGCGCTGGCGCTGCAGCGGATCTACGAGACGGCGAGCGGGATCGACGAGAAGACGCTGAGCCTGCAGTACCTCGACATGATGAAGGCGCTGGCCAACGGCCCCTCGACGAAGTGGGTGATCCCGATGGAGCTGACCACGTTTGTGCAGGGGTTCGCGCGCAACATGGCGGTTGCGGCCGTACCGCGGGCGACTGCTAACGGCGGTTCGGCCTCGAACGGCGGCGCCGCGGAGCCACCGGCCGGCGCGGCCGACGAGAGCGCCTAAACCGGCGTGCAGCGGGCAACAGGCTCCGGTTTCGGCGGCTGGGACGCGCTCACCCGTGTCGAGGACACGATCAGCAAGATCGCGAAGCTCGCGGCGAGCGAGGAGGCGTGCCGGCTTCTCGGCGTCGACGGCGCGCTGATCGACCAGGTGGACGCGGCGTTTCTCAACGACCCGCTCGAGTGGCTCGCCAACGATATCGCGACGGCGCTGCGCGATGACGAGGTGGATGAAGAGGCGGAGGCGCCTCAGGTCCGCGATCTCTCGACGCTCGTCGCCGAGTACAAGCTCTGCGCCGTCATGCTTGGCGCTGTGAACGAGGCTGACCTGGCGGAGCGCGTCCGCGCCGGCGTCGCCGAGCAGGCCTAGCACGCTGTACGAAGGCAATCGCAGGGACGAACCTTCAGGTCCGTCCGCAGCGGGGCGTTTTCTGCGCAGGCTTGGTGCAGGAAGAACGATCCGTGGTTCGGACGGAGCTGAAGCTGCGTCCCTACGTTGTTCAGGTTCGATGAGAATCGGCTAGACTTTTCGTATGGTGTTCGGTCTCCGCTTTATCGGCGCCGTAATCAGTGCGTTATTCATCCTCGTAATCGTCCTCATGGTCGCGCTTTCGTGCGGTGGCGGTGACGGCGGTGACGGCGGCGACGGTGGCAGTCAAGCGCAGGCGACCCCGGAAGCAACCGCGACATCGACGAGCGCGAACACACCGGAAGCGGCGATCCAGCGCTTCATCGAGACGACGCTGCAGAAGCAGTACGCC
>DATDPC010000096.1:0-4277 GCA_035292965.1 Dehalococcoidia bacterium | reverse complement strand
GTCTACCTCAACCAGCCCGTCACCACGCCCGCCGGTCGCGCCCTCCGCGGCGCCTTCGCTCGCGCCCAGCAGGTCGATGTCGACCGCCAGGGGCGCGTCTTGATCCCGCCGCGCTTCCGCACCTTCGCCAACCTCAATGGTCCGGTCGTCATCGAAGGCAACGGCGATAGCTTCCTGATCTGGGACGCCGGCGAGTACGCCGCGAACGCTGAGGCGGAGGAAGCAAGCTTCCGCCAGACGTTGGGTTCCGAATGACCCTGATGACAGAAGCTCGCACCGTTCACGAACCCGTCATGCCCGAAGAAGTGCTGGCGGGCCTCGCGGTCACGCCCGGCGGCCGCTACGTCGATTGCACCGTCGATGGCGGCGGTCACGCCGAAGCGATCCTCAACGCCGCCTCGCCCGGCGGCAGCCTCCTCGGCATCGACGCCGACCCCGAGGCGATGGAGATGGCGCGCGAGCGCCTCGCCCGCTTCGGCGATTCCGTCGCCCTCGTCCGCGGCAACTTCCGTGACGTCGATTCGATCTGCGAGGAGCACGACTTCGCGCCCGTCAACGGCGTCCTCTTCGACCTCGGCCTCTCGTCGCACCAGCTCGCCAGCCGGACGCGCGGCTTCAGCTTCCGCGTCGACTCGCCGATCGACATGCGTTTCGGCCCGGAGGGCACCTCCGCCTCGTACTGGGTGAACCAGGCAAGCGAGACAGAACTAGCAGACCTGATCTGGCGCTTCGGCGAAGAGCGGCTCAGCCGCCGCATCGCCCGCGTCATCGTCAACGGCCGTCCGTTTGAGACGACCACCCAACTAGCCAAAGCCGTCGAGCAGGCTGTGGGCCGGAGGCCTGGAGGTCAATCCCACCCCGCCACCAAGACCTTCCAGGCCCTCCGTATCGCCGCAAACCAGGAACTAGCCAGCCTGGCGGAGGCGCTGCCCCGGGCTCATGGCCTGCTCGGCTTTGGATCTCGGCTCGTGGTCATCAGCTACCACTCGCTCGAAGATCGCATCGTTAAACAGTTCATCGCCCGCGAGTCTCGCGATTGCGTTTGCCCGCCCGGCCTGCCGGTTTGCACCTGCGGCCACACGGCAACGCTCAAGCCCGTGACCCGCGGCGCCCTGACACCCTCGCGAGAAGAGGTCGCGCGTAACCCGCGCAGTCGCAGTGCCAAGCTCCGCGCCGCGGAGCGGCTGGCCGCCTGACGTGGCCGATGGCGACACTCGACCGTCTCGCACCCCCAGCTTCGGCGCCCGCTGCGCCGGCCTGGACGCCCCGCCGCGCGATAGCCGCCGCCCTCACTTTGGTGGTGGCTATCGCGCTGTTCCAGGTTGTTCAGTCCAGCAGCTTCACTCATACCGGCCAGAACATGCAGCGCCTGGAGACGCAGCGCAGCGACCTCACAGCCCAGATCCATCAGGTCGAAGCCGAGATCGCCGCCCTCTCCTCGCTCGACCGCACGGAGCGGGCGGCGCGCGAACGCCTCGGCATGGTGCAGGCGCGGCGCATCGAGCACGTCTCTGTCGGCGTCGAAGCGCCCTCCGGGCCACTCCTGCCGCGGCCGCTGACCAACCGGCCGGCCTCGGCGGAACCAAAGGGCGAACCGTGGTGGCAGTCGCTGATCAAGGCGCTGCCGCTTCCTTGATTAGCTAACGCGGGGAGTGGGCCTTTGGCGAGAACGGGTCGCTTCACCTGGCGGTTAGCCCTCCTGGCGAGCGTCCTCTTCCTCTCGACCTTCGGGATCGTCGGCCGCCTCGCCTACATTCAGATCGTCCACCACGACCGATACTCGCTCGAAGCCCAGGCTGAGCACCTCGACAAGCGCGAGGTCCGCTCCTCCCGCGGCGCCATCCTCGACCGCAACGGTTTCCCGCTCGCCACCTCGCTCGATGTCTACGACGTCTACATTGACCGCCGCGCCTGGCCTGACCCCTCCGTCGCAAAGGACGTCGCCACACAGCTCGCACCGATGCTCGGCAAGCCGCCGGAGCAGCTCCTCACGCGCTTCCTCGACGACTCGAACGGCCCCGTAGAGCTCCTGGGCGACGGCGTCGATTTCGACATCGGCCGTCAGATCGAAGACATGGCGCTGACCGGCGTCACCGTCGCCCATGGCACCAAGCGCTTCTACCCGGAAGGCGACGTTGGTTCGGCGCTGCTCGGCTTCCTCGGCCGCGATCACTCCGGTCTCTCCGGCCTCGAAGCTGACTTCGATGACCTCCTCGGCGGTCAGCCCGGCGCGATCTACTTCGAGCGCGACGGCGGCGGTCAGCCAATCGCCTTCGGTCGTAGCCGCGTCGACGAGGGACGCCCCGGCGCCGACGTGCGCCTGACGATCGACCGCTACCTCCAGCGCCTGATCGAAAACCAGCTCGACATCGAGATCCAGCAGCACCAGGCGAGCGGCGGCACGATCATCATCATGGACCCCAAGACCGGCGCGATCATGGCGATGGCCAGCCGCCCCAGCTTCAAGCTCTCCCAGCTCTCGCTCGACGACACGAACCAGGACCTCTACCGCAACCGCGCCGTCACCGACCTCTACGAGCCCGGCTCCGTCCTCAAGGTCGTCACCATGGCGACGGCGATCGACCTCGATCTCGTCAACCCGAACACGACCTACTACGACTCCGGCACGGTCGAGAAGGGTGGCTACACATTCAAGAACTGGGACTTCACCGCCAACGGCACCACGACGATGACCCAGCTGCTGCAGAAGAGCCTCAACACCGGCGCCATCTGGCTCAGCGACCAGATCGGCGCGACGCGTCTCTACGACTCGCTGAAGCGCTTCGGCTTCGGTGACTCGACCCACTCCGGCCTTGGCGGCGAAGCGTCTGGCCTCCTGCGCACCAACAAAGACACCGGCTGGTACAGCGCCGACCTCGCGACCAACAGCTACGGTCAGGGCATCGCCGCGACGCCGCTTCAGGTGATCACGGCGATCTCGGCCGTGATCAACGGCGGCCACCTCATGCGCCCCTACATCATCTCCGAGGTCGATGGCCCCAACGGCCGCCGCGTCTACGACCCCGTCGTCGTCCGCCAGGTGATCTCCGAGAAATCGTCCGCCACGCTCGCCGAGATGATGCACCAGGTCGTCGATGGCGTCCCGGCTCATCGCGCCCAGGTCAAAGGTTATGATGTCGGAGGTAAGACCGGCACAACGCTCGTATCGATCCCGACGGGCTACGCGCTGGACTCAACCCTTGCCACCTTCGTTGGCTTCGCGCCGGCGCAGAACCCCGCCTTCATCATGCTGGTCAAGATCGATCAACCCAAGGACGACCCGCTGGGTGGCATCGTAGCCGCGCCGGTGTTCGGTAAGCTCGCGCCCTCGATCTTGCAGTACCTCAACATCGCGCCCAACTCGCAGCTGGCGCGTAGCCCGTAGCCATGTTCACAGTCGATCAGGTCCGCGACGCCCTCGGCGCCGAACTCCTCGGCGAGAGCGCCGGCGCCGCCGCGTCGTTCAGCGCCGTCACCAACGACTCGCGCGTCGCCAGGCCCGGCGAGCTCTTCGTCGCCCTGCGCACGCCTGACCCGCGCGCCACCACCGTCGTCGACGGCCACGACTTCATCGCCGACGCCGTCGCGAAGGGCGTCGCCGGCGTCGTCGTCGACCGCGCCGAGATCGACCTGCCCGAGGGCGTCTGGGCCTTCCTCGTGCGCGACACGAAGCACGCCATCGGCGAGCTCGCCCACGCCTACAGGGCCCGTTTCCACGTCAAGGCGATCGTCGTCACCGGCAACGTCGGCAAGACGACGACGAAGGAGCTGATCGCCGCCGTCCTCGAGACGAAGTTCAACGTCCTCAAGAGCCCCGCCAACTTCAACGACGAGATCGGCCTGGCGATGACGCTGTTTCAGCTAACCGAAGCGCACCAGCGCGCCGTCCTCGAGGTCGGCATGTTCGAGCCGGGCGAGATCCGCCGCCTCTGCGCCATCGCCCGTCCCGAGACCGCCGTCGTCCTCAACGTCGGCCCGACCCACCTTGAACGCCTCGGCAGCATCGAAGCGATAGCCGAGGCGAAGGCCGAGGCGCTCGAGGCCCTCTCCCAGTACGACACGGCGATCCTCAACGCCGACGACCCCTACGTCGCCGCGATGGAGCACAAAACGAAGGCGCGCGTGATCACGTTTGGCGTCAAGAGCCACGCCCTCGTGCACGCCACCGACGTGAAGGGCCGCGGCCTCGCCGGCGTCGACTTCATGCTGAGCTGCGGCGGCCGCGCCCTCCACGCCCACAGCCCGTTGCCCGGCGCCGACCTCGTCCCCAACGCCCT
>DATDPC010000095.1:0-19200 GCA_035292965.1 Dehalococcoidia bacterium | reverse complement strand
GATCTTCAACTGGGTGGAAGAGCCGGTCGTCGAAGGCGTGCGCCTCGTCGACGTCATCGAGCGCGCCGGTCTGCAGTCGGCGGAGAACGCGCACTGGGGCTTCTATTCAGCGGACGGCCTCTACTTCGAGACGTTGCCGCGCTCGATGGCGCTGGACCCGCGCGTGCTGCTGGCGGTTGGCCTGGAGGATGGCGCCCTGCCGCCTCAGTACGGCGGGCCGATGCGCCTGTGGGTGCCGTTCCTGCAGGGCTACAAGAGCGTGAAGTGGCTGCAATCGATCAGGGGGTTTCGCAAGGACCCGCTGGGTATCAAGCGACTGCTGGGTCAGAGCCGCACCGGCGTCCTGGGGAGCGAGGGCCAGGTGAGGGCGGACGTGGTTGTGGCACGGCCGGCGCTGGGCGAGAGCCTGGTGGACGTTTAGATGGACGTGGCGGTAGCGAAGGGCGAGGCGGGGCGCCAGGGACACGCACCGACGCTGGTGGCGTCTTTCCTCCACTTCGATCTGAGCTTCATGCTCTGGGTGCTGCCCGGCGCTCTCGGCGTCTACATCGCGGAGAGCCTCGCCCTCTCGCCGGGCGAGAAAGGGCTCGTCGTCGCCGTACCGATCCTCAGCGGCGCTTTGCTGCGCATTCCGCTGGGACTGCTCAGCGACCGGTTCGGCGCCAAGCGCGTCGGCGTCGCCATGCTGCTGGTTCTCTTCTTGCCCCTTAGCCTCGGCTGGCAGGCAGGCGATAGCCTCGGCGCCTGGCTGGGCATCGGTCTGTTGCTGGGTACGGCCGGCGCGTCCTTCGCGGTAGCGCTGCCGCTTGCCAGCCGGTGGTACCCGGCGGAGCGCCAGGGGCTCGTGATGGGCATCGCGGCCGCCGGCAACAGCGGTACGGTGATCGCCAACCTGGCGGCGCCGCGATTGGCGAACCTCATCGGCTGGCACAACGTGCTGGGCGTCGCCATGGTGCCGTTGGCGATCGTGCTGGCCGTCTTCCTCCTGCTGGCGAAAGACGGCCCTGCGCCGGTCAAAGGCACGCCCTCGCCGGCGGCGAACTTTGGTGGCGTGCTGCGGCAACCAGCCCTCTGGGGGCTCTGTCTCCTCTACTGCGTTACCTTTGGCGGCTACGTCGGCATGACCAGCTTCTTCCCGATTTTTATCCGGTCGGAATACGGCCTGAGTCCGCTGACCGGCGGCTACCTGACGGCCCTGGTGGCGTTTTGCGGCAGCTGCGTACGCCCGGCTGGCGGCTACCTGGCGGATCGATTTGGCGGTGTAACCGTGCTCTCGGTCCTGCTGGTGCTGATCGGCGGACTATACGCGCTGCTGGCGATGCTGCCGGCGATCTGGGTGCTCATGGCGCTGGCCTGCGCGACCTTCGTCTGCCTTGGGTTGGGCAACGGCTCCGTCTTCCAGCTGGTGCCGCGTCGATTCATGACGGAGATCGGCGCGGCTACGGGGATCGTCGGTGCGCTGGGCGGTCTGGGCGGCTTCCTTCTGCCGATCCTCCTGGGCAACGTCAAGGGCATGAGCGGCTCCTTCGCGCTGGGTTTCGTCGCGCTGTCGCTCTTTTGCCTTGCCGTCCTCTTCGTGCTGCGCGTCCTGGCTGCGACGAGCGAGGAGTGGCGCACGTCATGGGGCACGGCCGCGACGCCTGCCTCGACACGGCCCCTGCCGCGCGTCGAGATGGCGCCGTACCTGCTCTAGGGAGTCGATATGAAACAGGGCACGAACTCGATCGAGAAGCTGAAGGCCGAGAAGAACGGCCTCGACATCCTGGACGAGATCGAGGCGCTGGCGCAGGAGCACGGCGGCTGGGAGAGCATGGACGCGACAACGCGCGAGCGTCTCAAGTGGATCGGCACGTTCTACCGCAAGCCGACGCCCGGCGAGTTCATGATGCGCGTTCGGATCACGAGCGGCCAGGCGACGGCGACGCAGCTGCGAGCGCTGGCCGCGCTTGCGGGTAGTCAAGGGAACGGCATCCTCGACATCACGACACGGCAGCAGATCGAGCTGCGCGCCATCCGGATGGCAAGCGTGCCGCAGATCCTCGATGCGCTGGCGGGTGTTGACCTCACTTCCCTGCAGACGGGAATGGACAACGTCCGCAACGTCAACACTTGCCCGCTGGCAGGCCTGACGCCGAGCGAGCTGCTCGACGCCAGCACGGCTGCGATGGAGCTGACGCAGACATTCGTCGGCAACCGCGAGTTCACCAACCTGCCGCGCAAGTTCAACGTGACGATCACGGGCTGCCGTGAGAACTGCACGCACACGGAGACGCAGGACCTGGGCATGACGCCAGCAGTGCGCCGCTCGGACGGCGTGGCGGGCTTCAACGTAATCGTCGGCGGCAAGATGGGCTCCGGCGGCATGACCGTCGCCCAGCCGCTCGACGTGTTCCTCGATCCGGCGGACGCCGCGGCCTTCGCCGCGCAGGTCATCCTCCTCTTTCGTGACGAAGGTCAACGGGAGCAGCGCAGCCGAGCCCGGCTAGCGTTCTTGATCGAGGACTGGGGCATCGAGAAGGTACGTGCCGAGATGGAAACGCGCTGGGGCCGGCCACTGGAACCGGCGCAGATCGACGTGCGGTCGCGGGGCAAGAGCGACCATCTGGGAGCGCAGTTGCAGAAGCAACCCGGCCTCTGCTCTGTCGGCCTCTCAGTGCCGGCCGGGCGTCTGACGAGCGACGATCTCTCGGAGCTCGCGCGCCTCTCCGACGCTTACGGCAGCGGACATCTGCGTCTGACGCCGGACCAGAACCTGATCCTCGTCGACATCCCGGAGGAGAAAGTCGCGGCGCTCGCGGCCGAACCGCTGCTGCGCCGTCTCTCGCCGGAGGCGCACCCGTTCGTGCGGGGCCTCGTTTCGTGTACCGGGACCGACTACTGCAACATGGCGCTGATCGAGACGAAGACGCTGGGGCGGGAGCTCTCGGAGCGAATGGCGGCGCGATACTCGTCGAGCCAGCCGCTGACGATGAACTGGTCGGGCTGTCCGGCGGGTTGCGGCAACCACCAGGCGGCGGACATCGGCTTTCAGGGCGCGAAGGCGCGCATCGATGGCGAGGTGGTGGACGCGGTCAGCATCTTCGTTGGCGGGCGCACGGGGCCGGATGCGCGGCCTGGCGAAAGGCTGATGGAGCTGGTGCCCGTCTCTCTCCTGGACGAGATCATGCCGCTGGTGATCAACAACCTGGAGACGCTGAAGAAAGTACGCAAGGTAGAAGTGGCCGAGGAGGCAGTAATCATGGTGCCGGCTCTGCCGTGAAAGAGGAGACAGAACTTAGATGAAGATGGTTCAGGCGATCATTCGGCCGGACAAGGAACAGGCGGTTTCCGCCGCCCTGGCGAAAGCGAACTTCCCGGCGCTGACGAAATGGGATGTCGTGGGTAGGGGGAAGCAGCAGGGCATTCAAGTTGGCAGCCAGATTTACGACGAGCTCGCGAAATCGATGGTGATGATCGTGGTCGAAGACGAGGCAGCGGAGCGCGTCGTCGAGATCATCCAAGAGGCGGTTCAGACCGGCTACACAGGCGACGGCAAGATATTCGTCGCACCGGTGGAGGAGGCCTACACGATTCGGACGGGCAAGCCAGAGCTGTAACGGCCGCCGCCCTCAGGAAGCGGGCTTCGCCCCAGACCCAGCGACCGGCGCCTGCCCTCGTGAAGGGTGGCCTCACACGATGCCGTCATGGTGTTACGTCGCCATCGGCTGAGATGTGCAGGTTCAGGTCTGTTTAACCGACCGTCGCCGGCGCCACGCGCCGTCCGGGGTCGAGGGGCTTGATCCACCAGCGGTCCTCCCAATCGGGCCAGAGGTCCCGCAGGTTGGGCATGACCTTCTCGGCGAAGAGGCGGGTGTTCTTCATGACCGTTTCGCGCGGCATGTTGCCAAACTGCATGAGGAGCATGAGGTGGCCGATGCGCAGACCCTTGATCACTTCGCGCAACTGCTCCGTCACCGACTCCGGGCTACCGGCGATGATGTTGCCTTCCTCCAGATAGCTCTTCCAGCCGCCGCCGGCATCGAAGATTGAGCGTCCGGAGCGCTGGCCGAGTAGCGCGCCGGTGAGGCCGGCCTCCAGGGAGCGCACCGTGCGGTAGCCGGGCGCGTCCGAGAAGCCGCGATAGACGTGGAGGCAACGCTCGAAGAAGTAGGTGGCGGCCTCGGCGTAGTCGTCCTCAGCCTGGGCGTCTGTCTCGGAGACGGTCACCAACTGGAGGAAGCCAGCACGGTAGGGGTTCGGGTCGCCACCCATCTTGTCGACGGTCTGCCAGAAGCCGTCCATGACTGACTTGGCGCTCTTGTAACCGCCGAAGCTGAGGTTGGTATAGAGGTAGTCGTGCTGGACGGACCATTCCCAGGTCTCAATGCTGCTGCCGCCGGGTATCCAGATGGGCGGGTGGGGCTTCTGCAGCGGCCGCGGCCAGACGTTGACGTAGCGTAGCTGGTTGTACTTGCCGTTCCAGGCGAAGGGCTCCGGCTCTGTCCACGCCTTCATGATCAGGTCGTGCGCCTCGAAGTACTTTTCACGTAGGTTCGCGGGCACCTGGCCGTAGGCGTAGTTAGTGTCCATGGCCGTGCCGAGGGGGAAGCCGGCGACGAGACGACCGCCGCTGATCACGTCAAGCATCGCGAACTCCTCTGCGACACGGGTTGGCGGGTTGTAGAGGGCGAGGCTGTTGCCAAGGACGACGAGGGCGGCGTTCTTGGTGCGGCGGGCGAGGGCGGCAGCCATGAGGTTGGGCGAAGGCATGAGGCCGTAGGCGTTCTGATGGTGCTCGTTGACGCAGATTCCGTCGAAGCCCATCTGGTCCGCGTACTCGAGCTCGTCTAGGTACTCGTTGTAGACTTCGTGGCCGCGCGCCGGGTCAAAGAGGCGGCTGGGCACGTCCACCCAGACGCTCCGGTTCTTCTCACGGAAGTCATCCGGGAGGTCAGGGTAAGGCATCAAGTGGAACCAGTGGAACTTCATCGATCCCCCGCTGTCATTTAGTTAGTCATTCCCAAGTCAGTCAATCGGACGATGAGCTTGAGGGCATGGGCCGGATGGCCCTTTTTAGCACGAATCGTACATCTGATTTTATCGACGTGTGATCGTAAGGCGAAGGTAACGCCGCCGAGGCCCCGCGACGCTTGACCGGCTGCTTAGCTTCGGTGAGAGTGGCGTCGATGATCACAACCAGGATTGCAGTCGTCACCGGCGCGCTCAGCTACACCGGGAGCGCCATTGCCAGAAGCCTCCTCGCGCGCGGTTTCACGATCAGGACGCTCACGAACCGCACCGCGGCGATAAACGATCCCGGCGGCAGCCTGGAGGCATACCCGCTCCAGTTCGACGACCCCAGTCGCCTCGTCGAGGCCATGCGAGGCGCGGACGTCTTCGTGAACACCTATTGGGTGAGGTACCCCTATGTCGGCATCGGCTTCGACCGGGCTGTCGAGAACACGGGCGTCCTCTTCCGTGCCGCGCGCGAGGCCGGCGTCGGCCGCGTCGTACACGTCAGCGTGAGCAATCCCTCCATCGATTCGCCGCTTGGCTACTATCGCGGTAAGGCCGAGGTTGAGGCGCTCTTGCGCGGGCTGGGCGTTTCACACGCCATCGTCAGGCCTACGCTTGTCGTGGGCGCACACGACATCCTCGTGAACAACATCGCCTGGTTTCTGCGTCACTTCCCGTTGTTCGCGATGCCGGGCTCGGGTCGATACCGCGTGCAGCCGGTGACCCTCGACGACGTCGGCGAGATCATCGCCCAGGCCGCGCTCGCCACCGACAACATGACCATCGATGCGGCCGGCCCCGAGGTCATGACCTTCGAGGCGTTCGTGCGTGAAATCGCCCGCGCGATCGGCCAAAGGCTCAGGATCGTGCACGTGCCGCCCCCGCTGTCGCTCGTGCTCCTTCGCGCCGTCGGCCGGCTGGTCGGGGAAGTCATCCTCTCACGGGAGGAGCTGGACGGCCTGATGACCGAGCTGCTCGTCTCGCACGAGCCGCCACGGGGCGTGCAGAGCGTCGTTGGCTGGCTGCGCGAGCACGGCTCCGAACTCGGCTTGGCGTACGCCTCAGAGTTCGCGCGCCACGTGCATACCAGCAGGAACAAATGACATAAGAGCTGAGGGGCACATGAGCGCCTCACTCACCGACCGCAGATTGCGGCCAGAACTAGATTCCCGCTACGATATGCTAGTGCTGGCATAACGCTAGGCATCGGCGGTATCGCATGCTCGTCAGACCTCCAAGCCAGACAGGACATTCGGTGAAGCGCCTGAGAGACGGCGCTTGGTCCGTGGAGGACGACGTTCTCGCCGCCGAGGAGCCGCTTGAGACGCGCTTGGTCTGGCAAGAGGCGGGCCGCACCGTCCAGAAGCCGATCGCCGTTACGATGCGGACGCCGGGCGCCGACTTCGAGCTCGCCGCCGGCTTCTTGCACGGGGAGGGCATCCTCAAGTCGCGCGAGGACGTCGCCGACATCGCCTATTGCACCGACGAAGACGAGGATCAGGCGTTCAACATCGTCACAGTAACGTTGCGTCCCGGTCTGCAATTCGACGCCTCGCGCCTCGAGCGCAACTTCTATACGACCTCTAGTTGCGGCGTTTGTGGCAAGGCGGCGCTCGAGTCGCTGGAGGTGCAGGGCTGCGAGGCAGTGCCCTTCGGCCTGACGGTGGATGCCGCGGTTATCGAATCGCTGCCGCAGAAGCTGCGCGAGGCGCAGCCTGTGTTCGAGCGGACGGGTGGTTTGCACGCCGCCGGTCTCTTCGATCGCGAGGGCAACCTGCTGAGCCTTCACGAAGACGTCGGCCGCCACAACGCCGTCGACAAGCTGATCGGCGAGCAGTTTCTGGCCGGCAAGACGCCACTCGGCGACCGTTTGCTGCTGCTCAGCGGCCGCGCCAGCTTCGAGCTGCTGCAAAAGGCGCTCGTGGCGCGAATCCCGGTCGTCGCCGCCGTGGGCGCCCCTTCGAGCCTGGCGGTGCAGCTGGCGGAAGCGTTCAACATCACGCTGGCCGGCTTCGTGCGGGCGGACGGGCTCAACGTGTACACGGCGCCGGAGCGAATCAGATGAGTATGGAACCGGACCTCCGCGTCTCTGTGCTCGAAGGCCGGCGCACGGTCTACGGCGACCCGGAGATTCGCCTGTTGGAGGCAATCTCCCAGTACGGCACGCTGACGGACGGGGCGGCGGCGCTGGGGCTCTCGTACCGCTGCGCCTGGGGCAAGATCAAGGCGGTCGAGGCGAAGCTTGGGCAGAAGCTGCTGGAATCGACGGTCGGCGGGAGCGGTGGCGGTTCGTCGCGCCTGACCGACACGGCGCAGAGGCTGGTCGACCAGTACAGCCGCTTCCGCGTCGCCGTCGGCGATTACGCCCAGCGCGAGTTCGAGCGCTGCTTCGCCGAGGAGGAGCAGCCGTGACCGCGCAGGCGTGGAGCGAGATTCGCGCGCAGCAGCGCATCGACGAGCTGAAGCACCTGGACGGCGCCGCCCTGCCGATCTTGCACGCGCTGCAAGCCGAGTTCGGCTACATCGACGACGCGGCGATACCGCTGATCGCCGAAGCGCTGAACCTGTCGCGCGCAGAGGTCGTGGGCGTCGCGCACTTTTATCACGACTTCAGACACGAGCCGCCGGGTCGCCACATCTTGAAGGTCTGCCGGGCGGAGGCGTGTCAATCGATGGGTTCGGAGGCGCTGGTGCGCCACGTGTCGCAGAACCTCGGCATCGCGGCCGGTGAGACGACGAGCGATGGCGCCGTCAGCTTCGAGGCTGTCTACTGTCTCGGCAACTGCGCCCTATCGCCGGCGGTGATGCTCGATGACCGGCTGCACGGCCGTGTCTCACCGCGGCGCATCCACGAGCTGCTTGCGGAGGCGCGCGCGTGACCAGGGTGTTCGTCCCCTGCGACGCCGCGGCGCTCTCCGTGGGAGCGGATGAGGTTGCGGCGGCGATCGAGCGCGAGGCGAAGGCGCGCGGCGCGGACGTGACGCTGGTGCGCAACGGCTCGCGAGGCCTCTTCTGGCTGGAGCCGCTGGTCGAGGTCGAGACGCCCGCCGGCCGCATCGCCTACGGGCCTGTCAGCGACGCCGAAGTCGCGTCGTTGTTCGATGCGGGCTTCCTCGAGGGCAAGACGCACGCGCTGAGCCTGGGCCCGACCGAGGAAATTCCGTACCTGAAGAGCCAGGAACGGCTCGTCTTCGCGCGCTGCGGCGTCACGGACCCGCTCGACATAGAAGATTACCGAACGCAGGGCGGCTTCAAGGGACTGACGAAGGCGCTTGCGATGCAGCCGGCAGAGATTGTCGAAGAGGTGGCCGCCTCCGGCCTGCGCGGCCGTGGTGGCGCGGGCTTTCCGACCGGGATCAAGTGGCGCACGGTGCTGAACCAGCCGCCGGGTCAGAAGTACATCGTCTGCAACGCGGACGAAGGCGACAGCGGCACCTACGCCGACCGCATGCTGATGGAGGGCGATCCTTTCCTCCTCATAGAAGGTATGACCATCGCCGCGCTTGCGGTCGGCGCCGACAAGGGCTTTGTCTATATCCGCTCCGAGTATCCCCACGCCTTCCGCAGCTTCAGTCGCGCCATCGAGTTGGCGCGCGGGGCAGGCTATCTCGGCAGCAGCGTTGCCGGCAGCGGTATCGCCTTCGATATCGAGGCGCGTCTCGGCGCCGGCGCTTACATCTGCGGTGAGGAGACGTCGCTGCTCGAGAGTCTCGAGGGCAAGAAGGGCGTTATCCGCGCCAAGCCGCCGTTGCCGGCGATCAGCGGCCTCTTCGGCAAGCCGACCGTGATGAACAACGTGCTCTCATTCGCCAGCGTGCCGATTATTCTCGATAGAGGCGCGAAGTTCTACGCCGATTACGGCATGGGACGCTCACGCGGGACGATGCCGTTCCAGCTGGCGGGGAACATCAAGCGCGGCGGCCTCGTTGAGAAGGCGTTTGGTCTGACTTTGCGAGAGATCATCGACGATTACGGCGGCGGCACGGCGACGGGGCGGCCGCTCCGCGCGGTGCAGGTCGGCGGTCCGTTGGGGGCCTACTTCCCCGAATCGATGCTCGACCTGCCGCTCGACTACGAGGCGATCGCGGCTGAGAAGGGACTTCTCGGGCACGGCGGCATCGTCGTCTTCGACGACACTGTCGATCTGGCGAAGCAGGCGCGTTTCGCGATGGAGTTTTGCGCCATCGAGAGCTGCGGCAAGTGCACGCCCTGCCGCCTCGGCTCAACGCGCGGCGTCGAGGTGATCGATAGGATAATTGCGGGGAAGGACCGGCAGGCGAATTTCGAGCTGCTGGACGACCTCTGCGAGACGATGATAGACGGTTCGCTATGCGCCCTCGGCGGCCTGACGCCGCTGCCGGTGCTGAGCGCGATCAAGTTCTTCCCGGATGATTTCGACAAGCCAGTCGCCGTAGCGACGGCTACTTAGAGGACACGAGGTTAGGTCATGGTACTGATCAAAGAAACGGATTACGGCACACCCCATCGCGAATCGCTCGAGACGGTGACGCTGGAGATCGATGGCAAAGCGGTCAGCGTGCCGGCGGGAACGTCGGTGATGCGCGCGGCGATGGACCTCGGCGTGGCGGTGCCAAAGCTCTGCTCGACCGACAGCCTGGAGCCGTTCGGCTCCTGCCGCCTCTGCCTGGTCGAGATCGACGGGCGCAAGGGCACTCCCGCCTCGTGCACGACGCCGGTCGAGGCCGGTATGAAGGTGACGACCCAGAACAGCAAGCTCTCGAAGCTGCGCCGCAACGTAATGGAGCTTTACATCTCCGACCATCCGCTGGACTGCCTCACCTGCCCGGCGAACGGCGACTGCGAGCTGCAGGACATGGCCGGCGCCGTCGGTTTGCGCGAGGTGCGCTACGGCTACGAAGGCGCCAACCACCTGCACGAAGAGAAAGACGAATCCAACCCCTACTTCAGCTTCGATCCTTCGAAGTGCATCGTCTGCTCGCGCTGCGTCCGCGCCTGCGAAGAGACGCAGGGCACCTTCGCGTTGACGGTTAAGGGCCGCGGCTTCGCCTCGAAGATCTCCCCCGGCGACATGCTGTTCATGGAGTCGGAGTGCGTCTCGTGCGGCGCCTGCGTCCAGGCCTGCCCGACGGCGACGCTGACCGAGAAGTCGGTTATCGAGATGGGGCAGCCGGAGCACAGCGTGATCACCACCTGCGCCTACTGCGGCGTCGGTTGCACGTTCAAGGCGGAGATGCAGGGCAACGAGGTCGTGCGCATGGTGCCGTTCAAGGACGGCAAGGCGAACCACGGCCACTCCTGCGTCAAGGGCCGCTTTGCCTGGGGCTACACGACCCACAAGGACCGCATCCTCAACCCGATGATCCGGGAGAAGATCACCGACCCGTGGCGCGAAGTCAGCTGGGAAGAGGCGATAAGCTACGCCGTCAGCGAGTTCAAGCGCATTCAGGCGAAGTACGGCCCCGACTCGATCGGCGGGATCACGTCTTCGCGCTGTACGAACGAGGAGACGTTCCTCGTCCAGAAGCTGGTGCGCGCCGGCTTCGGCAACAACAACGTCGACACCTGCGCCCGCGTCTGCCATTCGCCGACCGGCTACGGTCTGAAGACGACCTTCGGCACGTCGGCCGGCACGCAGGACTTTGACTCCGTCGACCAGGCGGACGTCATCGTCGTCATTGGCGCTAACCCGACGGATGCGCACCCGGTGTTCGCTTCGCAGATGAAACGCCGCTTGCGCTCCGGCGCGCGCCTGATCGTGATCGACCCGCGGCGCATCGACCTCGTGCGCCAGCCGCACATCGAGGCGGACTACCACCTGCCGTTGCTTCCGGGCACGAACGTGGCCGTGATCAACGCGCTGGCCCACGTTGTCGTCACCGAGGGCCTGATCGACGAAGCGTACGTGCGCGAGCGCTGCGACATGCCTGCCTTCCAGCGCTGGGCTGAGTTCATCGCCGAGGAGCGCAACTCGCCTGAGGCGGTTGAGGCGAAGACCGGCGTGCCCGCGGCCGACGTTCGCGCCGCTGCTCGCCTCTACGCAACCGGCGGCAACGGGGCGATCTACTACGGCCTCGGCGTCACGGAGCACAGCCAGGGCTCGACGATGGTCATGGGCATGGCGAACCTGGCGATGGCGACGGGCAACATCGGCAAGGAAGGCGTCGGCGTCAACCCGCTGCGCGGCCAGAACAACGTCCAGGGCTCCTGCGACATGGGCTCCTTCCCGCACGAGTTCTCCGGCTATCGCCACGTCTCGGACGACGGCGTCCGCGCCGTCTTCGAAGAGGCGTGGAACGTCGGTCTCCAGGGCGAGCCCGGCCTGCGCATCCCGAACATGTTCGACGCGGCGATCGACGGAACCTTCAAGGGCCTCTACATCCAGGGAGAAGACCTGGTGCAGTCCGACCCAAACACGAAGCACGTGACCGCCGGCCTCGGCGCGATGGAGTGCATCATCGTCCAGGACCTCTTCCTGAACGAGACGGCGAGCTACGCGCACGTCTTCCTGCCCGGCTCCTCCTTCCTCGAGAAGGACGGCACGTTCACAAACGCGGAACGCCGCATCGGCCGCGTGCGCAAGGTGATGCCGCCAAAGGCCGGGCTGGCCGACTGGGAGGTCACGGTCGCGCTCTCGAAGGCGATGGGCTACGAGATGAACTACAGCCACCCGTCTGAGATCATGGCTGAGATCGCCCGCCTGACGCCGACCTTCGCCGGAGTCAGCTACGAGAAGCTGGACGAGCTTGGCAGCGTGCAGTGGCCCTGCAACGACAACGCACCGGAAGGCACGCCCGTGATGCACGAGAACGCCTTCGTGCGCGGCAAGGGCCTTTTCATGATCACGGAGTACGTTGCGACCGACGAGAAGGCTACGGACCGCTTCCCGCTGCTGCTGACCACGGGCCGCATCCTCTCGCAGTACAACGTCGGCGCGCAGACGCGTCGCACCGCCAATGTCGAGTGGTTCGACGAAGACGTGCTGGAGATTCATCCCTGGGACGCCGAGACCCGCGGCATCAGCGACGGCGACCTCGTCGCACTCACGAGCCGCGCCGGCGAGACGTCGCTGCACGCGAAGGCTTCGGAGCGGATGCAGCCGGGCGTCGTCTACACGACGTTTCACTTCCCAGGCCAGGCCGTCAACGTTGTCACGACCGAGTTCGCGGACTGGGCAACGGACTGCCCGGAGTACAAAGTGACGGCGGTCCAGGTGCGCCGCGTGACGCATCGCTCTGACTGGCAGGAGTCCTACGAGGACAAGCGCGAAGCGACGATCGTCATCGACGAGGAGCCCGAGCTCAAGGACACGGCGGTACGCGGCTAAGACGTATGCCTGAAGGCTTCGATAACGAGAAGATGGTGCACAAGGCGAATCAGATCGCCCTGTTCTTCGCGTCCTACCCGCACGACGAGGCCGTTGCCGGAGTGACCGACCACCTGCGCAAGTACTGGGTGCCGGACATGCGGCGCCAGATAATCGAATACGTACGCGGTGGCGGTCAGGGTCTGCACGAGCTCGTACCTGAGGCCGTCGAACGCTTGCTGGTCAAGTAGGAGCCCCGAACTGCCAGAGCTAGACGCGGCGGCGAAGAAGGCCGTGCTGCGGCTGTTCACCTACGGCATGTTTGTCGTCGGCGTGAGCGACGGACAGGACGCGAACGTCTTCACGGCCAACTGGCTGACCCAGGTCTCGTTCGACCCACCGATGGTCGCCGTCTCGGTTGAGAATGACACGCGATCAAAGCGTCTGATCGACGCGAGCGGCCGCTTCGCCGTCAGCGTGCTCGCGGTTGGGCAGCGTCAGATCGCCGCTGACCTCGGACGCTCATCCGGCCAGTCGCCCAAGAAGCTCGAGGGCGTGGGTCATCGCTTCGCCGCGAACGGCTGCCCCGTCCTCGAAGATGCGTTAGGCTACGTCGCCTGCGAAGTCCGCGGTTCCGTTCCGGCCGGCGACTCGACCGTGTATGTCGGTGAGGTCGTCGAGGCTGCGTCGTTCCGAGGCGGCGAGCCGCTCACGATGAAGGACGCCGGCTTTCGCCATTTTGGGTAACGGACGCTTCAAGTCGTCCGGGCTGCGTCTAGTTGCCGGCGAAGAGCGCTGCGATCTGCTGCTGGCTAAGGACGCGATCGTAGATCCGGACGTCGTCCATCTGACCCCTGAACGCCTGACTCGCTGAGAAGCCACCACCGACGCTGTCCTGCTCCTGGCCGAGGACGAGGCCGCCGCTGGCGATCGTCAGGCTGGAGACAGGCGTGTCCTGCGTGCTGACTGACACGCCGTCCACGTACAGGGTCACCTTGTCCGCGGAGGCGTCCCGGACGATGACGACGTGGCGCCAGGCGTTGTTCGCCAGGTTGGTGACGGACCACCAAACGTAAGAGTTGGCCGACTCTCCGGTGCTGAAATTGACCTGCGTGCGCGACTGCTGGTAAAGCAGGAACTCGTTGTCGTTGCCTGAATTGGCGCCGCTGAAGAAGCTCTGGGTCGTTCCCTTCGTGGTTCGCACCCACAACGAGACGGTGGCGTTCGAGCGCCCGTCGAGCGCCTGGTACGGGAGGTTGACGCGGTCGTTGTTGCCATCGAAGTTGAGTGCACCGCCGAAGCGGCCCGTAGTCCATGTCGGACCGTTGACCAGCGCTGCGTTGAAGCCATTGCCCGAAGAGTCAGCGGCGAGCGTCCCGGAGCCGTCGTCGAACTTCCAGTGGGCGATTGGCGCAACCAGGGGTTCGGCCTTCGCTTCGTTGGAGCGCGGTCCTTCCGTGCCATCGCCGTTGACGGCGGCGACGTCGTAGAAGAAGTCCGTCTCCGGGCTCGTGTTATCGACGTACGCCGTCGTGTTGCCGGGGACCTCGGCAAGCAGCGTCTTGGCGGTCCCAGGCTGCGTATCGCGGTAGATGCGGTATGACGTAATGCCCGTCTCGGGGTCGGCCGCGGCTGCCCAGGTGAGCGAGACGTTGCTTATCGAGACGGTGGCGACGAGGTTCGATGGCGCCGAGGGCGGCGACTCGTCGGGCACACCCGCGATCTCGCCAATCTCCGCGGGCGTCAGCAGACGGCCGTAGAGGTAGACCTCGTCGAGGGACCCACCGAAGGCCTGGTTCGGGTCGAAGTTGGCGCCAACCGTGTCCTGATCCTGGCCGAGCACGAAGCCGCCGGCGCTGACCAGGAGGATGCTCAGCGGCGTGTTGCGCACCCCCTGCGACACTCCGTCGACGTACAGGGTTGCCTGATCTGCCGACGCGCTGCGGACGATGGCGATGTGGTGCCAGACGCCGTTCGAGAGCGAGGGCACGGCCCACTCGACGTAGGAGCCGGCGGTCTCACCGGTGTGGAGGCGCAGGGTCGTGCCGTTGATGACGAAGACGCTGAACTCGTTGTCGTTGGTGGCATTTGCGGCGCTGACGATGCTGCGCAGCGGCGAGGTCTGTGTCGTCTTCAGCCACAAGGCGAGTGAGAGGTCCGAGAGACCGTTTATCGCCTGAGCCGGTAGGTCGACGCGGTCGTTATTGGCATCGAAGCTGAGAGCCCCGCCGACGCGTCCGGTGCTCCAGACGGGACCGTTCACCAGGGTACCGTCGTTGTTGTAGGTGGAAGAATCCGACGCGACCGTGCCTGCGCCGTCGTCGAGCGGCCACTGGCCCAACAGGGTTGAAGCGCTGGTTATGGCAGCCTCGTTCGAGCGCGGCCCCTCGATTCCGTGGCCGTTGACGGCGGCGACGTCGTAGAAGTAGTCCACGCCGGGGTTCACCGCATCGAGGTAGGCCGTCGACGTGGCGGGGATCTCAGCGAGTAGAGCCTTGACCGTCCCGGGTTGTGTATCGCGATAGATGCGGTAAGACGCGATGCCGGTTTGCGGGTCGGCGGCGCCTGTCCAGGAGAGGGAGGCTTGGCCGGCCGATGCGGACGCGGACAGGCCGGACGGAGCGGTCGGTGGCGACGCGTCGAGTGGCACGGCGGCGAGGTTGCCGATTTCCGCGGCCGTCAGCAGGCGGCCAAACACGTAGACGTCGTCAAGCGAGCCGGCAAAGGCCTGGTTCGGGTCGAAGTTGGCGCCAACCGTGTCCTGTTCCTGCCCGAGAACAAAGCCGTTGGCGTCTACCTCGAGGGCGCTGAGCGTCGTGTTTCGCGTTGCCACAGCGGCGCCGTCGAAGTACAGGGTTGCCTTGTCGGCGGAGGCGTCGCGGACGATGGCGATGTGGTGCCAGGCGCCGTTCGGGAGCGAGGGTACAGACCATTCGACGTAGGAGCCGGCCGTCTCACCGGTGTGGAGGCGCACGGTCGTGCCGTTGATCACGAAGACGCTGAACTCGTTGTCGTTGGTGGCATTCGCGGCGCTGACGATGCTGCGTAGCGGCGAAGTTGAGGTGGTTTGGAGCCAGAAGGCAAGGGACAGGTTGCCAAGCCTGTCGATCGACTGGCTCGGGAGGTCCACCCGGTCGTCGGCGCCGTCGAAGCGGAGCGCGCCATCGACTCTGCCGGCACGCCACGCGGGGCCGTTTACGAGGGTGCCATGGTAGCCGAGGCCGGAGCTGTCGGCGGCCGTGACGCCGGCGAGCTCGTTCAGTGCCCAGTGGCCGGCGAGCGGTGGCGGCACGAACACGTCTGTGCCGACGAGCGTGCCGTTCGAGAGGGAGACGCTGAAGTCACCGCCATCGGGATCGGCGTGGACGACGAGGCGGTAGGTCCCGGCGACTGTCGGCATCACGTGCACGGTTTCCTGGCGCGCGTAGGGGCCGCAGTCGAACGTCGAAGGGCAGTCGCTGGCGCCGAGGACGGAGCCGTTCGGCGCGAGCAGCTCGACGCTGAGGTCAGGGTTCCATCCGTAGGCGTAGCAGGTGCCGAAGAGGAAGATCGTACAAACGGCCGAACCGCTCTCCGTGATCACCGTCGCGGCGATCGGCTTCGCGAGGTCTGCCTGGGCGACGGTGAAGCTCATCTCCCAGGTGCCGTTGTCCGGCACCGTGGTCTCGATGTCGATGCTCTTGGGGAAGGCGTGGGGCGTGTAGGAAGCGCCGGCGGCCTCGCCCACGAAAGCGTAGCCGTCGAGGAGGCCCCAGCCGTACTCGTTGTCCTTGCCGGCGGCGCCGCGGTCGAGCGCCGTCGATTGCAGCAGCGCTTTCACCTGCCCATCCGTCAGCGTTCCGCCGGCGGCATCGAGCGCCAGCGCGATCGCGCCCGACGCAAATGGTGTCGCCATGGAGGTGCCGCTCTTGGCCGTGTAGCCGGAAGCGGTGCCAACTGCCGCCGCGGTGATGTTCACTCCTGGCGTTACGATGTCCGGCTTTATTCGGGGCGAAGACCCGAGGGTCGGACCGCGGCTCGAAAAGGTTGCGAGGTAGATGCCCTGGGTGTCGGCGCCTGAATAGTCGGCGACTGCGCCAACGGCGACGACTTTCGAGGCAGCAGCAGGCGAGCCCACGGTTCCGGGCGCGTCTCCGGAGTTGCCGGCGCCGGCGACGACGATCTTGCCCGCGTCTACGGCGGCGTTGGAGGCGAGGCTGAGCGCGTCGAGGCCGTCGGAGCCGTCCGTCGTGGCGAGGCTCATCGAGATGATCTGCACGCCGGGCTGGTCGACGCACCACTCGATCGCGGCGATTACGGTGCTCTCCGAGGTCTGCCCCGCGGCGTTGAAGACCTTGGCCGCATAGATCGAAGCGCCGGGCGCGACGCCCTTGTACTTGGCAGCGTTTGCGCCGCCCGTACCGGAGCCAGCGGCGATGCTGGCGACGTGCGAGCCGTGCCCCTGGTCGTCGTAGGGAGCGGGAGCGTTGTTGACCAAGTCGATCCAGCTGGCGATCTTGCCGGCATCGTCGAACTGTTCGTGACCGGCGTCGACGCCGGTATCGACGATGCAGATGCCGACGCCGGAGCCATCGACGGCGAAGGTCTGGCGGGCAGCGGCAGTGCCGAAGCTGGCTTGCGCCGAATCGAGCGTGAGCTCGATTTTAGCGTTCTCCTCGATGCGATGGAGGCCGGCTTCGCCGGAGAGAGCGCGGATCTGGGCGGTGGTGAGAGTCGCCTGGAACCCGGAGATGAGCTTGAACTCGCGTTGCGCGCGCTGGGTTTGGGCGGCGGCCTTCGCTCGAGTGCGGGCAGAGGAGCCGCTGAAGGTCACGAGGACGTCGAAACGGTCGTTCGGCTTAGCGGCCGCGAGCTTTACCTCGAGGGCCTGACTGACCTTGTCGCTTTTGGGTGGGGGTGTCTGGGCGTGACCGCTGGGGAGGCCGAATGAGGCGCCGATGATTAGCGCAAGAGCGGCGATAAGCAGCGACCTGGTCATCTACTTCAAGTCTCGATTCTAGGTGTCCTGTATCACTCCGCTGTGCAAAGTCGGCAAATCTGGTGGCGATCTGTTGGCCTAGGCCAATCTCCGAGTAATCGCAGCCTTTGAATCTTCTAGACGGGGTACCAGTGATGAATCGAAAGATTTGTCGCCAGGAGCCGTAGGGGTTAGAGTCTACTCGATGAGTATCTGTTGCAGGGCGTAGGACAACCGTCGGTCCTCGACGGAGCGCGAATCTACGCCAAGCTCAAGTCTGAGGTTCGTGCCGCAGGCATACTCAGCAAGTCCTACTCCTTCTACATTCCACTGATTCTCGTGGCGATTACGGGCTATCTGCTGAGTGCCTGGGCGATCTTCGCACTCGATAGCTATCCTTTGCTGGTCCTGGCGTGTCTGGGCTTTACCTTCTTCACCGTGCAGCTGGCGGGCGTAATGCACGACAGCGGGCACAGGGCGGTCTTCTCATCGGTCAGGTCGAACGAAATCCTCGGCGCAGTCTGCTGCGGCCTGATCGGGATGGTGTTCGACAACTGGCGCACGCGGCACAACATTCACCACGCCTTTCCGAACCAGGAGGGCAAGGACCCCGATCTCGAGATACCGCTAATTGCCACGAGCGCGAGGCTGTACGCACGCAAGAGTCCTCTCCAGCGCGCCCTGATGCCCTACCAGGCTTACTACTATTTCCCGCTGGGCGCGCTCGCGAGCTTCTCAAACAGGCTGGGCAGCCTCAGCTACTTCCGTCACCGGCGCTCCCGGAACGACCTGTCGCGCTTCGCCATTTACCTACCGGCCGTGGTCTTCCTCTTTGTCTTGCCCTTCGCCCTCTTCTCGCCGGCGAAGGCACTCTTCGTTCTCTCGATCGTGCACATTACGTCGGGCATCTACCTCGCCAACTGCTTTGCCCCGAACCATAAAGGAATGGCGATCATATCGAGCAATTCGACTATGTCCTTCATCGAGAGGCAGGTCATGACCTCCCGAAACGTAAGGGGTGGTCTGCTAACCGACATCCTTCTCGTCGGGCTCAACCGCCAGGTCGAACATCACCTCTTCCCCAACTGTCCGCGGAACAAGCTGCACTTGCTCAGGCCGTACGTAATGAACGCCTGCAAGGCCCTTGGTCTCAACTACGTTGAGGCTGGGATAATCGAGACTAACAGGGACATACTTCGGCAGCTCCGTGGCGTCCCCAGCGTAGCGACCCTTCCCGCACTGCCCGCAGCAGCGCCAGCAGCCGCCGACTGACGGCTAGCGCGGCGCTTCTGCCGCCGGCGTGTTGATCGGCGCGCGGCGTCCGGCGATAAACGCCGGGTACTCGCGCGGGTCGGCGACGTGGCGGTCGAGGAAGAGGTCGTCGAGCTCGGCGCAGGCGGCGGCGAACTCCGGGTGGCGGTCGAAGACGTGCGAAAGGCCCTCGAAGAGGTGCAGCTCCGCCGGGACGCCCTTCTCTCGCAGCGCCTGGAAGAAGTTGACGCTGTTGTAGAACGGCGTCAGCGCGTCGATCGTCGAGTGAATCAGGATCGTCGGCGGGAAGCTCGGCGAGAGGTAGCGGAGGCCGTCGAAGCTGACGCCGCCACCGAAGTTCTCCGGCCGGGGCGTCGCCATGTAATAGACCATGCAGGCGGCGACGGCGCTGCTGACGCCGGCGTGGCCGCCTGCGCCCTCGAGCTCCGGGTCGTTCGCCGTGCCGGCGGCGACAAGCGCCACCTGCGCGCCGTAAGAGTAGCCGCCGAGGACGATCTTCTCCGGGTCGATGCCAAGCTTTGCGGCGTTGGCGCGCGCCCAGCGGATCGCCGTCTTCGTGTCTTCCAGCGGCATCGGCCAGGGGCCGTCCGGGCCGATGCGGAACCAGCAGCCGATGCCGAGGTAACCGCGCTCGGCGAGGCGGGTCGCGACGTCGCTCGCCTGGGTTCGGTTGCCGGTCTGGCCGCCGTAG
>DATDPC010000094.1:0-3691 GCA_035292965.1 Dehalococcoidia bacterium | reverse complement strand
CGGCGCGATCGTGGCGGCGCAGGCTCCTCGACGCCTTCGATCCGGCGCAGCACCTGGTCGATGTAGCGGTTGCCGCTGTAGTTCGGCCCCATGCCCAGCGGCGAGAAGACGAGGACGCCGGCATCCGCCCCCGCCGCCCGCATCAGCCGGCCGAGGACATCGTCCTGCGCCGCGTACACGTCAGCGATCGGGTCGCCGATGGCGTCGCGCTGGGCAGCGTCGTGCTGGGGGTGCGTCTCGTCGTGGACGTGCCAGCAGTGGTGGCCGATGCAGTGGCTCTCGGCGAAGGCGACGAGGAACAGCTCCCACGAGCCGGCGTTTAGCCACTCGAGCGCCAGCTTCTCGCGCAGGCGCAGGCGCTTCATCACGGAAGCGGCGTAGTCCGCGACTTCGTCTGGCCCGATGACGCGGTGGCAGTTGAACGGACCGGTGGCGTACCCGCGCGCGATGTCGCGGGCGAGTGCCGACGGGCTGGATACGAGGCCGCCTGCGTCGGCGCCGTGGGGCATCCAGTTCGCCAGCTCGCGCAGGCGCGGGTCGTTGCCCATCGGCGATTTCGGCACGTCCAGCGCCGCGACCCTACGTCCCGCCTGCGAAATGCGCTGCCAGAACGGCGGCAGCGTCATTCGCTCGCGCCCGAAGTCGGTCGTGCGGTACGTGCCTGCGACGGGTTGTCGATGATGGAAGCGGCCGTGGACACCGGGCCCGACCGACGTGGCGAAGCTGCTCCAGTTCGCGTCGTCGCCGAGGCCGGGGAGGCTGCGCAGCGGACCGCTGCTCCCTTCCTCGCGCAGACGGGCGAGGTTCGGCAGCAGGCCGCGCTCGATCATCGCGTCGACCGTGCGGTGGTCGGCGCCGTCCCAGGCGACTACGAGTACGCGGGTTTCAGGCACGGCGTCTCAGCATATAGCGCGGGCGTCTCGAGCGGCGACAGCGCGTCAGGCGACTTGGTCGCTAGACGCCGTGGTTTTCGATCATCGGCGCGATCGCGATCGACTCGCGCGGCGCGCGGACGCGCTGCAAGTCATGCGTGATCGCGATGCCGTCGACGCCGTTCGGCAGGATGATGCCGCCGGAGCGCACCTTGTAGACCTCTGGCGTGTCGACGCCGGTGGGTACGACGCCGTGGTCGCGCAGATCGCGCGCCGACTTGAGCAGGATGCGTCGCAGGCGGATGACGCCGAGGTCTGACGTGGCGAGGTGCTCGCGCGTGCGGTCGACGACGCCGCCCATGCTCTCGACCATCGCGTGGTCCTGGTCGCCGATGCCCATGATGCCGGTGAAGCTCTTGCCCTTGCTCTGCAGCTCGCGGTCGATCATGTAGTCGTTCTCAGCGTTCTGCTTGAGTCGGTACCTGCCGAGGAAGCCGCCCTGGTCGGGCAGGTAGCCGGCCTCCGGGTGCGGCTGGTACGCCGGGCCGATCTTGCCGAAGGGGCGCCGGTTGGCGGCGCTGCGGAAGATCTGCCAGCGCATCGAGTGCGTGTCGTCCACCGGGACGATGGCGATGACGCCGACGCGCTCGCCGAGGATGCCCGTGGGTGGCATCGCGTAGAAGGGGTAGAGGTACTGGGCGATGCGCCAGTAGGTGGTGTCTGCCTCCGCCGGACGGTAGTTGCCGTAGGTGTAGCCGAACTCAGTATCGACGACGACCATCTTCGGGTCGCGGCGCTTCAGCGTGTAGTAGTCCATCGAGCCGGGCTCAACGTCCTCCGCCTTGTAGGCGCCGAAGTGCAGGAAGCCGATGTGTGTCGTGTCCAGGTCGCCTTCGAAGGACTGGAGCCAACTGCAATCGCGCAGGAACTTCTCGACGCGGCCACCAGGCTCGAGGTTCGATTCGAGGTCGGGCAGCGGCGGCGGCACCTCCCGCGGGCCCATGTAGGCCCAGATCAGGCCGTTGCGCTCCTGCGTCGGGTAAGTACGGGCGCGCACCTTGCTCTTGAAGTTCGATTCGGCAGGCTCAGACGGCATGTCGACGCACGAACCGGTCTCGTCGAACTTCCAGCCGTGGTAGACGCAGCGCAGGCCCTCTTCTTCGTTGCGGCCGAAGAACAACGACGCGCCGCGGTGCGGGCAGGCGTTCTGGATGATGCCGACTTTGCCCGAAGTCAGCCTGAAGCCGATCAGCTCCTCGCCCAGGAGCTTCAGACGCACCGGCGGCGAGTCCGCCTCGCCGACCTCGTCCGATTTGAGCGCCGGGATCCAGTACTGGCGCATCAGCTCGCCCAGCAGCGTACCGGGGCCTACTTCCGTCAGAAGCTTGTTCTCTTCGGCGCTGAGCATCGGGCGACGTCTCCTGAATCCGAATCGGGTCTTACCGCGAGCCAAGCCTGATTTTAGCGCAGCAAGAGCCCGGACGCGCCTCGGATGGGGCGCAAACGCCCGATGCTACTATTGCCAAGAAGCCTGTGGGGGACTGAGGAGGGCTGTTTGGCGACCGAACTCATCGGCGCTTCTGCATCGCGCGCGGGCGTATTCGGCGCGCGACCGCTCAGAGTCGCCGTCATCGGCTGCGGCTACTGGGGTCCCAACCTCGTTCGCAACTTCTTCGATGCTCCCGGCTCCACGGTCACGCGCGTCTGCGACCTCGAGCCGGAGCGCCTCGACGCGATCGGCAAGCGCTACCCGACGATCGGCCTCGGCAGCGACTGGCGGGACGTCGTCCACGACCCGGACGTCGATGCCGTCTGCATCGCCACGCCCGCCGCGACCCACTACGCCATCGCCAGAGAAGCGCTCAACGCCGGTAAGCACGTCTGGGTGGAGAAGCCGCTGAGCATGAGCTTCGCCGAGGCGCGGGAGCTGACCGAGCTGGCGACGAAGCTCGGACGCGTCCTCCTCGTCGACCACACCTTCGTCTACACGCCCGCCGTCCAGCGCATGCGCCAGAGCATCGTCTCCGGCGAGCTCGGCGACCTGCTTTACTACGACTCGATCCGCGTCAACCTCGGCATGTACCAGCACGACGTCAACGTGATCTGGGACCTCGGCGTGCACGACTTCTCGATCATCGATTACCTGCTGCCATACCGGCCGTCCGGCGTTTCGGCCGTCGCCGCCTCTCAGATCGCCGATAGCGGCCGCGAAGGCCTCGCCTACGTAACGCTGCACTTCGAGGGCGACTTCATCGCCCACTTCCACGTCAGCTGGCTGGCGCCGGTGAAGATCCGCCTCGCCACCGTCTGCGGCACGAAGCGGATGATCGTCTTCGACGACACGGCGCCGAGCGAGAAGCTGAAGATCTACGACCGCGGCATCGAGGTCAGCGGTTCGAGCAAGGACCGCGAGCGCCTCCAGGTCGAGTACCGCACCGGCGACATGAGCGCCCCGAAGCTCGACCAGGTGGAGGCGCTGCAGATCGCGGCGCAGCACTTCGCCGAGTGCGTCGCGACCGGCGCCACGCCGATCACGGACGGCGCCGCCGGCGCCCGCGTCGTCGCGATGCTGGAGGCGACGCAGCGGTCGCTGGCCGCGGGAGGTCGCGTGGAGAAGCTCGATTTCTAGCCTGAGCGGCGCCCGCATCTTCATCAGCGGCGGCGCCGGCCTGATCGGCTCGCACATCGCCGACCAGGCGCTGGCGCTGGGCGGTTGTTCCGCTAAGGCCGCTTTCCTCAAACGAGTCCCCGAACGTATTGGGGCCTAGGGACTCCTTTGCGAAATCGGCAGATAGCCCTGCGACTATCTGCGCCGACGT
>DATDPC010000093.1:0-11094 GCA_035292965.1 Dehalococcoidia bacterium | reverse complement strand
CGTCTTGATCACGTCATCGAGCACGTCCCAGACCTCGGGGCGCGCCCGCTCGACGATGCGCTTGGCGCTCTTGATGTTGTGCGCCAGCCCTCGGTCGACGAGGGCGTGCATGACGAAGGGCTTGAACAGCTCCAGCGCCATGCGCTTGGGCAAACCGCACTGGTGCAGCTTGAGCTCCGGGCCGACCACAATGACCGAACGGCCGGAGTAGTCGACGCGCTTGCCGAGCAGGTTCTGGCGGAAGCGCCCCTGCTTGCCCTTGAGCATGTCGCTCAGGCTCTTCAGCTTGTGGTTGCCTGTGCCCGAGACGGCGCGGCCGCGGCGGCCGTTGTCGATCAGAGAGTCGACGGCCTCCTGCAGCATGCGCTTCTCGTTGCGGATGATGATCTCCGGCGCGCCCAACTCCAGCAGCCGCTTGAGGCGGTTGTTGCGGTTGATCACGCGGCGGTAGAGGTCGTTCAGGTCAGACGTGGCGAAGCGGCCGCCATCGAGCTGCACCATCGGGCGCAGGTCCGGCGGTAGCACCGGCAGCGCCGTCAGCACCATCCAGTGCGCCTTGTTGCCCGACTTGCGCAGCGCCTCGACGACGCGCAGGCGCTTTGTCGCCTGCTTGCGCTTCTGGCCGCTGGTCGATTGCATTTCGAGCTGCAGCTTCAGCCGCATCTTCTCCATGTCGACGCGGTTGAGGATCGTCAGCAGCGCGTCTGCGCCCATGGCGGCGGTGAAGACGTTGCCGAAGCGGTCGTTCAACTTCTTGTACTCAGCGTCCGAAAGCAGCCGGACCTTGCCGCCGCCGCCGGTCGTGTTCAGCATGTCCGCCGGGTCGCGGAGGTCGTCCAGCTCCTTGAAGTCTTCCGTGAACTGAGTGCGCACAGCGGCGCGCTCTTCCTCGATCTTCTTGCGAAGCGGTTCCACCTGCGTGTTCGCGTCGTTCGTGATCTGCTCGATCGATGCGGCCGCGGCGAGCTCCGTGTCGTTCTTGCGGCGGTCGTACTCTTCGTCCTGCGCCGCGACGCGCTCCTTGACGATCGTCTTCAGCGCCTCGACGTGGCCTTCCGTCACGACCTCGCCCTCGGGCACGACCGGCGTGCCTTCGAAGTCGATGCCCTTCTTCTGCAGCGTGCCGACAGCCTTCGCGAGCTTCTTCTCGAGGTCGACGGCCGCCTTCATCAGCTTGTCAGCCGATGACAGGCGCTCCTCTTCGAGTTTCGTCAGCTCCTGGTCGCGGTGCTGGGCCAGCTGCTCCAGGCCGTTGTCGCGGTTCGTCTCGATCGCCGCCAGCAGGTCCGCCGGCTCCTTCTCGCGACGGGCCGCTTCCTTCTCCATCTCCTCGCGCAGGTGCTCCAGGGCGCGCTTCTTCGCCGTCTCGTCCACCGAGGTGAGCAAGTACTGCGCGAAGTAGAGGACGCGCTCGAGGTTTCGTGGCGAGATGTCCAGCAGCAGGCCGAGGCGGCTGGGCGTGCCCTTCACGAACCAGATGTGCGCCACCGGCGATGCGAGCTCGATGTGGCCCATGCGCTCGCGTCGCACCTTGCTGCGCGCGACTTCGACGCCGCACTTGTCACACACGATGCCCTTGTAGCGGACGCGCTTGTACTTACCGCAGTAGCACTCGAAGTCCTTCTGCGGACCGAAGATCTTCTCGCAGAAGAGACCGTCTTTTTCCGGCTTCAGCGTCCGGTAATTGATCGTTTCCGGCTTCGTTACCTCCCCGTAGCTCCAGGACCGCACCTGCTCAGGTGAGGCCAGGGAAATGCGAACAGCGTTGAAGTCGTTAACTTCCAACAGTGGCATTTGCTTTCCTCTCGCTCCCGCGTTCTTTGTCGCTGGGCTCTCGCGCCCGTAGTTGTCGTTCTCTGACGGCTCGGGGTGTTACAGGATGCCCCGCTCCACGTCCGCCTGCTCGAAGCCGGTGAGGTTGATGCCGATCTGCGGCACGTCCTCGCCACCGTCTTCGGCGAACATCACCTGCTCCTCGTCCTCGTTCAGCACCTCGACGGCGAGGCCGAGGCTCTGGAGCTCCTTCACGAGCACCTTGAACGATTCCGGGATGCCGGGCTCCAGCACGTCGTCGCCCTTGACGATCGCCTCGTACGTCTTCACGCGCCCGACGACGTCGTCTGACTTGACGGTCAGCAGCTCCTGCAACGTGTGCGCCGCGCCGTAAGCCTCAAGCGCCCACACCTCCATCTCACCGAAGCGCTGGCCGCCCATCTGCGCCTTACCGCCGAGGGGCTGCTGCGTGATCAGCGAGTACGGACCCGTCGACCGGGCGTGGATCTTCTCCTCCACCAGGTGAACGAGCTTCAGCATGTAGATCTGGCCGACGGCGACCGGCTGGTCGAACGCTTCGCCCGTGCGGCCGTCGAACAGGACCTGCTTGCCGTAGATCGGCGCCGTCAGCCGGCGTCTCAGGTTTATCTCTTCTGCCTTGACTTCGAGCGCGTGCAGCGGCTGGCCCTTGCGCACCTTCTCGCCGATGCTGGCGAGCCAGATCTCCAGGCAGGCGCGCGCCGCTTCGCCGCGAAGCGACTCGTCGAACACCTTCGAGAACTCGTAGCCGTGCTTCGTCAGGTAGGTTTCCACCTCGCGGATGTTCAGGTTCTCGCCGCCGAAGCCCTCCGGGTTGACCCCGGCCTCGATCGCGCCCGCTTCGAGCGCGAGCCAGGCGCGCGCCAGCGCGTCCTGGATCTGCGAGTCGTCGGCGCCGTCGAACACCGGCGTTATCGCCCGGAAGCCGAGCACGCCCGCCGCCCAGCCGAGGTGCGTTTCCAGCACCTGGCCGACGTTCATCCGGCTCGGCACGCCGATCGGGTTGAGGATGATGTCGATTGGCGTACCGTCCGCCAGGTAAGGCATGTCTTCGACCGGGAGGATCCTCGCGATCACGCCCTTGTTGCCGTGACGGCCGGCCATCTTGTCGCCTTCAGAAACCTTGCGCTTCTGCGCGATCGATACGCGGACCAGCTCGTTCACGCCGGCCGGCAGCTCGTCGTGGTCCTCGCGGCGGAAGACGCGCACGTCGATCACCTTGCCGTGCTGGCCGTGCGGCACGCGTAGCGAAGTGTCCTTAACCTCACGCGCCTTCTCACCGAAGATCGCGCGCAGCAGCTTCTCCTCCGCCGTCAGCTCCGTCTCGCCCTTCGGCGTGATCTTGCCGACGAGGATGTCGCCCGCTTGCACCTCGGCGCCGATGCGGATGATGCCCTCTTCGTCCAGGTCCTTCAGAGACTCGTCGCCGACGTTGGGGATGTCGCGCGTGATCTCCTCCGGGCCCAGCTTCGTGTCGCGCGCCTCGATCTCGTGCTTCTCGATGTGGATCGAGCTGAACTTGTCCTGCCGGACAATCGATTCGGAGATGATGATCGCGTCCTCGAAGTTGTAGCCTTCCCAGCTCATGAAGGCGCAGAGAACGCTCTGGCCCAGCGCCAGCTCGCCCTGCTCCGTCGAGGAGCTGTCGATCAGCGTGTCGCCCTTCTTCACCACGTCGCCCTTCGTAACGAGGGGGCGCTGGTTGAGGCACGTCGCCGCGTTCGAGCGGATGAACTTCAGCACCGGGTAGGACACTTCGACGTCCTGCTTGTCGTACTTCACCGTCACCGAGCGCGCCGTGGCGCTGGTCACGACACCGTCTGTCTCAGCGACGACCACCTGGCCGGAGTCGACGGCGACCTGGCGCTCCGTGCCCGTACCGACCAGCGGTCGCTCCGGACGCAGCAGGGGCACCGCCTGGCGCTGCATGTTCGAGCCCATCAGGGCGCGCGGCGCGTCGTCGTGCTCCAGGAACGGGATCAAGGACGTCGCCGTGCTCAGTATCTGCTTCGGCGACACGTCCATGAAGTCGATGTCGTCCGGGTGCGTGAACTCGAAGTGCTGGCCGCGCCGCACCTCAACCTCGTCCTCGACGAAGTGGCTGTTCTCGTCCAGGACGGCGTTCGCCTGGGCGATGATGTACTGCTCCTCGTCGTCGGCGGCGAGGTAATGAATCTCGCGCGAGGCGTAGGGGCGCAGCTTGATGTGCTGGACGCCCAGCGGCGCCAGCTTCTTTTGCAGCGCCGGCGTCACCTCTTCGCCGGCCTTCGCCAGCGTCTTGCGGCCGTCCTTCACGTCTTCGCTGACGATCCGGCCGATCAGGTCCTTCGAGTCCGCCGGCAGCTCGCGGATCACGCGGCGGTACGGCGTCTCGATGAAGCCGTAGTCGTTGATCACGGCGTACGAGGCGAGCGAGACGATCAGACCGATGTTCGGGCCTTCCGGCGTCTCAATCGGGCAGATGCGTCCGTAGTGGCTGTGGTGCACGTCGCGCACGTCGAAGCCGGCGTGGTCGCGCGAGAGACCGCCGGGACCCAGGGCTGAGAGCTTGCGCTTGTGCGTCAGCTCCGCCAGCGGGTTCGTCTGGTCCATGAACTGCGACAGCTGCGAGCCGCCGAAGAACTCCTTCATCGCCGCCACAACCGGGCGGATGTTGATCAGCGCGCTCGGCGTCGCCAGCTCAGAGTCCGTGATCGTCATGCGCTCCCGGACGACACGCTCCATGCGCAGCAGGCCGATGCGGAACTGATTCTGAATCAGCTCGCCAACGGCGCGAACGCGGCGGTTACCCAGGTGGTCGATCTCGTCGACGTCGTTGGCGCCGTTGTTCAGCCGGATCAGCTCCCGGACGATGCCCTTGATGTCCTGGGGCGTAAGGATCCGGTTCTCCAGCGGCTCGTCCAGCTTCAGGCGCCGGTTGATCTTGTAGCGGCCGACCTTCAGCAGGTCGTAGCGGCGGGCGTTGAAGAACAGCTGGTTAACCAGCGTGCGCGCGTTCTCCAGCGTCGGCGGGTCGCCCGGGCGCATGCGCTTGTAGAAGTCCTCCAGGGCGCGCAGCTTGTTGCCGGTGCGCACCTCCGGCGTCTCCTTGTCGATCGTCGTCGCGATGAAGCGGTGGTCAGCGTTCTGGTCGATGTCTTCGAACGCCGTGAGCATCCGCTCCGTCGTGCCCAGCTCGGCGTCCTTCGTGCCTTCCATCGCGTCGATCGCGCGCAGCAGCGTCGTCACCGGGATCTTGCGCTTGCGGTCGACCTTCACGGAGATGACGTCGCGGTTCGAGGTCTCGAACTCGAGCCAGGCGCCACGGTTCGGGATCACCTTCGCGTAGGCGAGGTCGCGACCGGTGGTCGCGTCCTTCTCCTTCGTGAAGTAGACGCCCGGCGAGCGCACCAGCTGCGATACGACGACGCGCTCGGCGCCGTTGATGATGAAGGTGCCGGTTGGCGTCATGAGCGGGAAGTCGCCCATGAACAGCTCCTGCTCCTTGACCTCGCCCGTCTCCTTGACGATCAGCTCGACGCGGACACGCAGCGGCGCCGCATACGTGGCGTCGCGGTCGCGGCACTCGCGCTCGTCGTACTTCGGCTCGCCGAAGGTGTATTCGCCGAAGCGAAGCTCCATCTTCGAGCCGGTGAAGTCCTGAATCGGCGAGATCTCGTCGAGAAGCTCGCGCAGGCCCTCGCGCTTGAACCAATCGTAGGAGTCAAGCTGAACCTTGATCAGGTTTGGCATCTCCATGATCTGGGGGATCTTCGCGTAGGACTTTGAGATGTTGGGCAGGTAGTCACCAAGCCGAACAACGTCGCGGGCAAGCGTCATAATCGGTCGCTCCTCAGGAAGGCTCTAAAACAGGGCAGGTTGAACTAAGGGTTGGGGTCCAGGGTGGGAATATGCGGGGAAGGTGCTTTTTCGCCAGCGTAGACGCAGTATAGAATCCAGCGCTCGATTCTGTCAACGGGCAAGATGGGCCGCAAACAGAGATATTAGCACGGGTGTCAATAGCAACCCGTCACGCCGCCAGTCTTGTCATTCTGAGCCCGCAGGCAAAGAATCTGGCGAATCCCGCGGACGCCTACAACCACGGTGCGTCTATCGCACGAACGAACCGGGGCGGAAAGCGGCTCTTACAGGGCTAGATTCTTCGCTTCGCTCAGAATGACAGACGCTACGCCCTACGACCCCGTCAGCACCTCTCGCAGGCGGCGCGCCACCAGCGCCATCTCCGCGTCGTCGCAAAACGCGACAGAGACGATCAGCGATTCGCCCTCGGTGCGTACCCAGATCGACGGCTCGCCGTCCTTCAGCGCCTGCGCCACCGATTCGGCGCTGCGGCCCTTCAGCAGCACGCGAACGCCTTCGCGGACGACCGGCGTTGGCACCTCTCGCTCCGTCAGGCGGTAAGCCTCGACGCCGCCGGCGCCGCTTAGCTCCCGCAGCACGAGATCGCAGCGCTCGCCGTAGCGCAGCAGCCGCCCCTCGTGGTCCATCGCCAGCCACTCGCGCAGCGCCTCGACGAGGGCGAAGATCTCCTGCCGGTCGATCTTCATCGGCCGGCCGATCGTCAGGTAACCACTCGTCTCGAAGCCGATGAAGCTGTTCACCGCCACGAGGTCGACGTATTCCTTTCTCCCGACCACCATGCCCGTCGAGTGCGGCGCGTCGAAGTACTTCGCCGCGTAGCAGACGAGGTCGGCGCCGGCGCGGGCGTACTTGCGCAGGTTGTCCAGCGGGTAGGTGTGCCCCGCGGCATCGACGATCACCGGCACGCCCTTCGCGTGCGCCGCCGCGACGACGTCCTCGAGCGGCGGCACGCCCGGCTCCGGGCCCTGCAGCGGCACGAAGTAGAACACCGCCGCCGTCTGCGGGCCGATCGCTGCGCTTACCTGCGCCGGCGTCATGCCGTGCTCGTCGCCCACCTCGACCAGGCGCGCTCCCGCCGTGATCAGGTTGCGGTCGTACTTCTGGCGCTGGTTCCTCGGGACGATGACCTCGTTCGGGATGCCCTCCGTGTCCGGCAGGCGCTCGAGGTAGTCGCGGTGGTCCTTCGTCAGGCAGGCTGCGACCGAGAGCACCAGCGCCGTCGCCGCGCCCGCCGTCACGTACGCAGACTCGACGCCCAGCATGTCGGCGATCACCCGGCCGCTGCTCTCGAGCAGCGCGCGCATATCGGCGAAGTAGAGGTTCGCCGTGTCCATCGCCGCCCGCACGCCCGGCGAAAGCTGCGAGCCGCCCAGCACCGTATAGGCGCCGGCGGCGTTGATCACCGGTCGCGCGCCCAGCCGAGCGTAGAGGCGCTGCGCGTCTTCGTTCAGGCCGTCGTCTGCGTCTTCTAGCGTTCGCGGGGCTTCAGCCATCGCCCCGATTGTAGCGCCCCGGCCGATAGTGACCACTGCCCCTATCGAGAGATCGGCCCGATGAACCTCTCCTCTGGCTGCCGCCATCTCCTCTCCGTCCACGGAGAGGAGATCAAACCGCGATGCTTCTTTGCTGACGAGGTGCCGACGGCTGAGCTTCCCCCTCTCTGCGCCTGTCCTGAGCCTGTCGAAGGATGCGGAGAGGGGGACTGAGGGGGGAAGGTCAAACGCCCCGTCCGCCGCCGATCGCCTCGGATGCTGTAAGCGCGGCGTGCGCTAAGCTGATTCGAGAACGTCCGAGGACGTGACGCATGGCCGACTTCAACCCCTTCGACGCTCAGCTCCGCACCAACCCGTACGCCGTCTTCGCCGCGCTGCGCGAGCAAGACCCCGTGTACTGGAGCGAGATCATGCAGGTCTGGGTCGCCACCCGCTACGACGACGTCCACACCCTGCTGCGCGACAACGCCCGCTTCTCCTCGGAGCGCACGCGGGCGACGAATCCCTTCGTCCAGCAGATGGAGTCTTACCGCCAGGCCTCCGGCCCCATCGGCCGCACGCCGACGATGCTGAGCCAGGATCCGCCCGCCCACACGCGCATGCGCACCCTCGTCAACAAGGCGTTCACGCCCCGCGTCGTCGAGCGCATTCGCCCCCACATCCACGACATCGCCGACGAGCTCCTCGATGCCGTGCCCGAGCCGGGGCGACTCGATGTCATCGCCGACCTCGCGGTGCCGCTGCCGGTCATCGTCATCGCCGAGGTGCTCGGCGTGCCCGCCGCCGACCGCGTGCGCTTCAAGGGCTGGTCGTCTGACATCGCCGGGACGCTGGGCGGGCCCTTCCAGCCTCAAGACGCGCTCGAGCGCGCCCAGCGCAGCTCGAACGAGATCGCCGAGTACTTCCGCGACCAGATCGCCCAGCGCCGCCGCGAGCCCCGCGACGACCTCCTCAGCGCCCTCGCCGCCGCCGAAGAGCAAGGCGACCTCCTCAGCGAGGACGAGCTGCTCGCGACCTGCATCCTCCTCCTCGTCGCCGGCAACGAGACGACGACGAACCTGATCGGCAACGGCATGCTGGCGCTTCTGAACAACCCGGACGCCCGCCGGCGCCTGCAGGCGGACGCGTCGCTAATCCCCGAAGCGGTCGAAGAGATGCTGCGCTACGACGGCCCCGTGATCATGACCTCGCGCATCGTCGACCACCCAACCGAGCTGCGCGACAAGCAGCTCTCAGAGGGGCAAGTTGTCCTCGCCGTCGTCGCCGCCGCCAACCACGACCCGGAGCAGTTCCCCAACCCGGACGCCTTCGACATCGACCGCGCGAACAAGCGCCACCTCTCGTTCGGCTTCGGTATCCACTACTGCCTCGGCGCGCCGCTCGCCGTCGCCGAAGCGGAGGTCGCCTTCGAGACGCTGCTGCGCCGCCTGCCCGACCCGGAACCCGCCTTTGAAGCGCCGCAGTGGGGCCCGTCCTTCGTCCTCCGCGGCCTAAAGTCGCTGGAGATAACCTCAAAGGCCCCCGCGAAGCCCTGACGCCGCCCCTGTAACCGCACTCCTCCGTGTCATTCCGACGACAGGAGGAATCTAGCCCTGTAAGAGACGCCTCACGCAGCGCAACGTTAGTCGCTAGAGGCCACGCGGTCGAAGGCGTCTGTGCGATTCGCCAGATTCCTCGTTCCTCGGAATGACAAAAGGAGCGACTCGATTCAAGACGGCACGTGTGCCTGCGCGGCAGCCCTATGCGTCCAGCGCTAGCTGGTCCAGGGGCCTACGCCGCCGTAGCGCTCCGGCGTGATCCGCGTCACGTAGCCGGCAGGCGGATTCGGCCCGAGCGGTATCTCACCGCCGATGTAGCGATGCGCCAGCGTCTGCAGCAGCTGCGCCGCGCCCCCTTCGACGACGCGCGCCTTGCCGTAGATGACGAGGTACTCCTGCAGCCCGTTCGCGTTGATGTTCGTCGTCTCCACCGAGACGGCTACGCGCGCGTCGCGGCGCATGTTGCGCACCTTCCGGTGCTCCGATAGGTGCGCCATCACCACCTCATCGCCATCGACGCCGACCCAGACGCAGGTGACCTGCGGGCTGCCGTCGCGGTTCAGCGTGATCATGTGCGCCAGCCGGTTCGACTCGATTACCTTGCGCGCGCTCTCGGGAATTGCTGCCATCTCTGCCTCCTAGACGCGCATCTTAGCCGAACCGTCAAGCGCTGACGAAGAACCGCCGGGCCCGAACCGCTGACCCAGCGGCCCGCGTCTTGTCGAGCGGACGGAGAACCGCTGACCCTGAGCGCCGTCCTGAGCCTGTCGAAGGGGCACTCGTAGGGTCGGCGGCCGGCATCGTTAGAGACGCTGCGGACGGCTCACGGCTCAGCCTCAGTCAGCCGCCGGCTCCTCCTCGAGCGCCCGCATCTCCTGGTAGCAGCGGTCGATCGCCGCGCGCGCGACGCCGTAGCCGAACCCGCGGCTGGCGAGGAACGACCCCAGGCGACGCGTAAACGACTGCCGGTCGAGGCCGCGTAGCGCCCGCAATCGACGTTGTGCCGCCTCGTACGCCGCGTCCGCGTCCGACAGCTCGGCGACGGCCTCAGACGCCGTCTCGCGGTCGACGCCCTTGCGCGTCAGCTCGAACGCCAGCGCCCGCTTCGACCGCGGCGTCGACGACTGCCGCGCCTCGACGAACCCGCGCGCGAAGGCGGTGTCGTTCAGATATCCCAGCTCCCGCATTCGTCCAATCGCCGCGTCGATCGCGGCGGGGCGGTAGGCGCGCCGTCGCAGGCGGTCGCGCAGCTCCTTCTCGCTGCGCGGCACGAGCGATAGCAGACGCAGCGCCTGGTTTATCGCCTCGAGGCGCTGGTCCTCCGCTTCGAGCTCGCGCCGCACCCGGTTCGTGAACTCAGACCCAACCGAGAGCCCCGCCGTCACGATCAGGTCGAGCCGCAGCGTCAGCGCCAGCACGCCATCGACGTAGACGTCGCCGCGCGGCCGCCGCTTCTGTTTCTCGATCGAGGTTATGGTGGGCATCAGGCGGGTCTTTCTGGACGGGACGCATTCGCCGAAGTGTTTGCGGAACCAAGAACCGCTCTTCCTGAGGCTCTCGAAGGATGAGCGGCGGCCGTTGTAAGAGGCGCGCCGGACGCCACCCGGTCCGTGCTACGCATGGCTGCAAGCGCGCGGATTGTGTCCCAATCGCCACGGATCAGCGCTTCCTTCTTCGCGCGGCTCCAGCCCTTGATTCGCCATTCGGCCTCAAGAGCTTCTTCGCGCACCTCGAACGCTTCTGACCAAACAAGCCTCACGGGCAGACGGCTGTGTGTGTATCCCTGAAGGATGCCGCGCTCATGCATGTCGAGACGCGCCTCAAGGTTGTCGGTATGCCCGGTGTAGTACGACCCGTCATTGCACTGAAGTGGGTAGGTGTAGAAAGTGACGAATTGCAGGCTCATCCTTCGAGTGCCTCAGGAAGAGCGAACATACGGCATCTCCAGACCTCGTCGCTGGTTGCCGGCCGCTACTCGTCTTCCTCTGACTCGCCCTCTTCTTCGTCGTCCGTGGCGATTGGCTTGGCGCCGTTGGCGTGCGGCATGCCCAGCGCCGGCGCCGCCGCCGCCGCTTCGCGGATCAGCCCTTCGATCTCAGACGCGAGCTCCTTGTTGTCGAGCAGGAAGTTGCGCGCGTTCTCGCGCCCCTGCCCGAGACGTAGCTCGCCGTAGCTGTAGAAGGCTCCGAGCTTCTTGACCACGTCATACTCGACGCCGAGGTCGATGATGTCGCCTTCGCGGCTGATCCCCATCGTCCGGCCCGTGAACAGCATGTCGAACTCGGCCTGGCGGAACGGCGGCGCAACCTTGTTCTTGACGATGCGAGTGCGCACCCGGTTGCCGACCACCTGCTGGCCCTGCTTCAGGCTCTCGATCCGGCGGATGTCGA
>DATDPC010000092.1:0-4049 GCA_035292965.1 Dehalococcoidia bacterium | reverse complement strand
GGTTGGATGGAAGCCGGTATGAAGCCGGATCCGGAGGACGGCTGGATGGAGCCGATGCTCGCAGAGGTCATGCGCCGCCTCGAAGCGCACGATTTCGTCTCGGTCGAAGTAACTGGGGAGTGGGAGAGCGAATACAAGCTCATGCGCCGGCTCGAAGACGCTGGCCACCGCCTTATACGCGTCTGGCTCACCGCGCCCGAGGACGAGATGGTCCAGCGCCTCAAGCAGAGAACGGGGCCTCGCCTGGCTGCAACGGAAGAAGAGGCGAGGGGCGTGTACCGACGAGGCGCTGCTCGCGCCGCCCGAGAGCACTGGGACCTGATCCTCGACATCTCGGGGGAGCCGCGTTCCGACGACGTGCTCTCGAAGATCGGTGCGCTTCTTTAGGCGAGACGCTCTCGGTGCGGCTCTCCCCGCGTCAGAACCCGTCGCAGCAGCACGGCCGCGACCAGCAGCGCCGCGCCGCCACCGAGCATCAGCGGCCACCAGAGGTAAGAGCCGCGCGTCTCCTCCTGCTCGATCGAGGGCGGCATCTTCGGGCCGTAGAGGTTGATGATGTTCGCCACCTCCGGCGAGGCCGGGTAACGCTCCGTCCCCAGCCCGTCGACGAGGTTCGGCTGCGGGCCGCCGTAGATCATCGACACGGAACGCCCCTCTGAGAGGCTGAAGACGAGCCATGTGCCCAGCGTGTCGCGGTTCGGCGGTTCGGCCGGGTCGAGGAAGATGGGCTTGCCGTTTCGCGATAGCGCCATGAAGAGCCCGTTGCGCTCCACAGAGTTAAGCTCGACACCGCCGATCTCGACCGCCATCGGTTCGGTGGCCGAGGCCGCGATGATGACTTCGAGGACGCCGGGGCGCTCCGACACGAGCCCCGCCCTGGTCACGCGAATGTAGCGGTCGAGCAGCGTCCTCTGGCGCACGTCCAGCTGCAGCCAGACGTCCTTGCCGCCCTGGCGCGCCTTCACGTACCCCGTCGCGGGATAGTAGGTCGCCTTGTCGTCGGCGGACGGGACGTCCTTGAGGCCGTCGCGCAGGATCGTGTCCCAGTAGGCGGAGGTGATCTCGTAGCCGCCGACCTGCTGTGGCGGCGTTTCGCGCAGCTGCGGCGGGTTGGCGAGGCGGCGCAGGAAGGCGTCCTCGTCCGCCGGGGCGAGGCGGACGGCGTGCGGCAGGTCGCCACCCTCGATCGTCGTGCCGACCGGCGCCGACGCCGACGCCCTCGTCGCCAGGACGAGCGCGAGCAGGCAGACGGCGATGGCGGCGCTTCGGATCACGAGAGCGATCCTACCCGGCTGCCACCTAGCAACAAAGGGCAACAAGGGCGGCGCTACTGGGCCACCGGCCGATCGAAGGTGCGGCGCCAGAGCGACCATGCCACCTTCGGCTGGCCGTTCATGTCTTTGAGGCCCATCTGCGCCAGCGGCCCGAAGGACGTGTCCGGCCCCTGCGACGGGTCCCGCGACAGATACCAGACGAACACCCGCGCCTCCAGCGACTCCGCCGATGTCAGCGCCCGCGAGAGGAAAGAGGCCTGCTCGTTCTCGCTTACCTGTGACGTCCAGCCGGTGGAGACAAACGCCAGCGGGCGCAGCATGTGCTGCTGCAGCGGCGCGTAGTAATCGGACGGCATGTCGGCGGCGTTGGTCAGGACGAAACCGGGGAACGACGAGACGGCGACCATGTCGATCTTTGGGTCGAAGCGGTCGATAAGGCTCCAGGCGGGCAGCGTGCCCGAGAGCAGGCCGATCATGTCCTCGAACTGGAAGGTCGGGAAGACGAGCGTGTCCGGCGAGACCGACTTCACCGCGTCATAGGCCTGGAAGTAGAGGCTCTGGAAGGTACGAAACGCCTCGTCGCCGCGGCGGTTGAAGAACATGTCGACCTCGACGCCGAGGGCGAGGTACGCCGGCTTATAGTTCAGAGCCAGGTACTTCGCGTAGGCGATGAAGGCGGCGCGCACGTTCTCGTCCGCGAAGTCCTTGCCGCGCAGCGAGTCCGGCAACCCGGCGAGGCGGCCGCGGTCGCTCGGCTCCGTCGGGTCGAGGGCGAGAAACACCTTCAGGTTGTACGCCTTCGCCAGGTCCTTCTCGAGACGCGTCAGGCGCTCGGTGCGAGACGAGACGGTGCCGCCCGGAACGAAGTCCTCCCACGGCGGCGCGCGCTGGATAAAGACCACCTCTCCGGCCAGCGCCGCGTCGCGGAACGCCTCGATGTAGGCGTTCTCGCCCGTATCGTGGGGCAGAGAGCTGAAGCCCATGAGGAATGACCGCGGCGATCCTTCGCCCCTGGAGGGCGTCACACCGCCCGGCACCTTCAGACCGCCGCCGCCGCAAGCCGCGATCAGCGCCGTCAATAGAACCAGGAGTGCGATGGAAGTGCCGCCACGGAAGCGCCGAGGCATGCAGCGACTGTACTACTGTTGCCGGTTGCGCGCCGCAAGTCAGGCCAACAAGCGGCCGAAGCTAATAGTGCCGGCGTAGCTAAAGAACGTCCGGCCTTGTGCCCAGACGCCTGCCAGACCTAGAATAAACGTGCGCCACCGCTTCGGCGCCCGTGTAGGGAGAGACGTTTGGACAGCCTCCACGAGGCTTGTGGCGTCTTCGGGGTTTACGCCCCGAGCGAAGACGTCGCCAGAGTCACCTTCTTCGGCCTCTATGCGTTACAGCATCGGGGGCAGGAAAGCGCAGGCATCGCTACTACAGACGGCAAGTCCGTCCACGTCCGCAAGGACATGGGTCTCGTCTCACAGGTCTTCCAGGAGGAAGACCTGTCGCATCTTCAGGGCTTCGCCGCGATCGGCCACACGCGCTACTCGACCACCGGCTCCAGCCGTCTCGAAAATGCGCAGCCGTTCGTCGTAAGCGGCCCCAACGGGCGCATCGCCCTCGGCCACAACGGCAACATCATCAACGCCGACATGCTGCGCGGCGAGCTCGAGGCCGAAGGCGTCGTCTTCGAGACTTCGACCGACTCTGAGGTCATCGCCCACCTCGTCGCGACGGCGCCCGGCCGCGACTGGGGCGAGCGCATGGCGTATGTCATGCGACGCGCCCACGGCGCCTTCTGCCTGACGATCCTGACGAACGAGGGCGTCATCGCCGTGCGCGATCCGCTGGGCATCCGCCCGCTCTCGCTCGCCACGCTGGACAGCGGCCACTGCTTCGCCTCTGAGACCTGCGCCTTCGACCACCTCGGCGCCAAGTTCGTCCGCGACGTCGAGCCGGGCGAGACGCTCGTCCTCGACGGCGAGGGCATGCACAGCTATAAGTTCCAGCACGATGACGCCGCCATGACCGACGGCGCGCCTTCAGAGGCGTTCTGCATCTTCGAGTACATCTACTTCGCCCGCCCCGACAGCTACCTGCGCGGCGAGCGCGTCTACCCCGTGCGCATGGCCCTGGGCGCCCAGCTGGCGCGCGAGTATCCCGTGGAGGCGGACATCGTCATCGGCGTACCGGACTCCGCGACAGCCGCTGCCGTCGGCTTCGCACGCGAGTCGGGTATCCCGTACGCGGAAGCCCTGGTGAAGAACCGCTACGTGGGGCGCACGTTCATCATGCCCGACCAGCGCATCCGCGATCAGGGCGCCCACCTCAAGTACAACGCCCTGCGTGAGGTCCTGGAAGGCCAGCGCGTGGTCGTCGTTGACGACAGCATTGTGCGGGCGACGACGACACGCCGCGTGATCGCCATGCTGCGCGAAGCAGGGGCGAAAGAGATCCACATGCGGGTGACGATGCCGCCGATCACGCACCCCTGCTTCTTCGGGGTCGACATGGGCCGGCGCTGGGAGCTGATTGCGGCACGAGAGACCGTCGAGGAGATCCGGCTGACCATCGGCGCCGATACGCTGGGATACATCTCCCGCGAGGGCCTCGTCGAGGCGACGGGCCAGGGCAAGGAGAGCTTCTGCATGGCCTGCTTCACCGGCGAGTACCCGATGCCGGTGCCGCTGGAGCTCGATAAGTTGAGCCTGGAGGCGCCCGCCTGGGTGCGCGACGGTCACGAGTTGGACTGGGAGCCTCAGGCGCCCAACAACAACCGCATCT
>DATDPC010000091.1:0-6766 GCA_035292965.1 Dehalococcoidia bacterium | reverse complement strand
TGTACCGCGTGACGACGAACCCGGCGGTGGCGACCGCCGATGGCGTCGCGCTCGCCTATCGCGCTGGCGCCGAGGTGATGGACATGGAGTTCATCCAGTTCCACCCGACGGCGCTGCGCCTGCCCGGCGTGCCCGTCTTCCTCATCTCCGAAGCCGTCCGCGGCGAAGGCGGCCTGCTGCTGAACACGGCCGGCGAGCGATTCATGCCCAATTACGACGCCCGCGCCGAGCTCGCCCCGCGCGACGTCGTCGCGCGCGCCATCGTTAGCGAGATGACGCGTCTCGACGCGGACCACGTCTTCCTCGACGTGCGCCACCTGCCGTCGGAGCGCGTCCTGGCGCGCTTCCCCCAGATCGCGCGCTACTGCCGCACCAACGGCCTCGACATAACCACAGAGCTGATTCCCGTCTCGCCGGCGGCGCACTACATGATGGGCGGCGTCCGCACCAACGCCTGGGGCGAGACGAACATCCGGCACCTCTACGCCTGCGGCGAGACCGCCTGCACCGGCGTTCACGGCGCCAACCGCCTCGCCTCCAACTCGCTGCTGGAGACGGTCGTCTTCGCCAAGCGCGTCGTCGAGCGCACGCTGGACGGTCACCAGCCGCTGGCGATCGCCCCGGACGCTGTACGTCTTGCGAGCGAAGGCGCCGCCTGCGCCGAAACGCCGCTGACGCTGGCGAATCTACAGGAGCTGATGTGGGAGAACGTCGGCATCGTGCGTGATGGCGCCGGTCTCGCCGCCGCGGCCGCGATGCTCGCCGCCTGGGACACAGACGCGATCGAGGCCAACGACCGCGCGTCGCAGGAGCTACGCAACCTGCTCACCGCCGGCCGACTCGTCGCCGAAGCAGCGCTGCGCCGCGAAGAGTCCCGCGGCGCCCACTACCGCCGCGACTTCCCCGAGACGCTGGAGTCGTGGCGCCGCCACATCGTCTTCCGCAATGACGCCTAAGCCGCCCGCTCGTCCTGAGGTACTCGTAGGACGAGCCAACGCTGCTTTGCACGAACCCGTGGCTCATGCTACGAGTACCTCAGCATGAGCGGTCCAACTCTCGACCGCGCCTTCGTCGACCGCATCGTGCGCGCCGCCCTCGATGAAGACGGGGCCGACCGCGACATAACGACGCTGTCGACGGTGCCGCCGCAGCAGCGTGGACGCGGCGTCTTTCTCGCGAAGGAGGCGGGCGTCATCGCCGGGCTGCCCGTTGCGAGCGCCGCCTTCGCCGCCGTCGACCCGTCGATCACTTTGCGCTCCGTCATCGAAGACGGAGCGAGGGTTGAGCCGGGGACAGTCATCGCCGAGGTCGAGGGGCCGGTGGCGCCGATCCTCTCGGCCGAACGCGTCGCCCTCAACTTCCTCCAGCGCCTCTCCGGCACCGCGACCGCCACCCGCGCCCTCGTCGACGCCGTCGCCGGGACGAAGGCGCGCATCGTCGACACGCGCAAGACGACGCCGGGGCTTCGCGCCCTCGAGCGCTACGCCGTGCGCGCCGGCGGCGGCACCAACCACCGCTTCAACCTCGCCGATGGCGTCTTGATCAAGGACAACCACCTCGCCGCCGGGCGCTCGCGCGGCCTCTCGCTGGCGCAGGTCGTCGCCGCCGCGCGCCAGGGCACCCCGCACACGGCGCGCATCGAGGTAGAGGTGACGAGCTACGCCGAGTGCGAAGAAGCGCTGGCGGCCGCCGCCGACGTTATCCTGCTCGACAACATGAGCATCAAGGAGATGGCGCGCTGCGTCGCGCTGTGTCGTGGTCGTGCGCTGACTGAGGCCTCGGGAGGCATCACCATCGCCACGGTGCGCGCGATCGCGGAGACAGGCGTCGATATCATCTCGTCCGGCGCCCTAACGCACTCGGCGAAAGCGCTAGACATAAGCCTCGACATCGAGGCGACGTGAGTAGGGCTGACGGGCAAACGGGCAAACGGGCAAACGGGCTAACGCGCCCGTCGCTGCCTGCAATCAGATTTCATGCTTCTGATGCTTCAGCAACGCGAGTCAGGGCGCAGCGGGAGTTCCATGCCGTCTCTCAGTCCTCGCGAGCCTCAGCATGGGCAGCGGGGGCGCAGCCCATGCGGGGGGAGTCTGAGGGGTCTCCCCTCAGTACTTCCCTTTCTTCTTCTGTCGACGGTAGCGGAGCAGCGCGGCAGCGATGCGCAGAGGCATTCCTCGCGACGCCGGGCCGAGCGAAGCGAGCAGGGTCTTTAGCAGGAGTTCGAGGGTGTCCCTCGGCTTCGATGCCCTCAGCAGGGGTAGCGGGGGCGAAGCCCATGCGGGGGGAGTCTGAGGGGTGTCCCCTCAGTATTCTTCTCTCTTTAGACGGTAGCGGAGCAGCGCGAGAGCGATGCGTAGCGGCATTCCGCACAGCGCCCTCGTCTCCAACACACCATGCCTGAGGTCCTCATCCTCACCGGCCCGCCCGGCGCCGGCAAGTCGACCGTCGCCGAGGCGCTGGCGGAGCGCTACGACCGCGTCGCGATCATTCCGGTAAGCGTCCTGCGCAATTTCGTCGCGCCGACCGGCCGCGGGCCCTCCGAGACGCGCGATCGGCTCGCCGCGCTGGGCGCCGAGAACGCCTGCGACCTCGCCCGCAACTTCCTTGCCGAACGCATCGCCGTGATCATTGACGACATCGTGGTAACGAACGAGGAGCTGGAGCGCTACGTCGAAGAGCTGAAGCCCGCTGGTGTGGTGGTGCACTTCGTGCGGTTGCTGCCGAGCCTAGAAGTCTGCCGTCAACGCGACCGCGGCCGTCCCCAGTGGCGCATGGCCCCGAAACGCCTCGAGAGCCTCTGGCACGCCTTCGCCGAGGCGAAGGACGCCCCCGGAGCGACTATCGATTCGAGCGACCTCGACCCCTACGAGACGGCGGACCGGCTGCAAGCGCTGACAACGTCCGGCGAGAGCCTCGTCTGGGCGCCATCGAGCGCATAACGCCCCAACTTCAGCCGATGGGTTACTTTCCCCCATCCTGAGCCTGTCGAAGGACGCTACGTGTCGACGTTGTAGCGCGTTCCTTTTTCGCCAGATTCTTCGTTCCTCAGAATGACAAGAAGGGGCTACTTCGTCCGTCTCGGCCGCTCAGCGTCCTCTGAGTCGATGACGATCGTCACCGGGCCGTCGTTCACGAGATCGACCTGCATCATCGCGCCGAAGCGGCCGCGGGCGACCGTCACGCCCAGCGCCTCGAGCGTCCTCGCGTAGGCCTCGACCAGCGGCGCGGCGATCTCGGGGCTGCCGGCGTCGAGGAAGCTGGGGCGGCGGCCGCGGCGCGTGTCGGCGTAGAGCGTGAACTGGCTGACGACCAGCGCCTCACCGCCGACGTCGAGCAGCGAGCGGTTGAACTTGCCCTCATCATCAGGAAAGATGCGCAGCTCCGCCGTCTTCGTCGCCAGGCGCTGCGCCGTCGCCTCGTCATCGCCCTCGCGCACGCCGATCAGCACAAGCAGGCCCGCACCGATCGCGCCGACCGCTTCGTTGCCGACGCGGACGGAGGCGCTGGTTACGCGCTGCAGGACGAGACGCACGTCACCAAACCTTTGTCATTGCGAGTAGGAACGACGAAGCAATCCTTGACGTGACGAACACACACATACGGCGCTTCAGAGATTGCTTCGGGCTTTGCCATCGCGATGGCGGGAAGCCGTTTAGTCGTCGGAGGAGGTGGTCGCGGGCGTCGACGAAGCCTTGTCGGCTGCCGGCTTCGATTCGGTCGCTGCGGGCTTCGAGTCGTCTTTCTTCACCGGCGCGGTCATGGTCGCCGAATCCGGGCCCGAGTCGCCGAGTGTTGCCGAGCTGCCCTTACGGCTGTCGGTGATGTAGAAGCCGCTGCCCTTGAAGACGATTGGCGGCGGGTAGAGCACCCGCTTCGCTTCCTGGCCGCATTCGGGACAAGGCTGGCGAGGCGCGGCGTCGAAGCCCTGCCTCAGCTCGAAGCGGTTGCTACACGCGGTGCATTTGTAGTCGTAAAGGGGCATCGTTGGAGTCTAGCCTTCGAGATTCGTTCTGACAACCAGTTTAGCACTCATACATATCGAGTGCTAAACGGCTCTCAGGCCTCGGCCGCTCGCTCCGCCGCCGCGACCGTGTTCGCCAACAGCATCGTCACCGTCATCGGGCCGACGCCGCCGGGGACGGGCGTTATCCAGGACGCGACCTCTTTCACGCCCTCGAAATCGACGTCACCGACGAGGCGATAGCCGCTCTTGCGCGTCGCGTCCGGCACGCGGTTCGTGCCGACGTCGATGACGACGGCGCCGGGTCTCACCATGTCGGCCGTGATCGCGTTCGGCAGGCCCGCGGCGGCGACGATGATATCGGCCTGGCGGGTGAACGACGCCAGGTCCTTCGTCGCCGTGTGGCAGACGGTGACGGTGGCGTTGGCGCCGGCTTCTTTCTGAATCAGGATCGCCGCCAGCGGCTTACCGACGAGGTTCGACCGCCCGACGATGACGACGTGCTTCCCCGCCGGGTCATTGCCGGTGCGCACGAGCAGTTCCTGGATGCCCGCCGGCGTGCACGACTTCGGGCCCGGCATGCCGGACAGGATGCGTCCAACGTTGAAGGGATGCAGCGCGTCCGCGTCCTTCTCCGGGTCAACGGCGATGGCGATCGTCGCCGGGTCGATCTGCTTTGGCAGCGGCAGCTGGACGATCATGCCGTTCCAGGCCGGGTCGCCGTTCAGCTGCTCGATCAGCTGCAGCAGGTCGGGCTCTGTCGTCGTCTCGGGCAGGTGGAAGGTGTGAGAGCGGAGGCCGGTCTCTTCGCACGCCTTCGCCTTGGCGCTTACGTAGGAAAGCGAGGCCGGGTTGTCGCCGACGATGACGAAGGCGAGGCCCGGGTCGAAACCACGCGCCCGCAGCCTGGCGACGCGTTCCTTAAGCTCGGCACGGATCGCGGCTGAAACGGCAAGTCCATCGATGGTTTGCGCAGTCATGCTCGAAGCATAGCGAACAGCGCGCTGAAGGCCAATACGCGCCGCCAGTTCCTGTCATTGCGAGGAACGAAGCAATCTTTGACGCTCCGTCCCTGCATAGACCGTCCGTCAAGGATTGCTTCGCCGTCTTCGACTGGCTCGCAATGACAAGGCTGGGCTGGTGCCTGAAAGCTGACGGCTGATACCTGAAAGCTGAAAGCTGATAGCTGACGCCTGACTGCTAGAATCAGCCCATGCTCTCACTCGCCGCCGGCGTCGACGCCATCGAGATCTCCCGCGTGCGCAAGACGCTGCACCGACACCCAGAGCGCTTCCTCAGCCGCGTCTACACCGATCTCGAGGTCGCCTACTGCCGTGGGCGCATCCGCGAGCTCGCCGTCCGCTTCGCCGCCAAGGAGGCGATGATGAAGGCGCTGGGCACCGGCATCCGCGGCGTCGGCTGGCGCGAGATCGAGATCCTCGCCGACCAGCGCGGCAAGCCGCTCGTCTACCTGCACGGACGCGCCGCCAAGCGCGCCGAAGCGCTGGGCCTCGGCGCCGCCGAGGTCAGCCTGACCCACCTCGAGGACCTCGCGCTCGCCTTTGTCGTCGCGCCCAGGAGCGAGCCGATCGACTATGACGAGGAGAGGTCGGTGCTGATCGAGCGCATGGTCAGGCGCGGCCTCCTCTGATGAAGCTGGTCACATCGGCTGAGATGCGCGCCATCGAGGAGCGCGCCTTCGCCGCCGGCTCCACCGCCGAAGGCCTTATGCAGAACGCCGGGCGCGCCGTCGCGGTTGCCGTGGCGCATCATCTCGGCTCGGCGCGGGGGCGGCGCATCGTCGTGCTCGTCGGGCCGGGGAACAACGGCGGCGACGGCCTCGTCGCGGCGCGCTACCTCGGGGCGGACGGCGCCGCCGTAAGCGTCTTCCTCCTGACAAAGCGCCCCGGTGATGACCCGAACCTCGCGGCTCTGGGCGCTCACGACGGCGTGGCGATCGTGCAATTGAGCGCCGTCGACGCGGCGTTTCGAGACGTCGTCGCCCGCGCCGACGCCGTCATCGATGCGGTGCTGGGCACCGGACGCCAACGGCCGCTCGATGGCGTCGTCGCCGACGTGTTCGAGGCGCTGAAGACCCACCGCAAGCCCCTCTTCGCCCTCGACTTGCCGACCGGCGTCGACGCCGACACGGGCGCCGTCGACCCGCACGCCGCTGCCGCCGACGTGACCCTGGCGCTGGGCTACTCGAAGCTCGGGCTGCACATTGGCGAAGGCGCGGCGCACACCGGGCGCGTCGAGGTGCTAGACATCGGCCTCGACCCGAAGCTCGGCGATGGCATCGCTACGGAGCTGCTGACGCCGGAGTGGGCGCGTGCGGCGCTGCCGGAACGGCCCGCGATCTCGAACAAGGGGACGTTTGGCCGCGTGCTCGTCGTCGCAGGCTCGCCGCGCTATCTCGGCGCTGCCGGGCTCGCCTGCCTCGGCGCGCTGCGCGCCGGCGCAGGGCTCGTGACGCTCGCATCGGTCGAGCCCGTGCGCGCGGCGGTCGCGGCGTATCTGCCGGAGGTAACGCACCTGCCGTTGCCAGAACACGACGGCGAGCCAACGCCGGACGCAGGCGCCGCCGTGCTGCGTGGCCTGGAAGGCTACGACGCGCTGCTCATCGGCCCGGGCCTGGGTCAGGCGAGCCGGACACAGATGCTCGTCCGGGGCCTGCTCAGCGCCGTCGAGAGCCTCCCTGTCGTCATCGACGCCGACGCGCTGAACGCGCTGGCGAAGGCGCCGGCGTGGCCTTCGCTGATCGCGGGCCGAGCGGTGCTGACGCCGCACCCGGGCGAGCTGGCG
>DATDPC010000090.1:0-8663 GCA_035292965.1 Dehalococcoidia bacterium | reverse complement strand
CCCGCAGCGCCTGCTGCCGATGTTCGACTTCAACGTGCGCTACGAGGCCACCGGCGACGAGGAGCAAGACGTGCGAACCCTTAGCCAAGCGATCGCCACGGCGTTCGAGGCGCAGATCCGGCGCTTTGCGGACCAGTGGCTAGCCTTCCACCCCGTCTGGGGCACTAGCGTCGCGGCAAACGCTGCCGCGCACCCGCCCCAGCGTCCGGTGACAGTGCGAGAGCCTCAGATGGCGCACGAGCTTCGTGGCGTTGAGGGCGAAACAAGCGCCGCTGTCGCGGCGACACGGCGGTGATCAGCCGGAACGATTGGAAGCTCTGGGCGCTGCTCCTGGGCGTGCGCCTGGGACGAGTGTTGCCCCGCAGCGTTTCATACGCCATCGCCCGAGTCGGCGCTGATCTTGCGTTTCAGCTGCGCCCCAGCATTCGGGGCAACGTCGAGGACAACATGCGCCACGTGCTCGGCGCTGGCGCTTCGCGGGAGCGCGTGCGGGCGACGGCGCGCGAGGCAGTGCGCAACGTCGCCCGTTATTATGTCGACCTCGTTCGCCTGCCGCGCACCGACCTGAAGGCGATGATCGGGCACGAGATTCGGCTTCACGGCTTCGACCGCCTGACCTCGCGCCTCGAGGCGGGACAAGGCGTCGTCGTCGCGACGGCGCACTACGGCAACCCGGAGGTTGCTGTGCAGGTCGGCGCGATCCTCGGACTCGACGTGCTCGTGCTGGCGGAGCCGCTGGAGCCGCCCGCCTTCGCCCGTCTCATGCGCCAGCTGCGCTCGGCGTTCGCGCCGCGCTACGAAGACGTCGGCTTCGGCGCCGTCGCCGACTCGTTGCGCCACCTTCGCGCCGGCGGCTGCCTGGCGATCACCTGCGACCGCGATATCCAGCACAACGGCTCGCCGGTCGAGTTCTTCGGTGTCGAGACGAGCATGCCGCTTGGCGCCGTCGAGTTCGCGATGCGCACGGGCGCGGCGCTGATCCCTGGCTACTGCCGCCGCAAAGACGAGGGTTACGACATCTACTTCGAGGAGCCGGTGCCGCTGGTCGATACGGGATCGAAGGACGACGACGCGCTGACCAACGCCCGCGCCCTGCTGGAGCGCGTCGAGGTCTGGCTGCGCGCCGACCCGAGCCAGTGGTTCGTCCTCCAGCGCATCTGGGGCACTGGCGTGCCGGCAAAGCCGCCGCGACCGAAGATGGAGCCGGCGAAATGAGGTTCTCGAGCTTCATCCGCTGGTCCGCGCTCGCGATCCTGGCGCTCGTCGCCGTCGCTCTTGCACCGGCTCGATCCGCCGATGCCGCGGCGACCGTCATACGCTCTTTCGACGCGCGCTACGAGCTGCGGACGGACGGCTCCTTCAAGGTGACGGAGGATATCCTCATCGACTTCGCCGACAACCAAATGCACGGCATCACCCGCGACATCCAGGTCGAGTACGCCTACGACGACACGTACAACCGCCTGGTCGACATTTCCGGCGTCTCCGTGAGCAGCGGCTCGCAGTCGGTGCCGGTTCTCACCAGCCGCAACGGTAGCTTCCTGAACCTGCGCATCGGTGACGCGAACCGCCTCGTCTCCGGCCAGCAGCGCTACGTGGTCAGCTACCTGGTTCGCGGCGGCATGAACGCCTTCGACGACCACGATGAGCTGTATTGGAACATCACCGGCAACCAGTCCGAGTACCTGATCGAGAAGGCGTCCGCGACCGTCGTCCTGCCCGGCGGCAGCGTTACCCAGATCGCCTGCTACGAGGGTCCCACCGGCTCGACGGCGCCATGCAACAGCACGATCGCGGCGAACGGGGCGCAGTTCGCCGCGACGACGGCGCTCAACCTCGGCTCCGGCCTCACGGTCGTTGTCGGCGTGCCGAAGGGCTTGATCACGGTGCCGCCGCCGCAGCTGGTGCTGGCGCAGAAGAGCGTCGGCGAGGTACTCGACGAGTTCCTCGGCTTGAACCCGGCCGTTTATGCCGGAACCGCCGTCCTTGGTGTGTTCGCCGTCTTCTGGCTGGGGCGTCTCTGGTGGCAGACGGGCCGGGACCGCTGGCTGGGCGACAACTACTACCTCAACCCGGGAAAGCCGGACGAGCAGATCAAGCCACCGTTCTCGCACGAGACGGTGCTGCCGGAGCTGGAGCCGCCGAAGCTACCCGACCAGCGTCGCGCCGACGGCGCCTGGGACCGCCTCACGCCCGCCGAGGTCGGCGTCCTGCTGGACGAGCGCGCCGATACGCTGGACGTCAGCGCCACCGTCGTCGACCTCGCCGTGCGCCAGTACCTGCGCATCGAAGACGTGACGCCGGATGACGGCGGCGAAACGGACTACAAACTGACGAAGCTGAAGGAGGACGACTCCGCGCTGCACCCGTTCGAGTCCGTCCTGCTCAAGGCGATCTTCGACGGCGGCGACGAGGTGATGCTCTCGTCGCTACGCAGCAAGGGATCGCTGCACGACAGCCTGCTCGAATCGAAGGACGGGCTCTACGAGGACAGCGTCAAGGCGCGCAAGTTGTTCCCGTCCGACCCGAACTCGACGCGCGTGCTCTGGGTGGTCAAGGCCTTGTTCCTGGTCGGCGCTGGAGCCGGCGTCGGTATGCTCATCGGCGTCGTCTTCGGGGTTGGGTTGCTGGCGCTGCCGATCATCCTCGCCGGCATCGCGCTGGTCTTCATGGCGAACTCGATGCCGCGCCGCACCGGCCTCGGCCGCGAGATGCTGCGCCGGTCGCTGGGCTTCCGGCTTTTCCTCGTCACGGCAGAGGAAGACCGCGAGAAGTTCAACGAGCAGCAGGGCATCTTCAGCGAGTTCCTGCCCTACGCCATCGTCTTTCACTGCGTCGAGAAGTGGGCGAATGCCTTCGAGAGCGCCTCGCTCGCCGAGCTCGACTGGTACCGATCGAGCTCCGGCAACGTGTTCCAGCCGCTGCTGTTCGCCGCGACAATGAACAGCTTCTCGTCGTCGATCGGCTCGACGATGAACTCGCTCGGCGTCGTGGCGTCGGGCTCGGGCTGGAGCAGCGGCGGATCCGGCTTCGGCGGCTCCTCCGGCGGGTTCGGAGGCGGCGGCTTCAGCGGCGGTGGTGGCGGCGGCGGCGGGACCGGAAGCTGGTAGCTACCGATTCGCCGGAAGCGCCGTCAACGAATCGCCCGTCGCCGAGGCGATCAGGTCCATCTGGATGATCCGCTTCTCGAACAGCCACCTGTCGCCGACCTTGACGCACTCGTCAATGTAGGTGCCGACGAGCGGCACGCCGATGCGCCCCGCCTCGTCGATCATCGGGATGACTACGTAGGTCTTGGCCGAGCAGCGCTCGCTGTCGCCCTCGATCACGGGCAGGCCGAGGACGTGGCGCATCTTCGCCGGGTCGCCGCCGATACGTCCTTCAGCGACGAGTCCCGCCACCCAGGGTCGAATCTCGTCGTGGCCAACGCAGCGTCCGGCGCGGTGCTCGATGACGCCGCTGGGCAAGAACTGCTGCACGTAGCCCTCGACATCGCCGGTATCGACCCACGTGGCGTAGCGGGCGATCAGGTCCTGGACGTCGAGCCGGTCTTCGGCGGTCATTCGTGCCACATCAATCCTCCTCTGTCTTCGCGGGACGCTGCACAGTCTAGCGTCTTGGCAGACGGCATAGGCTGCCGCGCAACCGCAGGGGCGTCAGACGACAACTGGGTAACCTAGTTGTGCGTCCGACCCGGAGCTGTGGCGTCGTACAATGCCAGCGGCGCATGGGCAAGGCGGACCTTCACATCCACACCAACCAGGGCGACGGCCTCGACTCCGTCCGGTCGATCCTCGACCACGTCGAGCGCGCGACCGACCTCGACGTCATCGCGATAACGGAACACGACAGCCTCGACGTGGCGCTGCGGGCGCGCGAGACCTGGGCGCGCGGCGGCTACGGTTTCGACTTTGTCCCCGGCGTGGAGATAACCACGCTCGAAGGGCACCTCGTCGCGCTGTACATCGAAGAGCCGGTTGCGAGCCTGCGACACGTCGAAGAGACGGTCGAGGCGGTGCGGGCGCAGGGCGGCGTTTGTTTCGTGCCCCACCCGCTGAGCTGGCTGACGCGCAGCATCGGGCCGGCGACGCTGGCGCGCCTCGACGCGGCGGGCCTGCTGCCGGACGCGATCGAGCTCGCCTCGGCGGGACCGGCGGCGCGCGTCACGCTGGCGAAGGCGCGCCGCCTGAACGCGCAGCGCTACCACCTGCCGTCCGTCGGCGCCTCCGACGCGCACTTCGTCCAGGCGATCGGCTCCGCCTACACCGGCTTCGCCGGCCTCGACGCCACTGATCTGAGAACCGCTCTTGCAGACGGAACCGTCACCGGCCACGCGCGTCGCTACCCCAGCCTGCGTAGCGTCGGCCTGTTGCGCGCCCTATCGCTGCCGCTGACCGGGCTGCGCGCGACGCCGCGACAGCTCGGCTGGCGCCGCACGGCGTGGAGCTTCGTCGACAGGTACTTTGCATGACGAGTAACCAGTTACCAGTAACCAGTAACCAGAAGCATTCGGGCTCCTACTGGTTACTGGTTACTGGTTACTGGTTACTGGGGTGGTCGGGAGGGGCGGGGTGAAGATTGCGCTCGTCTCCCCCTACGACCTCGCCGTGCCGGGCGGCGTCAACTCGCACATTCACCACCTGGCTGAGCACTTCATCGCGCTCGGGCACGAGGTGCGCCTGATCGCGCCTTCGTCCGACGTCTCCAAGGCGAGCCCATACGCAATCGTCGTCGGGCGGCCGCGGTCGATCCCGGCGGGCGGCTCCGTCGCGCGCATGGCGATGTCGCCGCGCCTGGCCGACCCGGTGCGCCGCATCCTCGCCGAGGAGAAGTTCGACGTCGTCCACGTCCACGAACCGCTCGTCTCGTTCATGACGATCCAGTTCCTGCGCTTCTCGAACGCGATCAACGTTGGTACGTTCCACGCCGCCCGCGAGAGCGGCGCGAGGCTGTACACGTACACGCGGCGGCTGCTGAAGGACGTCTTCCGGCGCCTCGATGGCAAGATCGCCGTCTCGCAGGCGGCGGCGAGCCTGATCGTTCCCCACTTCCCCGGCTACTACAACATCATCCCTAACGGCGTCGACGTAGAGCGCTTCTCCGCGCCCGCCGCGCCGATGCCGGAGCTGGACGACGGCATGATCAACATCCTCAGCGTCGGCCGGCTGGAGAAACGCAAGGGCCAGCGCTATCTCCTGCGCGCCTTCGCTGAGGTGAAGAAGCGGCGCCCGGCGGCGCGCCTCGTCATCGTCGGCGGGCACGGCGAGAGGCAGCGCCGCGGCTACGAGACCTGGGTGCGCGAGCACGGCCTGCGCGACGTCGTCTTCACCGGCTTCGTACCGGACGCCGACCTGCCGCGCTACTTCCACTCCGCCCAGATCTTCTGCGCCCCGAACACCGGGAACGAGAGCCAGGGCATCGTCCTGCTGGAGGCGATGGCGGCGGGCTGTCCCGTTGTCGCGAGCAACATCGGCGGCTTCGCGGGCGTCGTCACCCACGGCGTCGAGGGGCTGCTGGTGCGCCCTAAAGACGCGAGCGCCCTCGCCGACGCGCTCGTAGAGCTGATCGACGATCCGGAGCGCCGCAAGGAAATGGCGGCGGCGGGCAGCGAGCGGGCTCAGCACTTCAGCTGGGAGCGCGTCGCTCAGCGCGTCCTTTCTTACTATGAGCGCCTCCTGTACGAGAAGCAGACCTCGGTGACGCGTCCGTCGAAGCTGGTGGAGGCATGAGGACGGCAGTAACCAGTAACCAGTTACCAGTAACCAGAAAGAGCCCGAGCGCCTCTGGTTACTGGTTACTGGTTACTGGTTACCCGGGGCGAAGCGGGGCGGGGATCGACATATGAACTTCACGCTGCCACGCGCCCTGCCACGTCAGGTGACGGCGCCGGTCGTCGCCGTGCTCGCGAAGCTTGGCGTGACGCCGAATATGCTCACGGTCGCGCAACTCGCCGGCGGGATCATCGCCGCGGTGATCATCGCTTCCGGTGAGCTTGTCTGGGGTGGCGTTGCGCTGGTCGCTTCGGCGACGCTGGACGCGTTCGATGGCTCGTTGGCGCGCTCGACCGGGCGCGTCACGCGCTTCGGCGGCATCTTCGACTCAACCGTCGACCGCCTCTTCGAGGGCGCGGTGATGTCAGGCATCCTCTTCTACTACGTCGACCGGGCGATGAAGACGGAGAGCGTCCTCGTCTTCGTCGCGATGGTCGGGTCGTTGAGCGTCAGCTACGTCCGCGCCCGCGCCGGCGAGGCCGGGATCCAGATCTACGACGGCCTGTTCACGCGCGTCGTGCGCATCCTCCTGCTGACCTTCGGACTCGTCATTGGCGGGCTGGACGTCATACTCTGGGTGCTGGTCGTGATGACGATGTTCACCGTGCTGCAGCGCCTCTACGTCGCGCGCCAGAAGCTGATCGAGTCGGGCGACCCGTGATCCCACTACGCGATCAAGAGGCGATCCGCCAGCGCCTGGCGCGCGACCTGACGAGCCGCGTCCGCATCGATTACTTCATGCAGAAGCCTTCGACGGTCTACGTCTCCGGCCGCTTCGAGTCGCCCTACATGGAGGACATCAAGGCGTTGCTGCGCGAGCTGGCGGCGCTGAACAACCGCATATCGCTGACGGTGCACGACCTGCCCTCGGAGCCGGACGCGGCGAAGGAGCTCGGTGTCGACAAGGCGCCGGCGATCGTGGTCCGGGGCGTCGCGAACCGGGCGATGCGCTACTTCGGCATACCGGCGGGCCAGATGTTCGTCACGTTTATCGACGCGGTCGTCGCGGCGGCGCAGACGACGGTCGAGGTCACGGCGACGACGGCGAAGCAGCTGAAGCGCCTGAAGACGGACGTCCGCCTGCAGATCTTCGTCACGCCGCTCTGCGAGCACAGCCCGCGTTACGTGCGCACCGCCGTCCGGCTGACGCTGGCGAGCCCGAAGATCAAGCTCGACGTCGTCGAAGCCGCCGAGTTCCCGCAGCTGATCACACGATTCGCCGTACGGGCGACGCCGACGACCGTGATCAACGACACACTCGTGCTGCCCGGCGCCCTCGACGAGGCGACGCTGGTCGAAAACGCGATGCTCGTCGCGGAGGGCAAGCAGCCGTCCGGCCTGACGCGCGGCGGGCCGATGACGCCGATCGACACGCACACGCACAGCCAAGCCGAGGATGAACCGGCGCTGCGGCCCGTAGGCAGCAGCGGCCTCGTCATCCCGCGCTGACGCATGACATCGACGTCGCTGCCCCGCGAACGCTTCGACCTGCCCGCCGCCTTATCTCGCGCCTTCGAGGCGGACCTGACGCGGCCGCTGCCGTTCGCGATCCTCGGGCTCGTCTTCATCCTCTTGCGCCTGCCCTTCGTCGATTACGGCCACGGCACCGACCCTGACGCCTGGCGCGTCGCCCTGACGGCGCATCACCTGCTCGACACGGGCGACTACTTCCCGTCGCGCCTGCCGGGCAACCCGCTGCACGAGTTCGTGACGACGCTGGCGATCCCCGGCGGCTGGATCGCCACCAACGTGACGACGGCGCTGGCGTCGCTGGCGGGTGTGTACATCTTCGGGCGCATCGTCCGGCAGCTGGCGGTGCCGCACGCGGGCTTGATCACGGTGGCGTTTGCGTTCACGCCGCTGCTGTTCATCAACAGCCTCGCAACGATGGACTACATGTGGACGCTGACGGCGATCCTCGGCGCCTACTACGCCGTGCTGCGCGACCGGCCGCTGCTCGCGGGCGTCCTCATCGGCGTGGCGATTGGCTTCAGGCTGCAGAGCTTCATCCTGTTCGTCCCGTTCGCCTACCTGCTCTGGCGCCGCGAACAGCTGCGAGAGCTACCGTCGTTCGTCCTCGCGGCGGCTGGCGTTGCGGCGCTGGCGTTCGCGCCGGTGCTGGCGGTCTACGGCACGCGGTTCATGAACTTCTACGACGCGCCCGTCGCCTTCGAGGATGTGATGCGGTTGCTTGGCAAGGAGGCGCTGGGCGTGATCGGCGGCGCCGGCGTGCTGGTGGCGCTGCTAGTCTCGCTGCCGCGCTTCCGGACGCTGCCCCGGGACATCGCCGGCGACACCCAGGTCGGCTTCTGGTTCCTGACGGTGGCGATCTACTTCGCCTCGTTCTTCCGCCTGCCTCACGAGGTCGCCTACCTGATCCCGGTGTTCCCCTTCGGCCTGATGATCATGGGGCGCTACTTCCGTAGCGGCGCGCTGGCGGGCGCCGTCGTCTGCATCCTGCTCGCCGGCGTCGTCGATATCACGACGCCGTCCGATAACATCGGGCCCGGCTCGTGGCGCGACGCGAGCGCCGGTAAGGGCCTCGTGCTCTCGAACGCCGAGACGATGGACGCGCAGCGCGACTTCGTCGACGAGATCATGCGCGCGACTGTGCCGGAGCACTCGGTCGTGATGACCGGCTTCATCTTCCCCCAGATCGCCGTCCGCGAACGCGGCCGTCTCGATTCACGCATCCTCCAGCGCGACTTCGGGGCGATCAGCATGCTCTCCGACCGCGGTGAAGCGGACGATGAGCAGAACGACATTCGCTACGTCTGGCTGCTGACCTACGAGAGCTACCAGGCGATGCAGGCGCAGGGCTACGCCTTCTTCCTCGTCCCGGATGCCGCTATCGGCACAGCGGCGCTATACGACTACCGCCCGACGCTCATG
>DATDPC010000089.1:0-4653 GCA_035292965.1 Dehalococcoidia bacterium | reverse complement strand
GCGAGTTCGGCGCCACCGACACGATCAACGTCGAGGCTGAGGACACGGTCGAGCGCGTCAAGGAGATAACCGAGGGCAGGCTCTGCGACGTCGTCGTCGAAGTGACGCCGATGGCGATGCAGCCGGTCCACCACGCGCTCGAGTGCGTCGCGCATGGCGGCCGCATCGTCCTCGCCGGCCTCAAAGGCAACAAGACGATGGACTTTGCGCCCAACTCGCTGATCCAGAAGGGCGCGACGATGGTCGGCGCCTACGGCGTGGACTCGCGCGCCTACGCAGAGGCGATCGCGATCATCGAGTCGGGGCGCTTCCCGCTGGAGAAGCTCCACACGCACACCTTCGCCCTCGAAGACACGGCGCGCGCGATCGAGACGCTCGCGGGCCACGTCCACGGCGAGGTGGCGGTGCACGTCTCCGTCCACCCCAACGGGTGAGAAAACCGGAACCCGTTCGTCCTGAGCTTGTCGAAGGACATCGAGGCTCAGATCAGGTTCTGCCTTAGCCGCCGAGCTCCCGGCGCAGGAGCGCGGCGCCGGCGGCGAGGGCGCGCATCTTGCCGAGCGCGGCGTCGCGGCTGAGAGGGACCATGCCGCAATCGGTGCAGCCGTAGAGGCGCTCCGGATCGACATAAGGTAGGGCGGCGCGGAGACGGTCGCGAACCGTCTCCGGCGTCTCGACATCCTCTGTGCCCACGTCGATCACGCCAATGAGCACGTCTTTGCCCTTCAGCGCACCAAGCAGAGCGACATCGACGCCGGAAGCGGCGCACTCGACGCTGACCTGGTCGACGCTCGATTGGGCCAGCAGGGGCAGCGAGACGCCGTAGTGGCCCCAGTCCTGGTTGGCGTTCTTCCACTGCAGGACGGCCGGCGTGCCGTAGCCGTAGCAGATGTGCACCGCCTTCGTCGCCGTGACGCCGGCCATCGCGCGCTCGAGCGCCTCGATGCCCCAGTCCTTCACCTTGTCGAGGTAGATGTTGAAGCACGGCTCGTCGAACTGGATCACGTCGGCGCCGGCCGCGGACAGCTCGCGCGCCTCGGCGTTGACCAGCTCGGCGAAGCGTAGCGCCAGGCTCTTCTCGTCGGCGCCGTAGTGCTCGTCGAAGAGGCTGTCGACCGTCGTCATCGGCCCTGGTAGCGTCACCTTGAGGAGACGGTCCGTGTGGGAGCGGGCGTAGCGCAGCGCGTCGAGGAAGACGGGCCGAGGCCGCGTCACCTCGCCGGTGATCCGCGCGACGGCGGTGCTCTCCGTGTAGCGGCCGCCGCGCGCCCGCTTCGTGCCGAGGTGCTCCGTATCGATGCCGGTGAGGCCTTCGAGGAAGCCCCAGATGTAGTGACGGCGCCGGATCTCGCCGTCGCAGACGACGTCGAGGCCGGCCTCTTCCTGGTCGAGTAGCGCCAGGCGCACGGCATCGTCCTGGGCGCGCGTGAGGTCGTCGCCCTCGAGGCGCCAGGAGGCGCGCAGCGTCTTCGGGTCGGAGAGCCAGGTAGGCTTCGGCAGGCTACCGACGATCGTTGTCTTGAGCATCGGCCATTAGCATGGCGGCAAAGGGCTTCCGCGTGTCAATACGGTTCTGTGATGTCATTCCGCCCCGTCTTGTCATTCCGACGAAAGGAGGAATCTGTACGAACCGAAGTCGGCCGCGACTGATGAAGGTGCGCCTGCAGAACCGGACGACGGCCCGTACCCATGAAGACGATGCGGTTCTGCAGAGGCGTCTCGGACGATGCCGCGTGTTGGCGTTCAGCTAGATTCCTCCTTTCGTCGGAATGACAAGAGAGTGAGAATGAGTCGCTTTCAAAACGGCTATGATTCGTCTGCACGACGCGTGCAGGAGGAGCGATATGGCGACCGAGGCGAGCAGCGCGACCAAGGACGTGTTCCACCAGCGCATCCACAAGAACAACATGTACGGCCTCTGGGAGCTGGCGAGTCAGATGACCGCCCACCCGCAGCCGCAGTCGATCGCTTATCAGTGGAAGTGGTCGCTGTTCGAGTCGATTCTGCTCGAGGCGGGCGAGGCGGTGCCGATCGGCGACGAGCGGCGGGCGCTGCAGCTGTTCAACCCCGGCCTCGGCGGCCGCTGGGCGACGACGAACAACCTCCTCGGCGCGATTCAGATGCTGCTCCCCGGCGAGGTGGCGCGCGCCCATCGCCACATGCCGACGGCGATCCGGTTCATCATGGAAGGCACCGGCGCCTTCACCGCCGTGGACGGCGAGCGCGTCTACATGGCGCCGGGTGACCTGGTGCTGACGCCCTCGTGGGCGTGGCACGACCACGGCAACGAGACGGATGAGCGCGTCGTCTGGTTCGACGGCCTCGACATGCCGCTGGTGCTCTCGATGGACGCGATGTTCTTCGAGATGTTCGACGGCTTCCAGGTGCCGCTACGCAAGCCCAACAACGAGTCACAGCACCTCTTCGGCCACGCGTCGCTCGTGCCGACGTGGGTACATGAGAAGGCGCAGGCATCGCCGCTGCTGATCTACGGCTGGCAACAGACATTCGATGCGCTGAACTCGATGCGTGACGAAGCCGGCAGCCCGTTCGATGGCGTGGCGCTCGAGTACACGCACCCGCAGACCGGCGGCGCCGTGCTGCCGACGATGGCCTGCTGGGTGCAGCTGCTGCGCCCCGGCGAGCACACGCAGGCGCATCGCCAGACGGGCAGCGCCGTCTACTACGTCGAGCGCGGCGAAGGCGAGACGATCATCGAGGGGCAGCGCTTCGTCTGGGGCAAGGGCGACGTCGTCGTGCTGCCGTCCTGGGCAGCGCACGAGCACGCCAACACCTCGAAGAGCGCAGACGCGATCCTGTTCTCGATCCAGGACACGCCGGTGCTGGAGAAGCTGGGCCTCTACCGCGAAGAGGCGGTGACGGAGAACGGCGGTCACCAGAAGGTGACGTCCACGTTCACGCCGCAATAACGAATCGTCTTCAGGAAAACGCAGCGTAGGGGCCGTTCGCGAACGGCCCCTACGACGTTTCGTGAGAATCGAGACGCGAGCAGGCCTGAAGGCCTGCAGCTACTTCAGGAAATCGGTCACCAACCGCACGAACTCGTCTGGCTGCTCCGTGCTTACGACGTGCGCGGCTTTCGCGACGTTGACGAGCTTTGAGCCAGCGATCTTCTTCTGCCAAACAGGGCCGTAGGCGGGCGGGTTGACGCCGTCCGAGTCGCCCCAGATCAGCAGCGTCGGCGCCTTGATCCGGTGGATTCGCTTCTTCAGGCCCTTGTCCCAGATCGGCCAGAGGAACTTTGTCGAAGAGGCCATGGCGCGGGCGTGCGATAGCTGCATCTGCATCATCATCTTGCGCGTCGCCTCGTCCGGGTTTTCGGGAGGCGGCGGTATCGCCGGCGGGTTGACGAAGAGGGCGTGCATCAGCTCATCGTCGCCCATCGTGTAGAAGTCGGGCGTCTTGATCTCATCTGACCAGAGGCCGGCGGGCGCGAGGAGGACGAGCTTCTTCACGTACTGCGGGAAGATCGCCGCGACCTCGGCGGCGAACATGCCGCCCATCGAAGTGCCCATCAGGTTGAACGAAGTCAGGCCCAGCGCGTCGAAGTACTCGCTGTAGAACATCGCCATGTCGATGATGTCGTCGATCTGCTCGATGCCTTCGGAGCCGTCCCAGCCGGGAGCGCTTGGGGCGTAGACGGTGTAGTGCTCCGCCAGCATCTCCATGCCCTTATCGAGCTGGGCGTTACCGCCGGCGCCGTGGAGGAAGACGAGGGGCTCGCCGGAGCCGGCCTTGCGCGTCTCGACCTGGAAGACGCCGTTGCGTACCGATGTCATCTGCGTCTCGAAGCTCATATCTCCCCCTCGAAGTCAGTGAAACGCGGGGCCGTCTAGTTTGCGGTCGCCATCGCGACGCGTTGCTTTAGCGGGCGGATGCCCCAGTGGTCCTCGTACTCGGGCCAGATGTCGCGCAGGTTGGGCAGCACCTGCTCGCCCAGGAGCTTAACGTTGCGCATCGTCGCCTCGTGACCAAGGCTGCCGATGTGGATCAGGATCATCAGGTGGCCGACGCGCATCTTCTTCGCCGTCTCGCGCAGCTGCTCTGTCACGCTCTTCGGGCTGCCGGCGATGATGCTGCCCTGCTCCAGGTACTGCTTCCAGCCGGCGTTCGGCGGCGCGAGGCTCGACCGGCCGAAGCCTTGCGCCGCGAGGCCTGATTCGATCGAGCGCTGCGACCGGTAGCCGGGCGCGTCGGTGAAGCCGCGGTAGATGTGCAGCGACTTCTGGAAGAAGTAAGACGCGTGCTCTGAGTAGAGCTCCTCTGCCTGCTCGTCGTTGTCGGCGACGAAGACGTACTGGGTCATGCCGACGCGATAAGGGTTGTACTCGCGGCCGTTGCGCGCGGCGAGGGCGTGGAAGTCGTCGATCACTATCTTGGCGCGCTTGTGGCCGGACATGCTGAGGTGGGCGTAGAGGTAGTCCTTGTCGACCACCCATTCGGCCGTCTCCGGCGAGCTGCCGCCCGGTACCCAGACGGGTGGGTGCGGCTTCTGTACCGGCCGCGGCCAGACGTTCACGTATCGCAGCTGGGTGAACTTGCCGTTCCAGGAGAAGGGCTCAGGCTCCGTCCACGCCTTGATGATCAGGTCGTGCGCCTCGTGGTACTTGTCGCGCAGAGTCGCCGGCGTCT
>DATDPC010000088.1:0-11521 GCA_035292965.1 Dehalococcoidia bacterium | reverse complement strand
GGTGATTCGCCCGCGACCTTAGGGGCGGCGCCCTTCCAGTCGCAGTTGGTGCACTTGGCGCGCCGGCCCTTGTCGGTGACGATGAGGCCCTTGCAGCTGGGACATGGCGGCGGCAGCGGCCGTTGCCAGCTCGTGAAGCTGCACTTCGGGTAGTTGGCGCAGCCGTAGAACTTGCGCCCCTTCCGCGTCTGGCGCTCGACGATCTCGCCGCCGTCCAGCGGGCAGAGCACGCCCGTCTTCTGCAGCAGCGGCTTCGTCCCCTTGCACTCCGGGTACTTCGTGCAGGCGAGGAAGGCGCCGAAGCGGCCGCGCTTGACGACCATCGGCGAGCCACAGGTGTCGCACGTCTCGTTCGACGCCTCGGCCTGCTGCGCTTCGCCCTCGCCGGGGCGGGTGTAGCGGCACTCGGGGAAGCCGGTGCAGGCAAAGAACGGCCCGAAGCGCCCGAAGCGGCGCACCAGCGGCCGCTCGCACTCGGGGCAGTGCTCCCCCGTCTCCTGCACCACAGCCGGCGCCTCGGCTGCTTTCTCCAGCGCCTCGTTCAGCGGGTTGTAGAGCTCGCGCACCGTCGGCTGCCACGGGCGCGCGCCCGACGCGATCTCGTCCAGCTCTTCCTCCATGCCGGCCGTGAAGTGCAGGTCGATGATGTCTGGGAACTGCTCGACCATGAAGTCGTTGACCACGAAGCCCAGCTCCGTCGGCTTGAGGATGCGCTGCTCCCGCTCCACGTAGCCGCGGTCCTGGATCGTCGAGAGGATCGGCGCGTAGGTGCTCGGCCGGCCGATGCCGTTTTCCTCCAGCGCCTTCACCAGCGTCGCCTCCGTGTAGCGCGGCGGCGGCTCCGTAAAGTGCTGCTCCGGCTTGAGGTCGCGCAGGAACAACACGTCGCCCTCCGAAAGCTCCGGCAGCGGCGTCGCCTGCGCCTGTTCCTCTTCGTCGGTCGAGGTCGTGTCGCGCGCTTCTTCGTAGAGCTGGCGATAGCCCGGGAAGCGCACGGCGCTGGCGTTTGCGCGCAGGTGGAAGACGTCAGCATTCGTCGCCGTCGCGTCGACGTCGACGGAGACGTTGTCGAGGATCGCGTCCGCCATCTGGCAGGCGACGGCGCGCTGCCAGATCAGCGTGTACAAGCGGCGCAGGTCGCTCGAGAGGCCGCGAAGCTCCGGCGCCCCGGGTTCGCGCATCGCCGAGGTGGGGCGGATCGCCTCGTGCGCTTCCTGGGCGCCCTTGCGCGCCTTGTAGAAGCGGGGGCTCGGCGGCACGAAGTCGCCGCCGAAGCGCCGCCCGGCGTAGGCGCGGATCTCGCGCACGGCGACATCCGCCAGGTGCATCGAGTCGGTTCGCATATAAGTGATGAGGCCGACGCGGCCGGCGCCCGGCAGGTCGATGCCTTCGTAGAGCTGCTGCGCCAGCGCCATCGTCCGCTTCGCCGTGTAACCGAAGCGCCGCGATGCGTCCTGCTGCAGCGTGCTCGTCGTGAATGGCGGCGCCGGGCGGCGGTGCTGGTCGCGCCGCTTCACCGACTTGACGACGTAGCGCGCCTCGCGCAGCAGCCGTCCGACGCCGAGCGCTTCGTCGCCGTTGCCGATCTCGAAGGTGCGCTGACCCTGCTTGCCACGCAGGCGCGCCAGGAACGACGCCTCGTCCTGCGCCGTCTTCGAGAGCTGGGCGTCGATCGTCCAGTACTCCTTCTGGTTGAAGCCGAGTATCTCGCGCTCGCGGTCGACGACCATGCGCACGGCCACTGACTGGACGCGCCCGGCGCTGAGTCCGCGACGCACCTTGCGCCACAGCAGCGGGCTGATCTTGTAACCGACGAGGCGGTCCAGCACGCGACGCGCCTGCTGCGCGTCGACGAGGGCTGAGTCGATGTCGCGCGGATGCTCGAACGCTTCCTTGATCGCGTCGGGCGTTAGCTCATGGAAGACGACGCGGTGCATCGGCCGGCCGGCCAGCTCCGCCGCTTCGACGAGGTGCCAGGAGATCGCCTCGCCCTCGCGGTCGGGGTCTGTCGCCAGGTAGATCGTGTTGGCCTTGCTCGCGGCCTCCTTGATCCTCGCGACGACTTCCTTCTTCTCCTTCGGCACGACGTACTGCGGCTCGAACTCGTTGTCGACGTCGACGCCGAGCTTCGAGCGCGGCAGGTCGCGCACGTGGCCGACCGAGGCCGTGACATCGTAGTTCGGGCCGAGGATGCCCGCGATCGTGCGCGCCTTCGCCGGCGACTCGACGATTACGAGGTCGTGGCTGGCGTTGGTGCGGCGGCGCGGGGAGGCGGCCTTGGCGGACGCGCCCTTTGCGGCTCGCCTGGTTGGCTTCTTTGCGGTTGTCGTTTTCTTTGCGGGCATGCGGGGCAGTTTGTTTTCCTTACTAACCTGTGTTGTAGCTTACAGCTACTTCACGGGCACGTACGAAGCTCATCGGTCCGACTTGCTTGACGACGCCCTTAAGTTCCAGCAGCGCAAGCGCACTCGAAACATCGGCAATCGGCAGGCCGCTCTGGCGCTGTACCTCGTCGATGTGGACCGGCTGGCTGGAGAGCACGCGCAGCAGCGCAGACTCTGTCGGGTCGGCGGGATAGACCTCGCGCAGCTCCAGCTGTTCGGTTGCCATCGTCAGGTTCAGCTCCTGGAGTATATCGTCAGTCGAAGTGACGAGCCGTGCCTCACCCTCTCGGATGAGCTTGTTTGCGCCGCGGTGGGTCGGCGAGTAGATGCTCCCCGGCACCGCGAAGACATCTCTGTTCTGGTCGATGGCGATGCGGGCCGTCAGCAGCGCGCCGCTCTCGACATCGCCTTCTACTACTAACACACCGAGGCTCACAGCGCTGAGTATCCGGTTGCGCCGCGGGAAGAACTCGGCGCGGGGTTGGGTGCCCAGCGGGTAATCGCTGATTAGCGCGCCGTGCTGGGTTATCTCCTGCGCCAGCTTCGAGTGCTCCGGCGGGTAGACGACGTCGAGCCCGCAGGCAAGCACCGCGATCGTCCGGCCGCCGGCCGAAAGCGCCGACCGGTGCGCAACCGCGTCGATGCCGCGCGCGAGGCCGCTGACGACCGTCAGCTTGTGCCGCGCCAGGTCGGTCGCGAAGTGCTCCGCCGCCTGGCGCCCGTACGGCGTCGCCCGCCGCGTCCCGACTACGGCGATCGCCCACTCGTCCTCCGGTAGCAGCTCGCCGCGGACGTAGAGCACGGGAGGCCTGTCGTCGATCTCGAGCAGGCGCTTTGGGTAGCCCTCGTCCGGCTGGGCGTATGCCTTGACGCCTGCCTTTGCGAGGCGTTCCATCTCCGCGTCCGGGTCGATCTTCGGGCGCTCCGCAACGACGCTCGCCACGGTCGAAGCGTCGAGGCCGGCGGCGCGCAGCTCAGACGCGCCCGCCCCCCACGCCGCGCGCATCGAGCCGAAGTGCTCCTGCAGCCGTCCGGCGCGGACGGCACCGATGCCGGAAATGCGTGAGAACGCGACCCAGTATTTGGTCTCGTTGGCTTCTGTGGTCATTGGGCAGGAATGTTACGCAGGTCTGGGAGCGGTTAGCAATATGGGGAGCTATCAGGAGCGTAGCAAGCTCGTCAAGGAGGGCCGCGGCTAACGCCGAACGGCCACCTTTTCAGCCAGCCTGAACAACTCGATCGCCACACCTCCCACGAATATCGCCAGAACCGTAGCGCCGAGCCAGATGGCGAACCGTTCACTGGTGTCAGCCCTAGGGCCGTCCGCATCGTGCAACGCGTCGCCGAGGCCGATGAAGAATGCCGCACATCTCGACTATTAGGGCAGCAACCGCCACGAAGACGCTCGATATGACGAGGGCATACGCTCCTGCCCTCGATGCGGGAGACGAACTCACAGCCCTACTTGCCGCTGCCGTTGCCGTTTTCGCCCAGCGCCGAGGGCTTCTCGATCTGGGTGACGCGCAGGCGCTTGACGCGGTGGCCATCGACAGAGAGGACGCTGAGCTTGAGGCCGTCCGTCATCGCCTCGTCGCCGGCGGCGGGCATGCGACCAAGCAGGTGGACGACGCAGCCGCCGACCGTATCGAAGTCCTCCGCGTCGATGCTGGTGTGAAACAGCTCGTTCAGGTCGTCGATCGTGATCCGGCCGTCGACGATCATCTCGGTGTCTGAGACGCGGACGATCGGCTGCTGCGCCGGGTCGTGCTCGTCCTCGATCTCGCCGACGATCTCCTCGAGCAGGTCCTCGATCGTCACGAGGCCGGCGGTACCGCCGTACTCATCGACGACGATGGCGATGTGCGTGCGCTGCTTGCGCATATCCGTCAGCAGGTCGTCGACGCGCTTCGAGTCAGGCACGAAGAACGGCGTGCGCGCGATCTCGCGCAGTGTCGGCGGTGTCGTGCCCTCAGCCAGCGAGCGGATCAGATCCTTCGCGTAGACAATGCCGACGATGCTGTCCAGGTTGTCCTCGTAGATCGGCAGGCGGCTGAAGCCGCGCTCGACGATCAGCTTCACGGCGTCCTGCGCTATCGCGTCTGCCTCGAGCGCCGCGATATCGAGGCGGGGCGTCATGATCTCGCGCACCGCCGTGTCCTCGAGGCCGAACACGCCGCGGATCATCTTGCGCTCGTCCTCTTCCAGGTCGCCCTCGTTCTCCTCCAGCTCCATCAGGCGCATCAGTTCGCCCTCTTCTTCCTCGTGCTTGCGGGCGAAGGCGCGCGCCGGCAGGTCGAGCACGTGGGCGATGCCGCCGAAGAGCAGCTTGAAGGCGCCCATTAGCGGCGCCATGCGCAGGCCCCAGCGCTCCGGGCTGCGCGCCACCAGCGCCCGCGGCAACGCCTCCAGCAGCGCCAACAGCGCCAGCGCCGCGATGATCACGGCGACGATCAGCAGCCAGTCGTTGCCGTAATCTCGCGTCAGGATCGTCGCCGCCAGCGCCGCCGCGCCGACAATCGCCAGGTTGCGCGCCAGCGAAAGCGCCCGCAGCAGCGACTCGCGCTCCTGGACGTAGCTGTGCAGCACCTCCGCGTTCGGGATGCCCTGACCGGCCATCAGGCGCACTCGCGCGCGGCTGATCGAGATCAGGCCCGCCTCCGCCGCCGCGACGAAGACCATCAGCGCCAGGCAGGCGATCAGCAGCGCCAGCGCGATCCAGCTAGAAGCGTCCAAGTTCACCCTCTAAGCGTCGCTCGATCTCGTCTTTAGCGGGGGTCCGGGGGTGTCCCCCGGCTTTCATGTCAAAGCGTCCAAGGATGTCTCCCACGAGCCGCCTGTCCACGGTTTGCACCGCCTTCAAACTCGGCTGAGCGAAGCGCCTCCCTTTAGCGGGGGTCCGGGGGTGTCCCCCGGCTTCAATAACGCCCATAGGTTTCCTCGTCCAGCACGCGCTCGTTGTCCGGGACGTCGCGTGTGACCTTTATCGATGCGCCGATCAGCGCGCCGGCGCCGATCTTCACGCCCGGCATCGTGCTCGTGTTCACGCCGACCTTCGCGTCCGCGCCGAGGACCAGGCCGAGCTTCTCCCGCCCCGTATCGATGCGCTCGCCGCCGACCATTGACGGCACGCTGCGGCGGTCGATGCGGTAGTTCGCCGTCGTCGCGCCCCAGCCCAACGAAGCGCCGGCGTCGATGACGCTGTCGCCGATGTAGTTGTGGTGCAGCTCCACGCCCGCGCCGAGGAAGCTGCGCGCCACCTCGCTACCGAAGCCGACGACGCAGTTCGGGCTGACGATCGAGCCGCGCACGAGGGCGTTGTGGCCGATCACGCTGCCGTGGCCGACCAGCGCCGGCGCGACGACGTGCGCCCCCGGCATGATCCGCACGTCCCGGCCGATGAAGACGCCGTCCTCGCGCTGCTCGTAGTCCGGCCCAGGCGACTCGGCGCCGCTGGTCCAGAGATCGAGCAGCATGTTCGCTACGTCCAGCAGGTGCCAGGGGTACTTCAGCGCCTGCCAGCGCCCCTCGTAGACGTGGGCGCGGAAGTCGCCCGCCGCCATCAGCTTGCTGACGGCGCGCTCGTAGGCGTCGTCGGCGCCGGGCGTCGACATCTCTTGCAGCAGCGACCCGATCAGCGCCGCCGGCGACGCGAACGCGTGCGCGACGATGTTCACGAGGTCGCTCGGTTCGTTGCCGGCGCCGGGCTTCTCGACGATCGACGTGACGCGATCGCCGTCCAGCATCAGATAACCGCCGGGGAAGTAAGAATCGACGCGCGCGGCGGCGACGAGTCCGTCGGCGGAGCCGCGCTTGTCCCAGGCAGCGAGCATCTCGGCGTGGAGGCTCTCGCTGACGTCGTGCGCCTGGGTCACGTAGATCGGGTCGTGGTCGAGCGACTCGCGCGCGGCGAGCACGGCGTCGGCCATACCCTTCGGCTCGTTCTGGACAACGACGCGCAGGCCCGCCCCGGCGCCGCGTCCCAGCGTCTGCACCGCATCGACCGTGTCGGGCCGCGTTACGACGATGAAGCGCTCGCAGCCGAGGCCGCGCAGCTGGCGCAGGTGACGCTCGAGCAGCGACTGAGCGCCGAGCTCGAAAAACAGCTTGTCGCGCAGCGGCCAGAAGCGATTCGACGCTCCGCCGGCGAGGACGAGGACGGTCGGTCGACTCATCTAGGCGCTGATCTCGCGTCTATGGCCGCTGGCTGAGCTATCTGGGGGATCGTCTGATGACATGAAGCGTCTATTCCTTTATCGACCACGCCCAGCCCCGTGTCAACCCACTGCGTGGGGGCATGGCGCTGCCGCGTAACGATTGCGCCGTCATCGCGAGCCGTGCGAAGCAGGCGCAGCCTGAGGCTCTCGAAGGACGACTGCGCCGCGTGGTTTGATGAAGGAAGGAGGTGTCAGAGACGTGAGCGAGTACTACCTGGACCGCCGTGTCGCTGAGGCGTATGACCGCGACCTCGGCCGCCAGAGCGACACGGTGGACGACATCCCCTTCTACGTCGAACTAGCACGGGAAGCGTCCGTCCGCGGCGAAAAGGTGCTCGAGCTCGGCTGCGGCACCGGTCGTGTGACGATCCCGATCGCCGAAGCGGGCGTCGGCGTCGCCGGCCTCGACAGCTCGCCGGCGATGCTCGAAATCGCGCGCAGCAAAGCGCCGGACGCGTCCAACCCGCGCTGGGTCGAAGCCGATATGCGCGACTTCGACCTCGGCGAGCGCTTTGGCCTCATCATCATCCCGTTCCGTTCGTTCCAGCACCTGCTGACGGAGCCAGACCAGCTCGCCTGCCTCGAACGCGTGCGCGAGCACCTCCTCCCGGGCGGACGATTCGCCCTCAACATCTTCAACCCGGACCCGCGGCTGCTGGAGCTCGCGAAACGCGACGTTGACCCTCGCAGCTTCATCTCGCGCGTCGAACGCCGCATGCGCCTGCGCCACGTCACGCGTGACGAGATCGAGCGTCTGCTCGCGCGAGCCGGCTTCGAGGTCGAAGCGCTCTACGGCTGGTTCGACAAACGACCCTTCACAGCCGAATCGTCAGAGATGGTCTGGCTCGCCAGACGCACGTAGCGGTCCGTTTGCCCGATTGCCCGATTGCCCGATTGCCCGATTGCCCGTGAAGCCTACGAAAACAAGAAGAGGGCCCGTCTTTCGACGAGCCCTCTATCACAAATGAGCCGTCCCGTTAGAACTCGACGATGGCGCGGCCGGCGATTTCGCCCTTGCGCAGGGCGGTGCAGGCCTCGTTGATCTGCTCCAGCTTGTAGCGCCTCGTGATCATCTTGTCCAGCGGCAGCTTGCCGTCCTTGAACCACTGGATCATCAGCGGGAAGTCGTGGTCGGGCTCGCTGCAGCCGCCGGGTGCGCCGCGGAACACCTTGCCACCGAAGAGCATGAACATCGGCGGTGTCGCCGGCTCGCCGTGGGGCACGCCGACGAGGACGGCGGTGCCACCCTCGCGATCGCCGGGCTTGCGGCCGCGGGCCATCTGCAGCACCTGCTCCATGCTGATCTTCGCGCCGATCGCGTCGAAGGCGACGTCGACGCCGGCATTGAAGCCGCCGCCCATCATCTCGCGGATCTTCGCGATCGGGTCTTCCTTCGCGGCGTTGATGCCGTGGGTGGCGCCGAACTGCTTCGCGAACTCGATCTTCTCGTCCGACAGGTCGACGGCGATGATCGGGTAGGCGCCGGCGATGTGGCAACCAGCGACGACCGAGAGGCCGACGCCGCCGACGCCGATGATCGCGGCCGACTGGCCGGCGCGGATCTGGGCGGCGTTGATCGCCGCGCCGACGCCGGTCATGACGGCGCAACCGACAGGAGCCGTGGCGCCCGTGTCGACGCCCTTCTCAAGCGGCACGACCATCAGCTCATCGACAACCACGTCGCGTGACCACGTGAACGTACCGACGTTCGCCGGGGCGCCGTAGTTGACCTGCGTGCCGTTGTACTTGACCACCGCCGGGATCGGCTGGCGGCCGGAGTTGAAGTTACGCGGTACCCACGTGACCATGACGTGGTCGCCTACCTTGACGTGCGGCACGTCCTTGCCCGCCGCCGTGACGACGCCCGTCGACTCGTGGCCGAGGAGCACGGGTACGGCCGGGTTCGGACGGTCGAGCTCGTGCAGCTGGGAGTGGCAGACGCCCGTGGCGAACTGCCGGATCTGGACCTGCGTCGGTCCCGGATCGGGCAGATCGACGTCGTCGATGATCAGGGGCTTTCCGGATTCTACGAACAGCGCAGCAGGCGTCTTCATAGCAGGACTCGTCTCCTCTTCGTGCTCGGCGGGGTCAGTGGGGAAGGGCCGCCCGCGCGCAAATCTGCCGTAGGCAAGCGCCAGTATAGCGCCTCGCTAACGCAGCGGCGAGCCTTGACACGCGTTCGCGCCGATGCCTAAACTCGCTCCTACAACCGAACATAAAGGCGTCGATCAGGACTAGTACCTGGCGAAGCGAGGCACAGAGAGCCGGGGTGAGCTGAGAGCCCGGCGCCGGCGCAGCCAGCGAATGGACCTGGGAGCCTCGTCCCGAAATGTCGGGGGTTGGTTCACCTCCACGGCAACGTGGGAGTCTGAGGGTTCCCCTCAGCTTCAGCGGGGTCTGGGGTGTCCCCAGCTTCAGATGTAGTAGGCGGCGACGGAAGGGCACCGTTACCGAAGCCCAGGGCATCGTCCGCAGTGACCGTGTCCGAAAGAGATGTCTTCTTCGGGAGACAAGTAGGGTGGCACCGCGAACGCCTTTCGCCCCTATCGGCGAAGGCGTTTTTTGTTTGGAGTTTGCAGTGCCGGGTCAAAAGAAGCGCGTCTTTAGCGGCATCCAGCCCTCCGGTGAGATGCACCTGGGGAACTACCTGGGCGCCGTCAAGAACTGGGTACAGGGTCAGCGCGACCGCGAGAACTTCTTCTGCGTCGTCGACCTGCACGCGATCACCGTTCCGCATGACCCTGACACGCTGCGCGCCCAGACTCGATCGCTGGCGGCGCTGCTGCTCGCGTCCGGTATCGACCCGAATCTGAGCACGCTGTTCGTACAGAGTCACGTCAGCGCCCACGCCGAGGCGACCTGGCTGCTCAACTGTGTGACGCCGCTCGGCTGGCTGGAGCGCATGACCCAGTACAAGGACAAGGCAAGCCAGAAGGAGCGCGTGTCGGTCGGCCTGCTCGACTACCCCGTCCTCATGGCGGCCGACATCCTCCTCTACGACGCCGACGAGGTTCCTGTCGGCGAAGACCAGAAGCAACACGTCGAGCTGACGCGCGACATCGCAGAGCGCTTCAACCGCCTCTACGGCGAGACCTTCGTCGTGCCGAGGCCGATGATCCCGGAGATCGGCGCGCGTGTTATGGGTCTCGACGACCCGGCGGTCAAGATGTCGAAAAGCTATGCCCACGTCTCCGGCCACGCGCTCCCGATACTTGCCGAACCGAAGGTGATCGAGCGAGCCGTGCTGAGGGCGAAGACGGACTCCGGCAATGAGATCCGCTTCTCGGACGATCCAGAGAAGGCGGGCGTTAATAACCTCCTGGGCATCTTCAAGGTGATTACCGGTAAGTCGTCAGAAGAGACAGAGCGTGAGTTTGAAGCCGCCCGCGGTTACGGCGACCTGAAGAAGCGTGTTGCGGAGGTCGTAATCGCCGAGCTCACGCCGATCCGCGAACGCTACGATCAGCTGATGAAAGACCCGGTGGAGCTCGACAGGCTGCTCGCTGTCGGCGCCGACCACGCCAGGAGCGTCGCCGGGCCGAAGCTATTAGAGATGAAGCGCCGCATCGGCCTGACCGTCCCAAACGCCGAAAGGACGGGCTGAGATTCGTGTGAGCAAACAATGACCCGTTTACATCCGGCTGGCATACTAACGAAACGACAACTTGTCTAAGAGAAGGAGTTACAACCCCATGAGCATCATCGAAACCCTGGACGCGATCGTCGACGAGCGCAGCCTGCTGAAGCACCCCTTCTACCAGGCCTGGAACGCCGGCACGCTGCCTCTGGAGAGCCTGCGCGATTACGCCAAGCAGTACTTCCACTTCGAGGCCGCCTTCCCGACCTTCCTCAGCGCAATCCACACGAAGTGCGAGCCCGGCGCAACGCGCCAGTCGATCCTCCAGAACCTCTGGGACGAAGAGCACGGCGATGACAACCACCTCGCCCTCTGGCTGCGCTTCTGCGAATCGCTCGGCCTCGACGCCGAGGAGGTTCACGCCAGCGAGCCGAACGCGGAAACGCGCGACCTGATCGATGGCTTCAGCGCCGCCTGTGCCGACGGCAACGTCGGCGAAGGCCTCGCGACGCTGTACGCCTACGAATCGCAGGCGCCGAAGGTCGCGGAGACGAAGATCGCCGGCCTGCGCAAGTTCTACGGCTTCGAGGACGAGCGCGACTACGCCTTCTTCAGCGTCCACCAGGAAATCGACGTGCACCACTCTGACGCGGAGCGCACCGCCGTCGCCGCCGCTGCGACGACCGAGGCGGAGGCCCGCGGGCTGGAGGAGGCGACTCGGTCGGCCGCCGACCGTCTTTGGCGCTTCCTCGATGGGGCATACGCCGGCGTCTGCAACTAAGGCAACCGAGTCTCGGATGGAGGTAACGCTGTGATCCTCCGTCCGACGTTGGACGAAGCCCGCGAGCTCGCCGCCCAGGGCAATCTCTGCCCGCTGTACTGCGAGGTCACGGCTGACCTGGAGACGCCGGTTTCGGCGTATCTAAAGGTAGCTCGCGGCCGCTACTCGTTCCTGCTCGAGAGCGTTGAGGGCGGCGAGCGCCTCGCTCGCTACAGCTTCATCGGCACGGAGCCTTATCGCACGCTGCGCTCCGGCCCCGGTATCAGTGGCGATGGCAGCTCCGAAGACCCGCTGATCGCCGTCGAAGAAGAGCTGGGGCGGTTCAAGCCCGTCGCCGTGCCCGGCCTGCCGCGCTTCACCGGCGGCGGCGTCGGCTACCTGGCGTACGAGACGGTGCGCTACTTCGAGGACCGCGTGCCGGAGGCTAAGAACGACGTCCTCGGCCTGCCGGAGGCGGTCTTCCTCTTCACCGACACGCTGCTCGTCTTCGACCACCTCCAGCACAAGATCAAGGTCGTCTCTCACTTCCGCCTCGACGGCGACATCGAGGCGGCGTACCGGCAGG
>DATDPC010000087.1:0-9044 GCA_035292965.1 Dehalococcoidia bacterium | reverse complement strand
GCCGCCTGCGGTGAACATGACTACGGGCATGCGACCGAGCGTCTTCACCTCACGCAGCAACTCGACGGGCGCGCCGAGGCGCTTGGCTTCGGCGTAGAGCTCCTCGTCGGGCATGTTTTGGATGCGGCGGATGTCGTCCAGCACCTGGCGCATGTGGCGCACCGCTTCGACGACGTTGCCGGTGCCGGCTTCGCCCTTCGTCCGGATCATCGCCGCGCCCTCGCTGATCCGGCGCAGCGCCTCGCCGAGGTCGCGGCAGCCGCAGACGAAGGGCACCGTGAAGGCGTGCTTGTCGACGTGATGCGCCTCGTCGGCCGGCGTCAGCACCTCCGACTCGTCGATGTAGTCGACGCCGAGCGTTTCGAGCACCTGCGCCTCGACGAAGTGGCCGATGCGCACCTTCGCCATGACCGGGATCGTCACGCACTCGATGATCCGCTGGATCACGTCCGGGTCTGACATGCGGGCGACGCCGCCGTGGGCGCGGATGTCAGACGGTACGCGCTCGAGGGCCATGACGGCGCAGGCTCCCGCCTCCTGGGCGATCAGCGCGTGCTCCGGCGTGACGACGTCCATGATGACGCCGCCTTTGAGCATCTGCGCGAGGCCCTTCTTGACGGTGAAGCTGCCGGTTTCGTCTTTGTTGCCGTTCTTGCCTGCCATGGTGGTTCTCCCCCTACCGCTCACCCTGAGGCTCTCGAAGGGCGAGCGGCGTACGCGTCGAGGCGCCGCAACGACGCCTCGTGTGGAGCAATTGTAGTCTCCCGTGACGTTGCGCCTCAAGTTAGGGAGGCGGTTCCGGCTCTGCGCGGCGAACAGACGATCGGTTAGGTTTACACAGTGCCGGCGCCCCGCGGCCAGCCCGCCCTGCCGCCGCGGAAATAAGCAAAGGCGATCAAAGCCACGCCGATCGGGATCATGATGAACAGCACCCAGAACCACAACGCTGATATGACGACTACGCCAACCGCGACCAGGCGGAGGCCGAGGACAGGCTTTCTCTGGCTCATCAGCAGTCCGGCAACGATAGCGCTGCCGGCGATCACCACGGCGAGGCCCCAGAGCGCCCCCGCGCCGCCGTCGTTCGTGATATCTCCGGCGATTGTCCCTGCACCCATGAGCACCGGCAAAGCGGCGATTGCAAGCGCTAAAACGAACAGAGTACGTCCTGACCTTGACTCTTTCACTTGAACTCTCCTCTCATGGCGCGCCGCTGAGTGCGCGCGCCAGCTCATGTCTGACGGCATACCAAGAATGAGGCGGGCGAGGATATGCGCCGCGACGGCGTATGACGGCTCGCAGGCGCGGGCCGCGGCGTTTCGTTGCTCCCAAAGGTCGCATTCGATCTCCGTGCGTCGGCTGGCTTTCGCTTCGCCTGGCAGGCCGGTCGTGTAGGTGGCTGTCCAGGCTCGCGTTAGGCCCGTAGCCAGCGATACGATGCGGCTCACGGCGTTGCCAAGCCTGGCCGGTGCTGAGGGACCGGTTGGGTTGTGATGATACCGCCACGCGCCAGTGCCGCCTCGCCCACCGCGGTGACGCGGTAGAAGCGTCTGCGTGGCCTGCCTTCGTCGGCCGCGACTAGCGGGTCTTCCCACTCGCTCTCCAGGAATCCCGATCGTTGCAGCCGGTCGAGCGCCTTGTAAAGCGTGCCGTGGGCGGTGAGCAGGCGCGCGTCCTGTCGCTGCTTGACTTCCTTCGCGATCAGGAAGCCGTGAAACGCCGGCAGGCCTCGAAGACGCAGGTCGATACCAGCTTCGAGAATCGATACCTCCAGGGGGACGAGCGCACCCTCTTTTCGCCTCATGCCAGAAGAATAGGAAGATATCTTCTCTTTGTCAATAGGCAGGTGCAGCTAGCGTATGACGCTACGTTGCTTCGGGCGTTGTCGTGACGTTTCTACGCAAACGGCGCGATGTCTACGACCGTCAGCTGCAGCGCGCCGCCCTGGTCCGTCGGGCCGTAGCGGTCTGACGAGAGGCTGTAGACGAGATCGACATGGGAGCCCTCCGGGGGCGACTCACCCTCGTAGCGGAAGGCGATCGCGGGCCAGATCACGGGGCCGTTCTTCAGCTTGAGGCGCAGGTGCGTCCCGTCGGCGCCGACGCCGCGCGCCTCGACGACCGTTACGTCGCGGCTGAGCAGGGTCACGTGCGGGTTGGCCATGCCGGTCGGCTGCAGCTTCGCCATCCAGCGAATCTCCTCGCTGCGCAGGTTGGCGAGCGGCCACTCGGCGTCGACGTCGAGCACCGGTGTCAGGTCTGCGCCCGCGAGCTTGGCGCCGGCGTGAGCCATCAGGCGCTCCTCGAACGCTTCGAGGCGGTCGTTGCGGATCGTGAAGCCCGCCGCCTGGTGGTGGCCGCCGAAGCGCTCGAACAGCTCGCTGCAGGAGCGCAGCGCGCCGGTGATGTCGAAGTCAGGGATCGAGCGGCAGCTGCCGCGGCTCTCGTCCTCGCCGCGCTGGTAGACGATCGCGGGGCGCCCCAGCGTTTCGACCAGCCGCGAGGCGACGAGGCCGATGATCCCCTGGTGAAACCCCTCGTGGCCGACGAGTGTCAGCGGCGCCTCCGGCCGGTTTTCGACGATCCCGCGCGCCATATCCTGCGCCTCGCGCGTCATCCGCTGTCGCTCGCGGTTGAGCGCGTCGATCTGGGTGGCGAGCGCCAGCGCCGTCGCCTCGTCGTCCGTCATCAGCAGGTCGAGCGCGAGGCGCGCGTCGGCGAGGCGTCCGGCGGCGTTGATCCGCGGCGCCAGGTTGAACGCGATCGCCTCTGAGCTAACGTCTTTCGGCTGCAGGCCGGAGACCTCGATCAGGGCACGGAGGCCGGGACGGTCCGTTTCCGCCAGCGCCGCGAGGCCGCGACGGACGATCTCGCGGTTTTCCCCGAGCAGCGGCACCATGTCCGCGACGGTGCCCAGCGCCGCCATCGCGACGTACTGAGCCTCCGGGAAGGGGCGTCGCTGCGCCGCGAACAGGGCCTCGGCGAGGCGGTAGGCGAGGCCGGCGGTCGAGTAGTCGATGAAGCCGTAGTCGGTTTCGAGCTTTGGGTTGACGAGGGCGTTTGCGTCCGGCAGCAGCGCCGGCGGCATGTGGTGGTCGACGACGACGACCTCGATGCCGTACTCGCGGGCGCGCTCGATCTCGAGGTTTGAGCTCGTGCCGCAGTCGCAGGTGACGAGGACGTTGACGCCGCGGTCGGCGAGCGAGTCGATGGCGCGCAGGTTGAGGCCGTAGCCCTCGCGCTCGCGGTGGGGGATGTAGGGCAGGACGCGCCCGCCCAGCGCCATCAGCGCCTGCGACAGGATCGCGGTCGAGGTGATGCCGTCGACGTCGAAGTCGCCGTAGACGCAGACGAGGCGGTTCTCGCGCAGGGCTTCGCGCATGACGCCGAGCGCGGCCTCGAAGCCGGGCAGGCCGCGCGCGTCGCCGAGGCGCGTCTCCTTGCCGCCGAGGAAGCGTTGCGCCTCCGTCAGCGTGCCGACGCCGCGGTTCTCCAGGACGTGGCCGATTAGCTTCGGCAGGCCGGAGTGCCCGAGACGGTCTCGGAAGGGGGATTGGCGAAGGCGCCAGCGCTTGCGTCCGCCCGGCTGGGCGTTTGACGAAAGGCTGACTGCCGTCGCGACCCGGGGCGGGGGTACGGGCGCTGCAGCTTCCAACTCGAACGTATATTCGGACGAAGCGCTCGGTGTGTCAAGCGCTGAGGGCTATTCGGATGACCAGTCGCCGCTCTTGCCGCCGGACTTCTGCACCAGACGCACGCCTTCGAGGCGCATGCCGCGGTCGACGGCCTTGCACATGTCGTAGACGGTGAGCCCGGCGATGCTGACGGCGGTCAGCGCCTCCATCTCGACGCCGGTCTTGCCGGTCGTACGCACCGTCGCCGTTATCTCGATCGTGCTCGCCGCTTCGTCCGGCTCCAGCGACACGTCGATGCCGCCGAGGAGCAGCGGGTGGCACATCGGGATCAGCTCGTGCGTCTTCTTCGCCGCCATGATCCCAGCGACCTGCGCCGTAGTCAGGACGTTGCCTTTGGCGATCTCGCCGCGGATCAGCAAATCCAGCGTCTCCGGCGCCATGACGACGCGTCCCTTCGCCACGGCGACGCGCGACGTCTCGTCCTTCGCGGTCACGTCGACCATGCGGGCGCGGCCCGCGTCATCGATGTGGGAGAGGCGTTGCTGCTCAGAAGCCATGTTCGTGACTCATCCCGGTGACTCCTGGCGCGATCATAGCTTAGGTCTGGGCAGGAGAGCGGTAGCCCTACGCCGTGACGCCAGTCACCCGCCGATTTTCGACATTTCGACCTTCGTCAGGCCGATCGTGTCTTCGCTGCGGATATCGGAGTAGCGGTCGGTGCGCAGGCTCCAGATCGAGCGTACGGCGTCTTCGATCTGCTCGTCGGTGCTGCCGTTGCGCAGGAGGGCGCGCAGGTCGTGGCCGTGCACGCCGAAGAGGCAGGTGTAGAGCTCGCCGTCGGCCGAGAGGCGGGCGCGGGTGCAGGCGCTGCAGAATGGCGCCGTCACGGAGGCGATGATGCCGATCTCACCGGCGCCATCGGCGTAGCGGTAGCGCTCGGCGACCTCGCCGAAGTAGTTGGCGTCTACCGGCTCGATCGGCCACTCGGCGTTGAGCTGGTCGCGGATCTGCTGCGCGGAGACGACGTCGTCCATGCGCCAGCCGTTGGTCGAGCCGACGTCCATGAACTCGATGAAGCGGAGAATGTGGCCTGAGCCGCGGAAGTGGCGCGCCATCGAGACGACGTCCTGGTCGTTGATGCCGCGTTTGACCACCATGTCGACCTTGACGGGCGCGAGGCCGGCGGTGGCGGCGTTGTCGATCGCTTCGAGGACCTTGGAGGCGGGGAAGCCAACATCGTTCATCGACATGAACGTCTCGTCGTCGAGCGAGTCGAGGCTGACGGTGACGCGCTTGAGGCCGGCGGCCTTGAGGGCGCGGGCGCGGTCAAGCGTCAGCAGCGAGCCGTTGGTCGTCATCGCGATGTCGTCGAGGCCGTCGATGTTGGCGAGCATCGAGACGAGGGTCTCGAAGTCGCGGCGCAGGAGGGGCTCGCCGCCGGTGAGACGCAGCTTGTGGACGCCGAGGCCGGCGAAGATGCGCGCGAGGCGGGTTATCTCCTCGAAGCTGAGGAGCGCGGCGCGCTCGAGGAAGACGTAGTCGCGGCCGAAGACCTCCTTCGGCATGCAGTAGGTGCAGCGGAAGTTACAGCGGTCCGTCACGGAGATGCGCAGGTCGCGCAGCGGCCGCTGCAGGGTGTCGAGGACGGTCTGGTTGGTTGTCATCGCTATGTTCGTCCTGGCATATCGCGGGGATGAAAAATGGCCTCGCGGGGCCATCGGGGCGCGCTATGCGGTGCCTCTGATTATAGCGCGTCAGGGGTTCTTAACGTCGATTACGACGCGGGGCGGGTTGTCCAGCAACGTGACCGTGTACGGACGTTCGCCGCTCGTACCGATCGCCCAGACGAGCGTCGCCTCGAAGTCGCAGATCTTCTTCGCCTCGAGGATGGACGGGCCGGGCCCCTTCAGCTCGGACGGCGCCCCGGTGGGTTGATAGTTCTCGTCGTAGCCGGCGGCGCCGTCGAAGTGGACCATGAGGTACGCCGTCCCAGCTATGGGAACGAGATCGCCGGGCCCGCAGCTGCGGATATTGTCCTTGTCCACGTACTCGGCCCAGCCCAAGGGCGTTCCGATCTTGAACTCGAAGACGATGCGGTTGAAGCCGCCGTCTTCCGGGTGCGCGGCGATGCGCACGTCCATAAGCAGCCCGCTGCCGATGCCGGGCGGATCCGGCCGCGGCTTGATATCGACGTGCATTCTGCCGCCGATGCCGCTCGGCGTCGGCGTGACTCCCGGCTGCTGGGTGGCTGTCGGTGGCGCCTGCGTCGCCGTCGCCGGTAACGGCGTCTCGGTCTCGGGCACGCGCGTCGGCGTCTCGCCGCCGTTGCCGCCGCCGCAGGCGGACGCGACCAGAGCGAGCGTGCAGACGAGTACGGCGAGTGGCGCTCTCATACTGCGATGCTACGCGGGGTGAACGGAGCCTTCGTAGCCCCAGCCGGCACCTATCTCGTTGCCAAACGGCCCTACTGGGCGGCTACGGGTTCTTGACGTCGATCACGACGCGCGTGGGGTTTTCGAGCAGCGTGAGCTTGAAGTTCTGCTTGCCGCTCGTGCCCACCGCCCACTGGACCTCGGCCTCGAAGTCGCATAGCTCCGTTGACTCGATAATCGAGAAGCCCGGACCGGCTACGGTGGTTTTCACCGTGAGGTTGCCATTTTCGTCGTGAGCGTTGGTGGCTTCGAAGCGGACAACGAGCGCGGCGTTGCCCTTGAGGGGCACCAGTTCGCCGGAGGCGCAGCTGCCGACCTTCGATCGATCGACGTACTCGACGCGACCGGCGGGGCGCACGTCCTTGAACTCGAAGACGATGCGATCCCAGCCGCCCTGCTCCGGGTGGTGACCGACGCGGACGTCAACCAGCAGGGCGACACGGCTGACCGGGTCGGGGTTCGACTTGATTACGAACGGGACGGTGTCGCCGGCGTTCTGCGGCGCAACGGTGCCATCGATCGGCGGTACGGTTGGTGATTTCGCGGCGGCAGGCGTGTTCGTCGCTTCCGCGGGCGATGGCGTGTCTGTTGGCGCCTCGGCCTTGCTGCTACAGGCGACAGCAAAGGCAACGAGGCTGCAGGCGAGCAATGCGACGGCCAAGCGCCGGAGCCTCATGGCTCGATCTTAGCAAGGAACTTGGTGCGACGACCTCCCCCCCTCAGTCCCCTCTCCGCACGCAGAGAGGGGGAAGTTCAGCCGTAGAGACGCCGTCGAACCGCGTCGCAATCTCTTCATACTTTGCTTCTCCGGTCGAGCGACAACTCAGATCGATCCCCTCTCTGCTTGCGGAGAGGGGATGGCGGCAGCCAGGGGAGAGGTCGTTCCCCGATTGCTGTCGGACGCCGCGAACCGCTAGGCTGAAGCTATGACCTCCCGAATTGCCGCCGCGTTTGAGCGCGCCCGGGGCGAGAACCGCCTGGCGCTGATCACGCTCGTCATCCCGGGTTACCCCGGCGACGAGACGGAGGCCGTGTTTGACGCGATGGTCGAGGGCGGCGCCGACCTCGTCGAGATCGAGATACCGTTTAGCGACCCGCTGGCGGACGGCACGACGATTCAGCGCGCTGCCTTCGCGGCGCTGGAGAACGGCACGACGCCGGCCGACTGCCTCGACTTCGCCCGGCGCGCCCGTCAGCGCCACCCGGAGACGCCGATCGTCTTCATGACCTACCTCAACCCGGTGCTGGCCTACGGCCTCGACCGCTTCGCTGCCGAGGCTGCCGACCTGGGCGCGGACGGGATCATCCTCCTCGACCTGCCGGCGGAGGAGTCGGCGCGGGAGAAGCGGGCGTTCGGCAGCAGAGGCCTCGACCTGATCTTCCTCGTCGCGCCGACCTCGAGCGACGAGCGCGTGCAGCGCATCTGCGCCGAGGCGGGAGGCTTTGTTTACTGCGTCAGCGTCGCCGGCGTGACCGGGGCGCGGACGGAGCTGCCGCCCGATCTGAAGGGCTTCGTCGAGCGCGTGCGGCGTTGCACGAGTCTGCCGCTGGCGGTAGGATTTGGCATAAGTCGACGCGAACACGTCGAATCGCTGGCCGGCGTCGCCGATGGCGTCGTGGTCGGCAGCGCGTTCATGGACGTGATTGCGTCAAGCAAACCTGGGGAAAGAGCGAAAGCAGTACGTGAATACGTGGAGGTGCTCTCCGGTCGTCGTAGGCCCTGAAGACAGGGCGACGGTCCTTCTGCGGAAGGAACCAGTCGCCGGTCTTTCGGCCACGACCGGCGCCTTTGGGCGCCCCTAAAGCCACCCGCCATACGTAGGGTCGGTTAGACTCCCGCGTACACCACACGAAGACGACGGGAGAGAAGGGGAGACGAGCATCTGATGCCTTGCCGCGGTGTCCGAGGCGCAACAACTGTCGACGCGAACTCGCGCGATGCGATCCTTGCTGCCGCGCGCGAGCTGCTCGCCGAGATGGTGCGCGCCAACGCGATCGAGCGCGACGACGTCGCCAGCGCCTACTTCACGACGACGCCGGACCTCGATGCCGAGTTTCCGGCCGTCGCCGCGCGGGACATGGGCTGGACCAACGTAGCGCTGATGTGCGGCCACGAGATGGACGTGCCCGGCAGCCTGCGCCAGTGCCTCCGCATCCTCCTCCACGTCAACACCGACCGCACCCAAGACGAGATTTGCCACATATACCTGCGCGGGGCAGCCGTCCTCCGTCCGGACCTGGCGCAGACCTCACGGGGAGACTGAGACGATGCCAACCTACAAAACAGACGACGTACGCATCCTCGAGATAAAAGAGCTCGCCTCGCCGGAGCAGGTGCTCGCAGAAGCGCCCCTGACCGACACAGCGGCCCGAACCGTCTACGAGGCGCGCCAGGCACAGCACCGCATCCTCCACGGCGCTGACGACCGCCTCCTGGTGGTCATCGGCCCCTGCTCGATCCACGACGTCGTGGCGGCGAAGGAATACGCCGGGCACATCAAGGAGGCGCGCAAGAAGTACGAACGCGACCTCCTGATCGTCATGCGCGTCTACTTCGAGAAGCCGCGCACGACGATCGGCTGGAAGGGGCTGATCAACGACCCATGCCTGGACGGCAGCTTCCAGATCAACGAGGGCCTGCGCGTTGCCCGCCGCCTCCTGCTCGACCTCGCGAACGAGGGCGTGCCCGCCGGCAGCGAGTTCCTCGACATGATCACGCCGCAGTACATCGCCGACCTCGTTGCCTGGGGCGCCATCGGCGCGCGCACGACGGAGTCGCAGATCCACCGCGAGCTTGCGTCCGGGCTCAGCTGCCCCGTCGGCTTCAAGAACGGCACGGACGGCAACGTCCGCATCGCCGTCGACGCGTTGCGGGCGGCGCAGGCGCCACACCATTTTCTGTCCGTCACGAAGCAGGGCCAGACGGCGATCGTCGCCACCCAGGGCAACGACGACTGTCACATCATCCTGCGCGGCGG
>DATDPC010000086.1:0-40106 GCA_035292965.1 Dehalococcoidia bacterium | reverse complement strand
GAACCCGGCGGCGTGGGAGTGGTTCCAGAAAGAGGTCTTCGAGGACCGCATACCGGTAATCGACCACATGTGGCAGACGGAGACCGGCGGCCCGATCGTCGGCAACCCCTACGGCCTCGGCATGCTGCCGATCAAGCCGGGGGCAGCAGGCGTACCGCTGGCGGGCATCGAGGCGGCGGTGATCACGCCGGAGGGCAAGGAACTCGGCCCGAACGAGAAGGGCATCTTCGTGATCAAGCGCCCCTTCCCGGGCCTAACGCCGCAGCTCTGGGCGGAGCCGGAGCGCTACGGCCCCACTTACTGGGAGAAGGTGCCCGGCCAGACGCTCTACTTCTCCGGCGACGCCGCCCAGATCGACGAGGACGGCTACGTCTTCTTCAGCGGCCGCGCCGACGAGATCATCAAGATCGCTGCCCACCGTCTCGGCACGATCGAGGTCGAGAGCGCGATCCTGCGCCACCCGGCCGTAACCGAGGCGGGCGTCACGGGGCGTCCGGACGAGATCCGCGGCGAGGTGATCGCGGCGTTTGTCGTGCTCAAGAACGGCTTCGAGCCGTCGCCGGCGCTGCGGGACGAGGTCATCGCCACGGTGCGCAAGGAGCTGGGCGCCGTCGCCGTGATCGGCGATTGCAACTTCGTCAACGCGCTGCCGAAGACGCGCAGCGGCAAGATCATGCGCCGCGTCCTCAAGGCCGTCACGCTGGACGTAGACCCCGGCGACATCTCGACAATCGAGGACGAGGGCTCGGTCGAAGAGGCGCGTCAGGCGTGGGCAGAGATGAAGTCGTCGCTTAAGTCTTAGCGCCGCCATCCCCAAGACGTAGCCGAGGCTTTCCAGCCTCGGCGTCGACGTTAGAGGCGCTTTCGTCGTCTCGACGACGAGCCTGGAAAGGCTCGCCTACGTTCGTAGAAGACGGGTCTAAAGATACGGGCTGTCGATCAGATACGCGTCGATCTCGTCGCGGGTCATGAGACGGCCGGCCTTGATCAGCGGCTCCTGATTGCCGTGCTCGCGCATCTCGCGCAGCGCGTCCTTGATCGCCTTCGCGGCGAGGCGGAAGCTGGTCACCGGGTGGAGGATGATGCCGTAGCCCAGCTCGGCGAACTCCGCGTCCGTGAGCCAGGGCGTCTTGCCGAACTCGGTCATGTTGGCGACGAGCGGTACCTTGACGGCGCGGCGGAAGGCGGCGAACTCGTCGCGTGTCGTCAGCGCCTCAGGGAAGATCACGTCGGCGCCGGCCGCCTCGTAGGCGCGGGCGCGGGCGACGGCGCCGTCGAAGTCCTCGACGGCGCGCGCGTCGGTGCGGGCGATGATCACGAAATCGCGGTCACGACGCGCTGCGACGGCGGCGCGGACCTTTTCGACCATGCGCTGCGTCGCGATCAGGTGCTTGCCCTCGAGGTGGCCGCAGCGCTTCCAGCGCGGGTCCTGGTCCTCGATCTGCACCGCCGCGACGCCCGCAGCCTCGAACTGCTCGATCGTCACAGCGGTGCCCTTCGGCCCGCCGAAGCCCGTGTCGATGTCGACGATCACGGGGATATCGACCGCTGAGACGATCGGCCGCGTCAGGTCGAGGACGACGCTGCGCGGCAGCAGCCCCTCGTCGCGCTGAGCGAGCGAGTTCGCCATCGCGGCGCCGGAGACGTAGACGGCCTCGAAGCCGGCGTCCTGTACCAGCCGCGCGACGAACGGGTTGAACCCGCCGGCGGCGACGACGGGCCCACGCGCAATCGCGTCTCTCAGCTTACGTCCCGCTGAAACCATATGTGCCATCTCTTGGTTACCGGTTACCGGTTACCGGTTACTGGTTACTGGTTACTGGTTACTGGTTACTGGTTCAGTTATACGCCTTTCAGCGTCACTTTAGACAACAGCGCCGCGACGTCCGGCGCCTCATCGATCGCCCAGAAGGCGTCGAGGACGGCGCGCTGGTCGGCGAGGAACGGCTGGGTCAGCGCCGCGAACTTCGCCTCGATCTCGGCGTCGGTCATCGGGTTGTGCGGGTGGCCGTGGGGGAAGTTTTCGGCGTGGACGGCGCTGCGGCCGTCGCGCAGGCTGGCGGCGGCTGAGCTGGCGAACTGGCGCTCGGCGGCGGGCGCGAAGTAGGCCTCCGTCCACTGCGGCACTTCCTCGAAGCGGATTCGCTGGATCAGGGCGAGCACGTCCGGGTTGGTTAGCATCTCGGGCCGGTACTGGCGCAGCGTCATCTCGCCCTCGAGCATCGTCGCGGCGAAGGCGAAGTAGAGGCTGTGGTCGGCCGTCTCCTTCGTCGTCGGGTGGCGCTTGCTCTCGTCGCCGATGATCGTCAGCTGCGCCTCGTAGCCGCGGATCAACACGTCCTTAATCTCGTTCAGCGCCGGGTTGCCCAGCTTCTCGCGCAGCGCCAGCGCGTGGTCGACAACGGTCTGGCTGTGGTACTCGACGACGTGCTGCTTGATGTACGTGTCGGCGATCAGGAAGCGCCCGCCGAGGTCGTCGAACGCCGCCGGGTCGAGCGGGCCGGAGAGCTGGTTCACGAAGCCGTGCTTGCCCTCGACGATCTCCGCCGGCCCGTGCGAGCCGGAGAGCACCTTCTCCAACGCCCAGGCGGCGCCGCGCACCGCGTCGCCGGCCGCCATGTTCTTCTGCTCCGAGAGGTAGCTGCCCTCCCGCGCCTGTCGCATCGCCCCGTGGGAGCTGAGCGCGAACGCGACGGCGTTGTACATCTGCTGTTTGTCGAAGCCCAGCAGACGCGCGCCGGCCAGCGCTGCCGAGATGAGGATGTAGTTGACGTGATCCCAGCCTCGCGCCCGCAGCGACGCCGCTTCGGTAAAGCGACACTGCACGTCATAGGCGAGCGCCGCGGCGGTGATCAGGTCGCGGCCGGAGAGCGACTTAGCGCCGGCAATGGCGAAGAGCAGCCCGAGGTTGTCGCTCGGGTGCGCCGGCTCCAGGGCTAGGTAGGTGTCGTTGTAGTCGAGCCAGCGCGTCATCGTCGAGTTCAGAAACGCGGCGTCCGGCAGCGAGAGGCGCCCGTCGAGGCCGTAAGCGGCGCCGCCGCCGTCGTAGGTGATGAGGCGCTTCGTGAAGAAGGCGCGCCGCTCGCGCAATCGCTCGTCGTTAAGCCCGCCGATCGCCGTGCCGAGCGAGTCGACGATACGGCGCTTCGTTTCGTGAACGACGTTGGCGGGCAGGTCTTCGTAACGCAGGCGCGTCGCGAAGTCGATCAGGCTCGGTAGCGGGTTGTAGACCTCGTCCGCCATCAGTTACGGGAGGCGCCGTGGTCTGGCGCGGCGGTGAACGGACGCGACTCCGGGCCGACGTACTCGGCGCGCGGGCGGATGATCGGCTCGTTGTTGACGTAACGTGTTTCGAGGTAGTGCGCCGCCCAGCCGGCGATGCGTGACGCGGCGAAGAGCGGCGTGTACAGCGGGATCGGGATGCCGAGGAGGTAGTAGAGCGGCGCCGTCCAGAGGTCCATGTTCGCCGGCGCGTTCGGCTGGCCCTTCTCGACGCGGGGCTTCATCCGCTCCGCCATGTACTCCTCCATCGCCAGGATCGTCTCGTACCAGCGCATGTCGCCTCTGCGACGTGACAGCTCCTTCACCCACGGCCGCAGGATCTGGACGCGCGGGTCGAAGGAGTGGGGCAGGTTGTAGACGGCGTGCCCGAAGCCGGGCAGGCGCGCGCCGGGCTGGGCGAAGAAGTGATCGAGGTAGTCCTTGACGCCCTCGGGCTTGCCGCCTTGGTCGAGGAGGAGCTTCATCACCTCTTCGTTGGCGCAGCCGTGTCGCGGGCCGCGCAGGATGCACTCGCCGGCGATGGCGGAGGAGTAGAGGTCGCTGTGGGCGCTGGCGGCGATGCGCACGCCGAAGCTGCCGGCGTTGAACTCGTGCTCCGTGTAGAGGATCAGCGAGACGTCCATCGCCCGCGCCTCGAAGTCGTCCGGCTGCTTGTCGAAGAACATCGAGAGGATGTTGCGCGCGTAGCCATCGCCCGCCTTCGGCGCCGTCTGCGCCAGCCCGGCGACGTGCCGGTGCACGAGACCGACGCCGTAGCCGACCTCCGGGACGAGGTGCAGCGCCTCGTTGCGCTCGTTCTCGTAGGTCAGATCGTAGTCGGCGGGGCGGACGGCGTCTGCCTGGTTGCCGAGGCTGGACATGGCGGTGCGCAGCAGGCCCATGGGGTGCGCCTTCGCCGGCTCCGTGCCGAGCGTAGCCCAGACGCCGCGCAGCGTCGCCTCGCTCGTCGGGTCGAAGCGAAAGCCGGGCTTCGGCAGCTCGCCGAACAGCGTCAGGTAGGCAACCGATTCGTAGTCGTGCTGCTCGACGAGCTCTTCGATCGAGTAGCCGTAGATGTAAACCTTGGACTGGTGCTCATCCAGCTTGCAGATGTAAGTCTCGCCCGCGATCACATCGCGCAGGCCGACACGTCGTTCGCTGCGTTCGCTCATTTGGGTCCCTCTGTCAGAAATGTCTAGAAATGGTCAGCGTGGGCGCAAAAAGGTAGCTCAATTATATCCCTGAGCGACCTTTTCCTGTCGCACATACTGCGCGAGAATAGGCCTGCCCTGAGGCCCTCGAAGGGGGGCCCGCTTCCCGCGTTCGCAGAATCGAGGTTCCCCATGGCCCGAAATCAGGTTCGGCTCGAGATCGAGCGCCGCGAGCCCTTCGCCGAAGGCAAGTCGTTCGGCGACACGGGCGCGTACGAGCGCCTCGTCGGCAAGGTGCACTTCGCGATCGACCCGGACGAGGACGGCCTGCCCTACATCTGCGACCTCGACCTGGCGCCGCGCAACGCCGAAGGCCTCGTCGAGTTCGCCGCGACGCTGGACGTGATCAAGCCCGTCGACCTCGACAAGGGCAACCGGCGCCTGTTCTACGAGTTCTCGAACCGCGGCAACCGCAGCGCCATGCGCTTCAACGACGGCCTCGCGCTCGACCCCGGCAACGGCTTCCTCATGCGCAAGGGCTACACGATCGTCTTCTCCGGCTGGCAGGGCGACCTGATCGACACCGGCACGAACATCGTCGCCTATCTGCCAGAAGCGCTGGAGAACGGCAGGCGCCTGCGCGGCGCCGTGCGCCAGGAGTTCATCGCCGCGACCGAAGACGTGCTTTCGATTGGCGTCAGCGCCGGCGCCGAGAACGGGATCACGGTGCAGCCCTACCCCGTGCTCGACCGCGCGTCGGCGACGCTGACGCTGCGCGAGAAGGCAGAAGACGCGCGACAGCCTGTGCCCAACGATGCATGGGAGCTGGCGAAGGCGGAGCGTCAGAACGGCAGCGTCGTCGTCACGCCGTCGGACGTCGATCTGCACGTCAAGGGCGGCTTCAAGCCCGGCTGGATCTACGAGCTGATCTACGAGACGGAGGGCTCGCGCGTCATGGGCCTCGGCTTCCTCGGCGTGCGCGACCTGCTCTCGTTCCTGCGCCACGACGCCGTCGACGCTGCCGGCACACCCAACCCGCTCGCAGGCTACGTCGACAAGGTCTACGCCTGGGGCGTCTCGCTCTGCGGCCGGACGATCCGTCAATACATCTACGAAGGCTGGAACGTCGACGCGGCAGGCCGCCGCATCTTCGACGCGGTGCAGACGCACACCGGCAGCGGCCGCCTCTTCCACAACCAGCGCTTCGCCCAGGTGGGGCGCTACCCGCGCCAGCACGAAGAGCACGAGTGGCCATCGGAGAAGTATCCCTTCACCTTCGTCGCCGTGCCGGACCCGTTCACGGAACGCAACGAAGGCATCCTCCAGCGCCCCGAGAGCGACCCGCTGGTCATGCACACGCACACGAGTAGCGACTACTGGGAGCGCCACGTCTCGCTCAACCACACCGACCCCCGCGACGGCAGCGACGTCGAAATCCCGGAGACGGTGCGCATGTACGTGATGACCGGCTCGCCGCACATGCCGCGCGCCGTCAACGACCCGGCCTGGATCGGCCAGCTGACGCCGAATAGCATGTCGCCGAACCCGTACCTGCGCGCCTGTCTCGTGCTCATGGACCGCTGGGCGACGGATGGCGTCGCGCCGCCGCCATCGCGCCTGCCGAAGAAGAGCGAAGGCACGCTGATCGACGGCAAGGAGGCGCTGGCGCGCTACCCGAAGATGCCGGGCGTCAACCTGCCCTCCGGCCCCTCGCGGCGGCCGAACTACGATTACGGCCCCAACTTCGAGAAGGGCTACGCGTCCGTGTTCCCGCCGAAGGCCGTCCCCGGCCAGGAGTACCCGGTGCAAGTGCCGCTGATCGACGCCGACGGCAACGACGTGCCGGGCCTGCGCTACCCGGACGTGGAGGTGCCAGTCGGCACGCACCTGAGCTGGGCGCTGCGCCGCGCGCCCTACGCCGAGGGCGAGATGCTCTGGACGACGGGCAGCTTCAGCCCGTTCGCGCGCACGAAGGCGGAGCGAGCCGCCAGCGGCGACCAGCGCCCCTCGATCGAGGAGCGCTACGCCAGCCACGATGACTACGTCCAGCAGGTGACGCGCGTCTGCGAGCGCCTCGTCGGCGAGCGCCTGATGCTCGGAGAAGACGCCGAGCGCTACGTCGAGGCGGCGCGGCGCAAGAACCCGTTCGACCCATCGATACCGCTGGGGCCGTTGCTACAGGTCGGAGGAGGCTAAGATGCGACTCGTTCTCTTCGAAAGCGCCGCTGGCAGCGTACGCCCCGGCGTTCTCACCGACGCCGGCGTCGTCGACGTGTCGTCCGCGACGGCGCGTCTGCAGGCGCACTCACCGCAACACCTCATGGAGCAGATCATCGACAACTTCGACGGCCTGCGCGGCGACTTCGAGCGCCTCGCCCGCGAATCGCAGGCGCTGCCGCTCGATTCCGTGCGCCTGCGACCGCCGCTGCCGCGCCCCGGCAAGATCCTCTGCTGCATCGGCAACTACTGGGAGCACGAGCAGCGCGAGCCGCGGGCGCTGAACATGTTCCTCAAGAACCCGGACGCCGTCATCGGCCCCGGCGATACGGTCGTGCTGCCGCCGCACAACGAGAAGCAGATCGTCGGCGACGCTCCCGGCCCCTACGTCTTTCAGCACGAGGCCGAGCTGGCGATCGTGATCAAGGGGCCGGCGAAGAACGTGTCGCGGGAGGACTGGCGCAGCGCCGTCTTCGGCTACACCGGCATGATCGACGTCTCGGCGCGGGCTGAGGGCCGCTACTCCTGGCGTCAGGGCAGCTGGATGGGCAAGAGCTTCGATACGTTCGCGCCGCTCGGCCCCTGCATCACGACGGCGGACGAGATCCCGGACCCGAACAAGCTGCGCGTGCGCTTCTTCAACAACGGCGAGCTGTACCACGACTACGCCACCGAGGACATGGAGCACCAGGTGCCGCAGCTGATCGAGTTCGCTAGCGGCATCATGACGCTGCACACCGGCAACGTCATCGCCTGCGGCACGAACCACGAGGGCCTCGGCCCGCTGCAGGACGGCGAGCGCTGCGAGATCGAGGTCGAGAAGGTCGGCCGCATGCAGATCAGCGTGCGCGACGACTCGAAGCGCACCTGGGAGCGCAGCGTCTATCTGGGAGCGAACTCGACGAACATCGCCGCGCGCAGAGCAAGGGGCGAGGCCTGACCCGCCCGCGGGGGCGTGGCTTCATTTAACAAACTTCTAGAATGTCTGTAATCCTTTCCTTCTGCCGAAGCTATTTCATAGGAGAAGGCGGTCAGAAGGGACGGGACCTGGATTGATGGAAGATTCGGTTGTAGCTAGCCCGCAAGCGCGTCGTCTGGCGCTGCCCGCGCTGGCGTCCGTCAACGTCTCCTGGCGCGTCCTCGAACTCGCGCTCGGGGCGACGATCTTCATCGTCGCCTTCGCCGTTTACAACGCAACGCTGACGCCCAGCCTCTCCTACCAGAGCCCCGACGGCAACGAGTTGGCGACGATCCCGTATCAGCTCGGCCTCGCCCACCAGACCGGCTACCCCATGTACACCTGGCTCGGCAAGCTTTTCACCTACATCCCCGTCGGCGACGTCGCGCACCGCATGAACCTCATGTCGGCGACCGGCGCGGCGGCGGGCAGCGCCCTCCTCTTCGCGATCGCCCTGCTCGTGATCCGCGGCGGCGCATCGGCGCGCTTCGTCTCGTGGCGAGGCAGCGCGACTCCGGTGACGTCCGCGGCCTCGACATCGACTGAACCGGCGCAGCGGGGGTTGCAGGTCGCGGCGGCGCTGTTCGGGGCGCTGCTGTTCGCGTTCTCGACGACGCTGTGGTCGCAGGCCGTGATCGCCGAGGTCTACGCGCCGAACATCTTCATGGTCTCGCTGACCTACGTGCTGCTGCTGCTCTGGGCGCGCCGCGAAGAGGCGTCGGCCTCGAAGACGGCAGACGGGAAGTCGCTGGCGCTGTTCGGGGCGTTCACGCTCGTCTTCGGGATGAGCCTCGGCACCCACCTCTCGAACCTGTCGCTGGCGTTCGGCTTCCTGCCCTTCATCGCGCTCACGAACTGGCGTGTCGTGCTCCAGCCGAAGCTGATCGGCGTCGGCGCGCTGCTGTTTGGGCTCGGGCTGCTGCAGTACCTCTGGCTGCCCTACAAGGCCGGCGACGCGCCGACGCTCGGCTTCGCAGAGCCGAACAGCCTCGACGGCATCCTCAGGTACACCTACCACGCCTTCGACCAGCTGAAGTGGGCCTACCCGCTCTCCGCCGTGCCGGACCGGATCGATCTTTACCTCGACCTGCTGCGCTCCAACTTCTACATCGCCGGCATGCTGGTGGCGCTGCTGGGGGCGTGGCTCGTCGTCTTCAGGCACCCGAAGGCGTTCTTCCTCTTCGTGCCGGGCTACATCGCCCAGATGGCCTTCTTCCTCGAGTACCGCGCCACCGACCTCGACGTCTTCTTCGTAACGACCCACTTCATCGTTGCCGTGTTCGCCGCCTACGGCTTCTACGGCCTGCTGTCCTGGGGCTACGAGGCGACACGCCGTCTCGGCCTCTTCGGCGCGACGCCTGAGCCCGCAACCGACCCGCGGCGACGCTACGCGACGATCGGCGTTGCCGTGGCGCTTGCGGGCGCGATCGCCGTGTCGGCGGCGATGCCGGCCTACTCGCTGGCGAGCAACTGGGGCCACAACGACCAGTCGCAGAACACCGGGATCAATGACTTCTACCGCAACGTCTTCGCCAGCCTGCCCGCAAACGCGACGCTCAACGGCCAGGGCGGCGTCTTCGGTTACGACATGTTCTACTACCGCTACGTCTACGACTGGCGCCCCGACGTCCGGATTCCAGCAACCGAACAGGGCGCGCGCCCCGGCGGGCCCCAGGGCGGCCCCGGCGGCCTCGGGCAGCAGGCCGGTGGCTTCGGCGCAAACAACGGCGCGACGACGGCGGCGAGCGGGGCGCAGTACAGCGTCAACTCCGGCGGTTTCGGCGGCGGGCGCGTCGGTGTCGGTGGCGGCTTCAATCAGGGCGCCTTCGGCAACACGTCGACGAGCTGGAGCATCCCGGTGATCGCCTCGCCGGTGCTCTCGGACGACAGCGCCGCAGGCTTCACGAACCGCACGCTGACCCTCTACGAGACGACGAACACGGCGCCGACGCTGTTCGTTAGCGGCGTCACGCCTCAGAACAAGGTCGGCAAGGACTTCGGCGGCGTCACCCTCGCCGGCTACGACGTCGACACCTCGAACGTCGAGGCGGGCGGTACGGTGCACCTGAAGCTGTACTGGCAGGGCGCCGTCACGGGCGGCTACCAGATCTACACCCGCCTCGGCGAGAGCAAGTACTTCGAACGCCACGCCATCGGCTTCGGTAACGTTGCGCGCTACGTCCAGCTCAAGGGCAGCCTCCAGAGCGGCAGCTACCTGGTCGAGGAGTACGACCTGGTCATCCTCTCGAGCATCGACAAGGGCGGCCAGCCGCTGCAAGTGCGCGTCAGCAACGGCGTCGCCAGCCCGGGCGAGTGGTTCCAAATCGGGACACTGAAGGTGTCGAAGTGATCCAGGAGACGACGCAGATCAAAGCCGGCAGCCCGGTGCCGCGCGTCGCGCTGATGGCGGTCGCCGGCCTGGCGCTGGCGGCGCTGATGCTCCTCGCCGGTTATTCGATGGTAACGGGCAACGACAACGGCATCAACGGCGGCTTCGGCGCCCCGCCCGGCGGCCCGGGTGGCGCGCCGCGCGGCGGTATCCCCCAGGGCGCCCAGCCGCAGGGCCAGTTCGGTGGTCCCGGCCAGGCGCCGGGGCAAGGCGTCGTACCTGGTCAGGGCCAGCAGCCGGGTCAGGGCGGCGGCGTGCCCAACGCCCAGGGCGGGCAGCAGAACTTTGGCGTGCTGCCGGCGCCGGCCGATATCGTCGGGCGGGTGCAGGCCTTCAACGGCAAGTCTCTGACGCTCCAAACGCCGCAGGGGATGCGCGCCGTCCAGATCGACGCCGACACGCCGATCTACAGGGCTAACGGCTCTTTGGGAACGATTGCCGATATCCTGCAAGGCCGCGACGTCGCCGTTGTCTCGGAGATCGGCCAGGACCGGCTGCTGCACGCCGTCGCGATCCTGATCTTGCAGTAGGGCTACGTGGGCTCCCGGGGGCGGTATCATGCTCGCAACCGGAGGTGAGTCTGCGATGACGATCCGAGAGCAAGCAGCGGCGCCAAAGTCAGGCGCGCTGAAACACATCCCTCACTACATCGGCGGCAAGCGCGTCGAGGGCGCTTCCGGGCGCAAAGGCCCCGTCTTCGACCCGGCGCTCGGCCTCCAGGCCGGCGAGGTCGATTTCGCCTCGGTCGAGGAAGTCGATGCGGCGGTTGCGACGGCAAAGGCGGCGTTTCCGGCCTGGCGCGCCACGTCGCTGGCACGGCGGTCGGAGGTAATGTTCCGCGCCCGCGAGCTGTTCGACACGCATCGCAAGGACCTCGCGACGCTGATCACGCTGGAGCACGGCAAGGTGCTCTCGGACGCGATCGGCGAGGTCGCGCGCGGGCTCGAGAACATCGAGTTCGCCTGCGGCATCCCGGAGCTGATGAAGGGCGGCTTCAGCGAGCAGGCCAGCACCGGCGTCGACGTCTACTCGCTGCGCCAGCCCCTCGGCGTCGTTGCCGGCATCACGCCGTTCAACTTCCCGGCGATGGTGCCGATGTGGATGTTCGCCAACGCGATCGCCTGCGGCAACGCCTTCATCCTCAAGCCCTCCGAGAAGGACCCCAGCGCATCGCTGTTTATGGCGGAGCTGCTGACGCGGGCGGGCGTCCCGGACGGCATCTTCCAGGTCGTCCAGGGCGACCGCGTCGCCGTCGAGCGGCTGCTCGAACACCCGGACGTCGCTGCGATAAGCTTTGTCGGCTCGACACCGATCGCGCGCTCGATCTACGAGACCGCGACGCGCAACGGCAAGCGCGTGCAGGCGCTGGGCGGCGCCAAGAACCACATGGTCGTCCTCCCGGACGCCGACATCGACGCTGCCGCTGACGCAGCCGTGTCGGCGGCTTACGGCTCCGCCGGCGAGCGCTGCATGGCGATCTCGGTCATCGTCGCCGTCGGCGGCGTTGCCGACCCGCTGATCGACGCGATCAAGACGCGCCTCGATAAAGTGCGCATCGGGCCAGGGATGGAGCCCGAGTCGGAGATGGGGCCGCTCGTCACGCGCGAGCACCGCGACAAGGTGGCGGGCTACCTCGACATCGGCGCGAAGGAAGGCGCGAAGGTCGTCGCCGACGGCCGCGAGACGCGCTTCGAGAACGACGGCTTCTTCCTCGGCATGTCGCTGCTCGACGACGTCAAGCCCGGCATGCGCGTCTACAACGACGAGATTTTCGGCCCCGTCCTATCGGTCGTGCGCACCGACAGCTACGACGAGGCCGTGCGCATCGTCAACGACAACCCCTACGGCAACGGCGTTGCGATCTTCACGCGCGATGGCGGCGCCGCGCGGCGCTTCCAGTTCGAGGTGAACGTCGGCATGGTCGGGATCAACGTACCGATCCCGGTTCCGGTCGCCTACTACTCCTTCGGCGGCTGGAAGTCGTCCCTCTTCGGCGATACCCATATGTACGGGCCGGACGGCGTCCACTTCTACACGCGCACGAAAGTGGTAACGAGCCGCTGGCCCGACCCCTCGACCAGCCGCGTCGACCTCGGCTTCCCGCAGAACCGGACGTAGGGCGCCGAGCCTGGAAAGGCTCGGCTACGTGGTCGTTGCTACCGTAGCCGAGGCTTTCCAGCCTCGGTGCTCTACGCTACGTAGCGACCGAGATCGGCTCGAGCTGCTGCATCACCGGGTCTGCCTGCGTGCCGAGGATGCGCCAATCCTCGCCCGCCGCGAGGATCTTCTCCGAAGCCCTGAAGTCGTTGTAAGACGCCTCCGCGTCCAGCGCCATCGGCTCGATGCCCTTGTCGAGGTCCTTCGCCGCGGCGATGAGCAGGCGGCGCATGCGGATGATCGCCATGTCGGAGGTGCCCAGGCGCTCTGAGGTGCGGTTGTAGATGATGCCCATGCTCTCGGTGACTGCCTGGTCCTGCGGGATGGCGCCGCCGGGGATGCCGGTGAAGCTCTGCGTGCGCTGCGCCTCGCGGTCCATCTGGTAGTCGTTCTCGGGCATCCAGGCGCGCTCCATGATCCCGGAGGGGCGGTTCGGCATGCCCTGCTGCTTCATGCCGCCGCGCAGCTGCACCGGCGCCTTCGTCGAGACGTGGTAGCGCCAGTAGGCGTTGTCATCGATCGGCACCATGAGGATGCAATCGTTCCCGCCAACGGGCGCCGCCGGGATGTAGGTGAGGTAGGGGAAGATGTAGTCGGTGACGCGGGCGTGGGTGTGGCCGCCTGGCGTCTTGCGCAGGCCGGCGTAGCGGAAGCCGTACCACGTGTCGTGTACCTCCAGCTTCGGCGCGACGTCGTAGGCCCAGATCAGGAAAGTCATGTTCAGCGACGGGAAGCCCGGCGCGTCCGTCTCGTCCGGCGTCAGCGTCGAGAACGAGAGGTTGCGGTGCAGGTACGACGTGTGCGCCGCGTCGACGTTGCCTTCGAGGCCCTGCACCCAGTTGCAGTAGCCGTAGACCTTCATCGCCCGCCAGCGCTCCTGCGGCAGCTCCGGCGAGACGATCTCGCGGAAGCCGGGCAGCTTCTCCGCCGGCCCCATGTAGGTCCAGACGATGCCGCCGGACTCGCGCGTCGGGTAGGCCGTGGCGTGCACCTTGCTCTTGAACACGGACTCGGCCGGCTCAGACGGCATATCGACGCAATCGCCGTTCGTGTCGAACTTCCAGCCGTGGTAAACGCAGCGCAGGCCGCAGTCCTCGTTACGGCCGAAGAAGAGGCTGGCGCCGCGGTGCGGGCAGTTCTCCTTCACGAGGCCGACGGCGCCGTTGGTGTCGCGGAAGGCGACGAGGTCCTCGCCGAGGAGCCGCACGCGCACCGGCGGGCTGTCGGGCTCGGGCGCCTCGCTCGAAAGCAGCGCCGGCGTCCAGTAGCGCCGCAGCAGGTTGCCCATCGGCGTGCCCGGGCCTACGCGACAGAGGAGATCGTTCTCTTCGGCTGTGAGCATCGGTTCGTTCCTTGCTACTTGGCGGCGTTGCCGCCGTTCTTCTTCTTCGCTGCATCCGGCCGCATGACGTGCAGCGGCAGCACCTTCATAGTAGCCGTCGCGTAGGGTTCGCGGCGCACGACGCGCAGCGTTCCGCTCTGCCGCCATATGTCAGTCATGGCCTGACCGCCGTCCTCGTGCGTAGCTGCCAGGCTCTCGAGGATCGTGGCCACCAGCGCCTGCTCGTCGACGGGGCCGACTCGCGGCGCGACGACGATGCTCACCTTCGGCAGCCCCTGCTCTTCTTCCTCGACGATCTGGTAGTCGGCGACGTTGCCGCCGAAGCGGGCGGGGAGCAGCTTCTCGACCACCTCGTAGAGGCGGCTGCCGACGAAGGTGACGCCTTCGCCCGTGAGCTTCTCGTAGCTGCCGACGCCGCTCAGGTGCGTCGTGTAGCCCAGCCTGCCGAAATCGCAGCCGCACTCCCGCTCTTCCATCGTCGCGTAGTCGCCGCTCTCGGTGTTGAGCATGAGGCTGTGGCCGACGGGGACGATTGTCGTGTAGATCATCGCCGGAACCGAAGCGCCGGACGCCATGCGCTTCTCGCGCTGAATGATTCCCAGCTTCTCCTTGAACGCGTGGTAATCGTCCAGGTGCGCCGGAGTGCCGCAGGCGGCGCCGACGGAGCCGATCTCTGACAAGACGTAATGTCCGGCCGTGCGCGCGCCGGCGGAGGCGATTACCTCCGCCTTGCTCGGCGTGTAGGGCTCGCCGCCGATGCGGAAGACGGTGCCGCTGATGTCGAGGCCGTGCTCCTTCGCGGCGAGGCAGATGCGCACCGCCGGCGTCGTCATGCATACCATGACGGCGGGTGTGCCGGCGGCCGTCTTCTCCGCCAGCCAGCGCGCGATCTGGATGACGTCCTCTCGCCGCACGTACTCGAGCGGCGGCAGCTTCTGACCCAGGCGCCCGCAGACCCACTGCGTGTAGCGCATGAAGATCGCCGTCCGCAGACCCAGCGTGCGCGTGTCCGCGGTCGTGAAGACGCGCTCCGGTGGGTTGCCCATCTTCGCGAGCACGAGGGCGAAGATCGTCAGGCCAGGTTCCCACAGCCCGAACCTGCGGCCCTCGAGGCCGTGTACATGCTGCAGCACCGTGACATAAGACGATTCGAGGAGGACGCGGCCGAAGTCGATGCGGGCGCGCGTGGGGATGCCGCTGGAGCCGCTGCTTCGCTTGTCGAACGCCGTCGCCAACAGCGGGTTGTGAAAGTCGGCAGCGCTCACGGGCAGCTCGTCGCCGTTGCGGCGCAGCGGCTGGCGTCCCTTGGACTCCTCCAGGGTCACGTAAACGCCGGCGTCGTAAAGCCGCTCGAGCGTCCCTTCGACGCCGGTCTGGGCGACGAGGCGCTCTACGTCCTCGAAGTCGATGTCTGCTCGCTGCAGTAGCCAGCGATACGGGCTCTTGCGCTGGGCGTAAACGCCGCGCTCGATGACCTTCAGGAAGGACGCCTCGCGCCGGGCTAGATGAGACTGGAGGAGGCTACGCGCCCCCTCCAGGTCAATCGAGTGGCGCAGAAAGCCACGCAGGCCGAGCGCGTAGCGGGCGTTGGCGGCGATCTTGCCCGATAGAGTCATGCGCCCCCCGGCGTGCCTGCTAGTTGCGGCCCCAGAGCTTCTTCGTGGCGATGCGGGCGCCCTCCGCGCCGGCGCGGAACTTCGCCCACTGGATCGATGCCGTCCTCACGCGCTGCAGACCGCAGTCAGTACCGCCGATGACGTTCTCCCGGCCGACGAGGTTGGCGTAACGCAGCAGGCGCTGCGCCACCAGCTCCGGATGCTCCACGAACTCCGGCGCGCAGTGGCCGAGGACGCCGGGCATGAGGATCTTGCCGTCCGGCAGCTTCACGTTCTCGAAGACGTTCCACTCGTGCTCGTGCTGCGGGTTCGCCGCCTCGATCGAGTAGCACTGCGCCTTCACGGCGAAGACGAGGTCGATGATGTCCTTCAGCGGGATGTCCTGCGTGTGCGGGTGGTGGATGCTGCCCCAGCAGATGTGCAGGCGCACCAGCTCCTCCGGGATGCCGCGCAGCGAGCGGTTGATCGCCTCGACGCGCACCTCGGCGAACTTGCGGTACTCGGCGATGCTCATCTCCGGGTACACATGGTAGCCGTCCGGCAGGTCAGGGTCGTCGATCTGGAGGGTGATGCCGGCGTCCGTGATCGCCTTGTACTCCTCGTGCATCGCGTCGGCGATGGCGAAGAGCATGTCCTCCTGCGTGTTGTAGTGCTGGTTGCGCATCCAGTGCTCGATCGTCGCCGGGGCGAGCGCCGTCAGGCAGAGCTCTTCGACGTTGACGCCCTTCGCCGCTTCCTTGATGTAGTCGATGTCGCGCTGAACTTCCTTCTGGCCGATGTACTGCAGCGGGCCGACGCAGAAGACGGCCTGCTGCGCAAAGCCACCGCCGGCCGCGTTCGCCGAGGCGGGCCGGCCGGCGCCGAAGGGCGCCAGGCCGCGGGCGAAGAAGTCTGGGAAGTACTTCGATTCGCGTGCCGTGATCGAGCCGTAGTTCGGGTCCTCGCCCTCCCTCAGCGGGCGCTGCTCGAGGCCGCTGAGCCGGCCGCGGGAGTAGGTCTGCCAGCTGCGCTTCGTGTATTCGCCGTCGTTGACGACGTCGACGCCGTTTTCAGCCTGCAGCTTGACGACTTCTTTGACGGCGTCCTTGATCCGCGCCGCCAGCGCGTCATCGATCGGCTCGTCGTCGCGCCGGGAGGCCATCGTCTCGCGCAGGTCGTCCGGCCTGTGGAGGCTGCCGGCGTGGCTCATGAGGATACGGTCGGTACTTCGCTTCATGTCCCGTCCTTGTCTGCGAATCTCAGCGGGGTGGTACGTCTCGCAGGCGCAATCTTACTATTCGCGCTCCTAAGCGGCCATAGGTTAAGGAGTGAACTAATTCGCTTCATGCCTACCCAAGCCTGAACACGACCTCGATCTCGCGGTCGACGCGCAGGTCCGTCTCGATCGTCGAGCCGCGGACGCGCTGCCCGTCGAGGCGCAGCTGGACCAGCTCGGCCCCCTGGGGCAGCTGCGGCGTCAGCGTGAAGGGCGTGGCGCGCGTGCCGGCCTCTTTCTGGACGTAGAGCTTGTAGTGGTAGAGGCCGTCATCGCCCTTCGTGACGACGCCTGGCGTCTCGTACTGCACCTCGATGTTGGCGGACTCCCCCGGCGGCACGGGGAAGAAGCGGCCGAAGACCGCCTTGCCCAACTCCTTGGCGATCTCCTCGGCGCCGCCGGGCCCGCCGTTCAGCTTGATCTCGTCGAGCGTCGATTGCTCCGGCACGAAGACGCGCAGGTAGCAGCCGTAGATGCCGCTGTACATCAGCAGCTCCACGAGCGCCGGGTTCTTGCCCTTCGCCCACTCCGGGAATGGGTTGTCGATCTCGTAGAGCACGTCCGTCTTCGCCGTGCCGTTAGCCGATAGCTGCACCTCTACCTTCGCCGAGGGCTTGAGGATCAGGTTGAGCTTCGTGCTCTTGACGCTCGCGTCGGCGATCAGAAGGAAGTCGCCGTCCTCCGGCTGGATGATGCGTCCATCGAAGCCGTAGGCCTCGCTCAGAGACTGGAGCTTCGTATCGTCGAAGTAGATCTGGAGGTGCCGTTCCTTCCCCATGCGGTCGAAGAACTTCAGCAGGTCGATCCAGCGGTCCTGCGGCAGCGTGTAGATCTGCTTCAGCATCGCCTGCGAGAGGTAGGAGAGGAACGCCTTCTTTGGCTGGCCAGGCTGGTAGTTCTCGTCGCGGGTTTCCTCCAGCGTGACCTCGTTGAAGTTTTGCGGCGTCACCGTAACGTTGTACTCCGGCACTCGCACGGAGCCCAGCACATCGAGCAGCGCCTGCGTGAACTGGAGGTCGATGGCGATGACGCCCTCCGTCGGCGCGACACCGCCCTTCGCAACGAAGTCGCGCGAGTAGCCGACCGTCGTCGGGAAGTCCGGGTACCAGCCCGCCTCGCCCAGCGCCCAGGAGAAGCTGCGCAGGAGGTGCGCCTTCAGCGACGCCGGCGGCTCGATGTATTCGCCGTCGCTGCGTCGCTGCCAGCGGTCGTACAGCGTGCCGAAGTACTCGAGCTCCATGCTGAGGAGCTTGCCCTTCTCAAATGTGACGATGCCGTAGCTGGAGATCAGGCCGCCGGACGGGAATAGCTCCGTGTCGTTCTGGGCGAGCAGCAGGTACTTCTTCTGGCCGTCGTAGCCGAGCAGGCCCGGCAGCAGCGTGTCGGCGCGCTTGTAACCCTCGACGAGGCTGTCGAGGCGGTCGAGGGCGCTCGCCAGGTCGCGCTTGGCGTTGCCGAGCGGGCCGATGAGACCGTCCGGCATCTCTGCCTCTGCCTGGCGCAGCCGCAGCATACCGGCCTCGACCTCGCTCATCGGCCCTTCCTGGCTCCTGAGGAAGTCGATCGACTGCTCTATCGAGGTCTTCTTCGGGTCGCGCTCGAAGCGGGCGTAGGCGAGGGCCACGTCGCTCGCCTTCATGCCGGTGTCAGAGGCGACCTCGCCCGCCCGCACCGCCGTCTCGAGGCCGTTGACCTGCTTCTTCAGCCCCGGTATCTCACCGGCGATGAGGACGAAGGGGTCGTTGCCCATGAAGCCCTTGGCGTCGCTCAGGCGGCCTTTGGCGTCGCTCAGCCGCTTCTGCTTCGCCTCGATGTTGTCGGCGGAGTCTTGCAGGCGCGCGAGGTCAAGGTCGTCCTTGAGGGAGGTGAGGCTGGCTTTGCTCTCGGTCAGGTCGTCGTAGAAGGAATAGACGCGGTAGACCTCGAAGACGAAAAGAACGACGAGGAAGCTGGCGATCCAGAAGCGAAGTGATTTGCCAGTAGTAAGTCGCCCCAACGCAATCGATTATAGGGTGAATCCGGCTGCGAGGATTAGATGTAGTCTGACGCGTTTGCCTGACTTACCCTGAGACGGATGAAGAAGGCGATCGCCGCACTGAAGAACCTGACCGCGGTGGAGAAGGTCTTCTTCGCCTTCCTCGTCTTCACGCAGGTCCACTACTTCTACCGCTATCCCTTCAAGATCGGCTCCATACTGTCCTCGACCGGGTACCACGCGACGGCCGACTATCTGCAGTACCCGAAGTACGCCGTCGCCGCCGTTGTCATCGTCGTCATGCTGGCGATGCTCTGGTTCTCGCAGCGGGACCAGGTGCGGCGGGCAATCGGGCGGATGCGGACACAGCCGTTCTGGCTGCTGCTCGCCGCCTTCGTCCTCTACGTCGGCCTTTCGTCGCTGAAGTTCAGTCCGGCTAACGCTGACTCCACCGAGACGTTCTCCTTGAACGTCGTCTTCAAGTTTCTCTTCGTCATCCCGTTCGCCTATATCGTCCCGTTGCTATGGAGCGAACGCCGGCCGGGCGAGTTCATCAAGCTCTTCCTCCTCGTCTCGATCGTCTATCACGTCGTCTATGAAGCACTGACGATCCTGATATTCGCGGCCACGGGGCGCCTGCCGGGGCTGACGTTCTCCAACCACGTGCCGCGATTCGGTGGCGGCTGGGACGACCCCAACGGCTTCGGCGCCTTCGCGCTGATCGTGCTCATCGCGTTGCTGCTGCTGCCGGCGCCGTCCGACCTCAAACGCCGGCGCTGGTTCTTCGCCGCCATTGCCCTGACGACACTGTTCATCGCGCTGACCTTCTCCGTGACCGTGGCGATGGGCTTCGCCTGCGTGCTCGGGTTGCTCTTCCTCGCGCGCCGTGTCGACCCGAAGGTTGTGCTTGCCATCGGCGGTGTTGGCGCCGGGCTCTTCGTCGTTCTGCTCGTCTCTGGTGACGTCGACCTGATCTACAACGCGAAGGTCGGCAGCGGGCGAGGCCATCTGTCCGTCGATCGAGGCCCTAGCATCGCCGCGATCGCAACTTCCGTGGCGGCGGTTGCCGCTACGGAAACGGCGGAGGCGCAGGCCACCCAGTCTGCGGCGCCGACGCGCCAGGCGACGCGCCCAACGCCGGGGCCGACGACACGGGCGCTGCTAACGGCGACAGCCGTGGCCGCCGCCCAGGGCTCGACCACGCCGACCCCCACGCCGACCGCGGTACCCGAACCCTCCCAGGAGTCGAGCATCAGCGCCATCATCCTGGGTAGCAGCGATCAGGCGCGCCAGCACGAGAACCTCTACATCCAGCTCTACCGTAACTTCGGTCTCGTCGGCGTCGTTCTCTTCCTCACGATTGAGGCGATGACGCTGCGCCGCGCCTACGTCTCCTGGCGCGCAAGCCTCGGCGTTGATGACCTGCTGGCGAACTTCTTTCTCTTCGCCGGCGTCTACCTCGCGAGCTTCGCGCTGATGAACGTCAGCATCGCCTACTTCTCCGTCTTCCCGATCAACCTCTACGCCTGGATCATCATCGGCCTCGTCTGGACTCTCCCTGTCGCGAGGTTGGATTCTGCAACACCCGCTCCTGACGAGCGTTTCTAACTCGAACCAGTGCTTACGTCATAAGGATGTGACTGTCATACTTTTCTTGATGCCGAATACGATTCCACCGATGACAGAGAACGCGTGAGCGCCCGCGCCTTTACCTGGCTGCCGTCTCGGCAGGCGGCGGAACTTCTGTCGCGCATCCCCAAGCTGCCGGCGCGTCTCATCCTGGAGCCGGCCTTCGTCGCGGTCGCGGCGGCGGCGCTGAGCCTCTTCGCCTGGGCGGCGCCGATCAGCGTGCGCCACGGCTTCGACGTCCGCTCACACCTGAGTCTCGACGCGATCGTGACGCTCGGTGCCTGGTACGGCCTGATCGCGCTCGCGGCCTACGTTGGTCTGCGCGTGGGCAAGCGGATCACCTGGCGTCCGGCCGGACTCGACTCGCTTTCAGCCGACGACTTCTACCTGGCGCTTACGGCGGTGTCGTTCCTCGGCATCTTTGTCACCTACGTCGTTGCCTATCACGACGACACGACGGCGCTGTGGCGTAGCCTGACCACGCACAACGGCAACGTGCTCAAGAACCGTCTCTACGAGTCCTACTACGTCGCGATCTACACCTGGCGCTACGCGGCGGCGTTATCCGCCGGCGTCGCGATTTTCCGCGTCTTCGATCGGCGCCGCATCGGCCTGCTCGATCTGCTGAACTTTCTCCTGCTCGGCGCCGCGGCCCTGATCTCGGCGCGACTGCTGATCGTCGTCGCCGTGATGATCGCCGTCGGCATTGCCGGCAAGGTACGCGACCTGCGGTTGGCGCCGCTGTTCGTGGTGCTGGCAGCAGCCGCCTTCTTCGTCCTGCTGATCCCCTTCACCTACGGGCGCACTGCTGGTACCTACGAGGATGACTACGGCATCACCAACCCGGTGGAGATCACGCTCGCGGAGATATCCGCGTACGTCGGCGCGCCGATGCAGGTGGCGATCGGCGTCGCGGATCAGGACCTGACCAAGAGTGGGAGCTTCGGCGACAGGCTCACGGCGTTGCGGCGCTCGCTGACGCCTACCTACATACGCGATGACACGCAAGGCAGCCCGCCGTACTGGCGCGACTACATCGACCTCGATGGCGGCCTGACGACAAACTCTGCCTTCGCCGAGCTGACCGGCCCGCAAGGTCTGCTGGCGTTTCCGTTTATTGCCGCCGTGAGCTTTGTCGCAGCGCTGGCGGCCGGCTACTTCCTCACCTACCGCAGCTATGTCTTTCTCGCCGGCATCGCGATTATCTATGCCTTCGCGGAGCTGTGGCGCACCTTCTTGTTCATGCAGGGGGTGATAAGCGCCCTTGTCTTCGTGCCGATCGCGATCGCGGCCGTTGCGTTGGCTGTGCGGCACTTCGGCAGGCGCAAGTCGATCTACCTCAGCGTCGTCGCGGCGTTTGTCCTGCTTGTCGGCTACGTCGGTCTCGCGCAGGCGAAGATCATCGACGCGCCGGGCAGCGATCAGAGCCCCGGCGGCCCGCAGCCAACCGCCGTCCCGAAATCGACGAAGGTACCCAAGCCCACGAAGACGCCGAAGCCCAAAGCAACGCCGAAGCCGAACGACACGCAGACGCAGTAGTCTGGACGAATGAAGCCCAGCTCTGTGCTACGCGCCCTGGCTGCCGCGGGCACCCTCGCCGGCTTCGGCGTTGCCGCCTGGACGCTGCCCGTGCGCCACTGGCGCCGCTTCTGCACAGCGCTCGCCGCGACGACGGAGGTTGCCTTCGCGGGGGCGCGGCGCGTGGAGGAGAAGAGCCTACCGCCGTTCATGCTCGAGCTGGTCGGTACGTCGCGGCGGCTCGCTGTGCGGCGCTTCGTCGCCGGCTTCTACGAGCAGCACATGCAGTACCTCGCCGTCTACCGGCCCGGCAGCTGGAAGCCCCGCTTCAACTACAACGGCCTGGAGCACATCGACGCCGCGCTGGCCGCCGGGCGCGGCGCGATCATCTGGAACTCGGAGCTCATCGGCGCCTCGTTGATGACGAAGATGGCGCTGCACCAGGCGGGTCACCGCATGACCCACCTATCGCGGCCGGGCCACGGCGGCAGCATCATGCCGTTTCACGTCGGCAGGTTCGCGCCGCTCGTCACCAGGGCTGAGAAGCGCTTCTTGCGTGAACGCATCGTCATCGAGGACGAGAAGCCGGAACCGGCGATGCGCATCCTGCTCTCGCGGCTGAAGCAGAACGGTGTCGTCTCGATAACTGTGGGGATGCAGGCGCGCCAGATCGTACGGGCGCCGATGTTCGGCGGCTACCTCCAGATCGCCACCGGCCCCGCCAACCTCAGCCGCCTCAGCGGCGCGCCGCTGCTGCCCGTTTTCACCGTACGTCGCGCCTCGGACGAGTTCGATATCAACATCGAGGCGCCGCTTGCGCTTCACGAAGACCTACCGCGCGAAGAGGCGCTGTTGGCCGTCGCGACCGACTACACCGCGCTGCTCGAATCGTACGTGCGGCGCTTTCCCTACGTCTGGGCGGGCTGGCGCACCGTCGGCAGCTGGCTCCCGGGTGACGAGGCGGTTTGACGGGCGCTGACCGGCCCCGCAAACTCGAAGGGTGATGACGCGCAGGACGGCCGTCCTTCACCCCTGGTTGGTCGAGACTCGCGGCGGCGAGAAGGTCTTCTTCGAGATCGCGCGCTTGTTCCCGGAGGCTGACCTCTTCCTCCTCTTCGGCCGCCGCGATGCCTTCCCGGCAGACCTGGCGCCGCGCATCCGCACCACCTTCCTCAGCAAGCTCCCGATCCCGCGCGGCGGCTACCGCGCCCTGCTGCCGCTGCTGCCCTACGCCGTCGAGAGCATCGACCTCAGCGCCTACGACACGGTGATCAGCTCATCGTCAGGCTGGACGCACGGCGCGCTGGCGCGCGACGGCGCGACGCACGTCTGCTACATGCACACGCCGCCGCGTTACCTCTGGGGTGCGCCGCCTCCGACCGGCGCCAGCCGCCTGCTCGCGCCCGTCCTGACGCCGCTGCTGCAGCACCTGCGCGTCTGGGACGCCGCCGCCGCCGCGCGCGTCCAGCGTCTGATCGCCAACTCGCGCGCGACGGCGCAGCGGATCCAGCAGCGCTATTCGCGACACGCCAGCGTCCTCTACCCGCCCGTCGAGGTCGACCGCTTCGCCGCGATCCCGCGGCAGCCCGCCGGATACGCGCTCTACGTCGGCGAGCTCGTCGAGTACAAGCGCGTCGATCTCGTCGTCCAGGCCTGCATGCTGCTGGGCCTGCCGCTACGCGTCGCCGGCGACGGTCCGGAGCGCGCCCGTCTCGCCGCGCTGGCCGGAGACGCCGACGTGCGCTTCCACGGTCGCGTCAGCGAAACGAAGCGAGACGAATTGCTGGGCGGCGCCTCGGTGTTCGTCCACGGCGGCGTCGAAGACTTCGGCATGACCTTCGTCGAGGCGATGGCAGCGGGCGTGCCGCTCGCCGGGCCGCGGGCCGGCGGCCTCGCCGAGGTCGGCGAGCAAGGCGGCGTCTCGTTCGCCACGGATGAGTCGGCAGAAGCGCTGGCGCAGGCCGTCGCGCGTTGCCTCGAGTCGCCCGCCGAGTACACGGCGCCGGAGCTGGCGCGCCGCTTCGACGCGTCTCATTTCCGCGAAGCCTTCGTCCGCGAGGTCGAGGCGGCGGTCGCGGGGCAGGAAGCGTGAGCAGCAACGTCGCCTCCGCCACGCGCGTCCTGATCGATTGCCGCTGGCTCGGCGCGAGCGGCGTCGGGCGCGCCACCGAGTATCTCCTGCGCGGCCTCTCAGAGCTGCAGCCGTCCGGTCAATGGACGCTGTGGGGTACTTCAGCCGTGGAGCCTTACCTCTGGCCGGGCGCGCGCTGGGTCCGCAGCCAGTTCACGCCGCAGGCCCTCTTCGGCATGCGAGAGGCGCTCGACCTGCCCTCGCACGACGTGGCGCTCTACATGCACCTCTCTCGCCCCCTTGTCCCGGGGCGCTCCGTGACGCTGATCCACGACACGATCCACCTGCGCTACCGCTCCCTGGCGCGGCAGGTGTCGCAGCACCTCTACAACTGGGGCCTGGCGCGGCTGGCGACGCGCGTCCTCACCGTCTCCGAGTACTCGCGCGCTGCGATCGAGCGCGACATCGGCATCCCGGCGGAGCGCATCGGCGTCGTCCACTACCCGGTCGACCGCGAGCTGGTGTCGCGCGTCCTCGACATCCGCGCCCGCGGCGAGCGACGCGATTGCGCCCTGTATGTCGGCCAATTCGCGCGCCACAAGAACCTGGAACGCCTGCTCAGCGCCTTCCCGAGGACGCAGTTCGCCCGCGAAGGCGGTGAGCTGATGCTCGTCGGCGGCAGTGGCGAGGATGCGGCGCGTCTGAGACACATGGCGCCCCGAGGCGCTCGCGTCACGATCGAGCGCAAGATCAGCCAAACCGCGCTCGAGGAGCTCTACGCGACCTCGCGCCTGCTCGTCCTGCCGTCGCTGGAGGAAGGCTTCGGCCTGCCGGCGTGGGAGGCTCTCTCGGTAGGCCTGCCTGTCTGCGTCGCCAACGCCGGCGCGCTCCCGGAGACGACGCAGGGGAAAGCTCGCCTCTTCGACCCGTACTCGATCGACGCGATGGCGCGGGCAATCGACGAGACGGCGGCGTCCGAGGCTGAACCGCTCGAGTGCAAGGAGACGATGGTGGACTACGCCAACGCCTTCATCGACGCGCTGGCCCGTGTTTAGAGACTAGAGGCGCAGGGCGCGTCTCAGGCGCTGCAGCCCGGTCCAGCCGCGTTCCACCTGCTTCGGCCCCATGAAGCTGAGCACGAGCACCGGCAGGGCGCGCGGCAGCGGTCGCAGGCGTAACGAGCGCAGGACGCGCCGTCGCGCCTCCCGCCGACGTCCCGCGACCAGGAGCAGCCCGGCGACGTAGCAATCGTGATGAGCGAGGGCGTCCCGCCGTAAACCCAGGCGCTTGAGCTCGCGCCAGTTGCGCCGCACGACGGCGAGGCGGTTTCGCGCCAGCATGTCCGGATTACCGTGCGTGATGCTGCCGCTGTGCGGGTAGCCCGTCGCGAGCTGGCGGTCGATCGCGCCGAGGCCATACCTCGCACCGATCCGCGTCCAGAGGTCCCAGTCGCCGCTCGACCGCATCGGCGTGGCGAAGCCGCCGACGGCCTCGATCGCGTCCTTGCGCGCGAGGATCGTCGAGGCGATCGTGACGTCTCGCACCAACATCGTCCGGTACGAGGTCGAGCCGCGCGCCGGCATGCGCGACAGGCGCCGCCCGTCCGGATACACGTCGACGATGCCGCCGTGCAGCAGGCCGCAATCCGGGTGGGCGCGCATGTAGGCGACCTGCAGGCTCAGCTTCTCCGGCAGCCACGGGTCGTCATCGTCCAGCAGGGCGATGAACTCGCCGCGAGCGAGCTTCAGCGCCGTCGTCCGGCCGAACTCGACGCCGTGGTTCTCGGGCAGGTGGACGCAGTGAATCTGCGGCCCCTCGTAAGCGCTGGTCACCTTCCACGTGTCGTCCGTGGAGCCGTCGTCGATGATGATCAGCTCCCAGTCGGCGAAGGTCTGCGCGAGGACGCTCTCGATCGATTGCGCGACCCGGGAGGCGCCGTTGTAGCAAGGCAAGATGATCGAAACGACAGGCGTCATCAGCCTCTATCGTAGACGGACGGGCTGCTAAAGGGGACTAGAGACCGTTGAAGCGCAGCGGCGCCGCCAGCGTCCGCAGCAGGATCAAGACGTCGTGGGCAAGGCTGGACTTGCGCGTCGACGCCAGCTCGACGGCGATGCGCTCCGGGTACTCGATCTCGTTGCGGCCGGTGACCTGCCATTCGCCCGTGATGCCGGGGCGGACGGCGAGAAGCTCGGCGCCGTGACTGCCGTAGTTAGACAGCTCGTCGAGGATGATCGGTCGCGGCCCGACGAGGCTCATGTCGCCACGGATTACGTTCCACAGCTGCGGCACCTCGTCGAGGCTGCTGCGTCGCAGGAAGCGGCCGACCAGCGTGATCCGCGGGTCATCCTTCAGCTTGAAGCCGCGGGCGAACTCGTCCGCGAGGTTGGGGTTCTGCTTGAGCCACTCGGGCAGGATCTTGTCGGCGTCGCGGCGCATCGTGCGCAGCTTCCACATCTGGAACTCGTGCCCGTGCCGGCCGAGGCGCCGGGACGAATAGAGTGGTGGCCACCCGGAGGTGGCCACCACAACTATTGCCAGAACTATTAGTACCGGTGCCGTGAGGAGAAGAAGACTGGTACCGATTGCCAGGTCCAACGCTCGCTTACCGAACCGTCGGTAGATAACGCTGGTTTCTGGCCGCGTCTCTGCGGGCAAGCCTTCGGCTGCACGCGTCTGAGTCCGCTCCGTTACTGCTCCTTCAACCTCCATCCGCTATCGCTTAGCGGACCGTTATCCCTTGCGAGCGCGGACGACCACCGCACCTGACAGAGTCGTCAGGAGGACGGCGATCATGGCGATGGCGAGGTAAGGCATGGTGCTGTCTGAAGCGAGCAGACCCGCGTCACCAGTCTTCGGCGCCTGGAGCTGACCGGCGACAGCGCCCGTGGGCGAAGTGGCCGTGGCCGGAGGCGGCGGAGCCTTCACCTGCAGCACGAGGCGGCAGGTCAGCTGGCCGGAGCCGGTGTTGCCAAGCGTGTTGACTTCGAGAACTGCCGGGCCGTTGCCGACCTTGACTACGGCCGTCGCGGTGCCGTCAGCACCGGTCACGCCAACCGCAGGCGTCGCAGCCCCACCAGGGACCGTCTCGAAGACCACCGGTGCGCCGACGATCGGGGCGCCGTTGCTGTCTGTCAGCTTCACCGTGATCGTGGCGTTGCCGTTCGCGTCGACGGTCGTGCTGCTGGTGCTACAGACATTGATGCCGGGGGGCTTCCCGTACTGCGCACTGGCGCCTGACGCAAGCGCCAGGAAGCTCAGCACCGCGGCTGCTCCCACTAATACCGCAAAGACTACCTTCACTCTTTTTCCTCCTGAGCTATGCGCTGGGTTCGATTGCGCGTTTACGGGTCGGTAAACTCTGCCCATTCTTCGCCTACTACCCGCCGTTTGTCAATCGTCGGCGAGATACGAATTTAGGCTTGTACGAACTTGTAACACGCTATCGTCAGGTTCTTGATGTTGGCAATTGGTAAATTTCATACCCTTGGTGGCATCCGGAGCCGTAGCTTATATAGATCAGACTCGAGGATCGCGCTCGTCTCCGCTGTGATCGCCGCCGGGTTGTCGTTGACGCTGAAGTAGCGTCCGCTGAGCGCATCCGCCGCACCGGAGGCGAGGTAGACGCAAAGGTTCGCCGCCAGCTCGATCGGCGTCGCGAACTGCTTCGCCCGCTCGCCGAACTCCGGCAGGTACTTGCGCCCCTCCGGCGTGTCTGTCGCCGATTTGTGCGCCTCCGTGCTGACAACGCCGGGGTGGATCGAGAAGACGCTGACGCCGTGCTCCTTCGCCTCCAGCGCCGTCACCTCGGCGAGGCGGATCAGCGCCGCCTTCGAGACGCGGTAGGCGCCGTCATACGGTCCGGCGAAGGTGCCGGCGCCGCTGCTGACGAAGACAACGTGGCCCCGCCGCCGCCGCGCACCATGCCCTTGAGCACCGTGTGGGCGATGCGCATCGGCCCGATCAGGTTGACGTCCAGCGTGCGGTCCCAAGAGTCCGGGTCGATCTCCCAGAGCGGGCCGACCGGCGTCGTGATCGCCGCGTTGCTGATCAGGATGTCGACGGGGCCAAACTTCGCCTCCGTCTCGGCGACGACGCGGTCGACCGCCGCCTGGTCGGTGATCTCGGCCGGCGCCGCGAGACAGCGCCCGCCAACCGCCTCGACGATCGATACGGTCTCAGCCAGCTGCGATTCGGTGCGCGCGGTGACCGTTACGGCGGCGCCGGCGACGGCGAGGCCGCGGGCGATGTCCTGACCGAAGCCGCGCCCGCCGCCCGTGACAATGGCGACGCGTCCTTCGAGCTCTCCTGGCATTTCGTGTCCTCTCCTGCATGCGGTGGGGCCGTCCCCGGCGCGGCGCGGCCTAGGACGATCGGCGGCGGGTTCTCCGTCTGCGGGCGGGTGAAACGCATCATAGCTCAAGCCCCCCTATGCGGACGTGTAACCTGTTTTCGTGTCGAAGCGCTCGTGCGCGCCCTCACCGCCAGCAACGATCCCTTATACGACACGGAGATCGTCATCCGGTACGCCTCCGGTTGAGGCGAACGCGGGCTGCATCGCGCCGAGCGACTCCGTCTACGCGACAAAGGCCGCGGCCGGTGATAACGTGTTCACCGTCTAGTGGTCGCCGCCGGGTGGTGGCGCAATGGCAAGCCCGCGAGGCGCGAACAGCGTTTTCACGGCCCCGCAATTGAAATGCAGTCCTTATGCGCCGACACGTCGTATTGCTTCACAGCGATCGTGTTAAAGCGATGCTATATCCAAACGGCCTTTAGCTCAGGAAAGGAAGTCTTCAGTTGTTAAGGACATTCATGCTCTCGGCGCTCGCCGCGCTCGTCGGCCTGACGCTCGTGCTGTCAGGAACGTTGGGCGACAGCGCGCGCGCACAAGCGGCGCAGCGCACGTTCTCAGTCGCCCTCACCGGCCCGAATGAAAACCCGCCCGTCGTCAGCCCCGGCTCCGCGATCGCGACGCTGACATTCGATGACGTGACGCGCCAGCTGTCGTACACGCTGACGACGGATGGCAAGCCGGCATCGGGCGTTAACCGTGCCCACATCCACCGCGGCGCCACGGGCATCAACGGCCCGATCATCTACACGCTGCAGGAAGGCGCACCGATCGGCACGATCTCCGGCGTCGTCACCCTCACCGAGTCCGACCTGCCGGACTACTACGCCGGAAACCTCTACCTTAACGTCCACTCCATAGACTTCCCCGGCGGCTTCGCCCGAGGTCAGATCGTTGATCCCGCGGGCAAGCTCTACACCGACGTCTCCACGACGATCGCCTTCTGGAACGCGAAGAACGTCAACGCGTTCCTCGCCGGCTTTACCAACCGGGGCATCGTCGACGTCCTCGACATCGACCCGCCGTCGGCAGCCGCCTCTGCGTTGCCGTCCTTCATCGGCGAAGACCCTGTCCGTCTTATCTCACTGACGAACATCCAGATCAACGGCGCGACGGCGACCGCCAACCTCCTTCTCTCCATCGGCTCCAGTCTTGAAGCGTCAGTGCAGTCCTTCGTCCTCGAAGGCGGCAAGTGGAAGCTTGACGCCGCGACGATTACCGCCTCGCCCGTCGCCGCCAATGTCTCTCTCGTCGACGTGACGGCCTCGGAGTACTCCTTCAGCGTCGACAAGAGCAAACTGGCGAGTGGCAACTTCGCGCTGCGCGTTACCAACAGCGGCAAGGAAGAGCACGAGCTGATCCTGTTCAAGAACGACACCGGTAAGCCGATCTTTGACGTCCTCGCTGCAGCCGGCGACGAAGATCCCGAGGGCATCACCTTCATCGGCGCCGTCGACGGCATCCTGCCCGGTAGCTCAGAAACGCTGGCGTTCACCACGGTGCCATTGGCTTCCGGCGCCTACGCCTTCGTCTGCTTCATGCCCGACCCGCAGGGCACGCCGCACTTCCTTCGCGGCATGTCCACCGACTTTGTGGTCGGCGGCTCGACCGTGGCCCTTCGCGCGCCGAGCACCGGCGACGGAGGCTTGGCCGGCGCCACTAGCGACCGGTCGCTCTATGTGGTCCTCGGCGGCGCCCTGCTCCTCGTGGGGTTTGGCGGCGCCGGCCTCAGCGCCGCGACGGCGCGGCGTCGCGGCTAACGCGTCGTCTCTCTCGCGACACAGGAGGCCTCGTCTTTGGACGGGGCCTCCTTTATTTGTTAATCGATTGACGTTTATCCTGCGCCGCGCTAGCTTGCATAGGCCTGTCAGAGACGGGCCGTAAGAGGGGGACGAAAAGACGCATGAAGCGCAGCACAGACCGGATCATCACCTCGCACGCGGGCACCCTGCAGCGGCGCGACCTCATGGCCGCGGGCGTCGCCGCCGCCGGCATCACCGACGAGCAGTTCTACGCCATGTTGCCCGCAGAGGTCGAGGACGTCGTCAAGCGCCAGATCGACATCGGCATCGACGTCGTCAACGACGGCGAGTACGGCAAGAAGGGCGGCTTCTCTAACTACGTGCAGGACCGCCTCGGCGGCATCGAGCCGCTGGATCGCGACGTTCCGCCGCGCAACGTCATGGCCCGCGACGGCATCGACTTCCCGGGCTTCTACAGCCGCAGCCCCGGCGCCTTCGGCCGTCTCGCCGCGGGCGGCGCGGTCGGCGTCGGTGGTGGGACGGCGCCGCGTCCGGTTAACCTGCCCGTCTTTTGCACCGGCCCGATCACCTACGCCGGCCAGGAGGCCGTGCAGCGCGACATCAAGAACCTCAAGGCGGCGCTCGCCAAGGCCGGCAATCCAAACATCGAGGCCTACCTGCCGGCGAACACCGTCGGCACGATCGAGCACTGGCTGTGGAACGACTACTACAAGAGCCAGGAGGAGTACCTCTTCGCCCTCGCCGACGCGATGCACGAGGAGTACAAGGCGATCACGGACGCCGGCCTCATCCTCCAGCTCGACGACCCGGACCTGCCGGACGGCTGGCAGATGTACCCGGAGCTGAGCATCGCCGACTACCGCAGGTACGCCGAGACCCGCGTCGAGGCGACGAACCACGCCCTGCGCGACATCCCCGAGAGCCAGATCCGCCTCCACGTCTGCTGGGGCAGCTTCCACGGCCCCCACAAGAACGACATCGGCCTCAAGGACATCGTCGATATCGTCCTCAGGGTGAAGGCCGAGTGCGTCTCAGTCGAAGCGGCGAACCCGCGTCACGAGCACGAATGGGCGCTTTGGGAAGAAGTCAAGCTGCCGGAAGGAAAGTCGCTGATGCCCGGCGTCGTCGGCCACGCGACCGACCTGATCGAGCACCCGGAGCTCGTCGCCCAGCGCCTCGTTCGCTACGCCAACGTCATCGGCCGCGAGAACGTGATCGCCGGCACAGACTGCGGCCTCGGCTACCGCGTCGGCCACGAAGAGATCATGTGGGCAAAGCTCGACGCGATGGTCGAAGGCGCCCGCATCGCTACGAAGCAGCTCTGGGCGAAGTAGGGCGATTCTACTTAGTCGATCCGCGATGTCCCCAGGACGTACGCCACGAACACAGCCGCGGCGGCCAGGAGCGTCGAGATGTAATCCATCCATCTGGCCTTGAACGTGACGTTTAGGGCCACGATGGCGATCCCGACAACCACCAGGAGCCCGATGCTGATCCCCTGAAGTTGGGCCTCGCCTCTAGCCTCCCACCTGTCGAGACGGTCGTTGACATGCAGGATCGCAGCGCCTGCCAGGCAGAGAAGGACGACGTTGCTTATCGTGCTGGGCTTCACGCGCGCCGTTCGCCTCACCTAGATATAGGTGTGCGTGATCACCTCGAGGCGGTGGCCGTTCGGGTCGTTGAAGTAGAAGCCGCGGCCCGTGTGCAGGTGGTTGATCTGCATGTCGTCCTGCATCGGCCCGCTGCCGTATGCCAGCCTCTCGCCCGTGACGCGCCCGAAGATCGCGTCGAACTCGTCGTCGCCAACGATGAAGGCGTAGTGGTGACTCTCGACGACGTCGCGGTTGTCGAAGTCCATCGATAGCGTCTCGTTGACCTTCACCGGCGCGAAGTGCCCCCACGGCCCCTTGTACTCGAGCCCGAAGATCTTCGCGAAGAAGCGCGCCGAAGCTTCCTTGTCGTGCGCCGGCACAATCGTGTGGTCGAGAAAGATAGGCATCGTAAGTTCCCTTTCTGGGACGATCTTAGACCCGCTGTCTAGACCCTCGTCGCCTCCGGTCTAACGGATGTAGTGATAGGCAATGCCAACCGCCCCGCCGAGCACGACCAGAGACGCCGAGTTCAGACGGAAACGGATCAACAGCACGGCGGCGATTACCGCAAGCGCTGCCGTCAGTCCGTCGACGACGGCGTCCTGCGCCAGCCGCCACGTCACCGCCGCCATCAGCCCGAGCGCCGCGACGTTGACGCCGTCGAGCAGGCTCGCTGCCAGGGGCGAGCCGCGCAGCTTCGGTATCAGCGAGTGTGTCGCCGCCACGAAGATGAACGACGGCAGGAAGATCGCCAGCGTCGCGAGCAACGCGCCTTCGACGCCGCCGAGCACGTAGCCGACGAACGTCGCCGTCGTGAACACCGGGCCTGGCGTTAGCTGGCCGACCGCGACGGCGTCCAGCAGCTGCTGGTCGGTCAGCCAGCCGAGGCGGACGACGAAGTCGTTGTGCAGGAACGCGAGCAGCACATAGCCGGAGCCGTACAGCACCGCGCCGATTTTGAGGAACGTCAGGAACAGCGTCAGCTGGCTGAAAGACGCCGGCGCCGCCGCGGCCGCGAGCGGCAGGCCACCCAGCGCGAACGGCGCGATGAGGATTTGCGATTTCGCCGCGTCGAGCAAGCGCCGTCCGTTTTCGACGGCGACGACGATCGCGCCGGCGCCGAAGAGCAAGGCAATCTCGTTGACGCCGAGCAGGTAGAGCGCAAACACGGCCAGGCCGGCGACGCCGAGGAACCAGCTCTTCACCGCCGGCCGCAACAGACTGTAGAGCGCCTGAAGCACGACGGCGATGATCACGGGCTTGACGCCGTACAGCAGCCACGTCGCCTCGGGCTTCGTGCCGTACTCGACGTACGCCCAGGCGAGCGCGAGGACGATGACCATCGCCGGCAGGATGAAGCAGACGCCGGCGACGACGAGGCCGCGCCAGCCGCCGCGCAGCCGGCCGATGTGGATCGCCATCTCCGTCGAGTTGGGGCCGGGGATCAGGTTCGTCGCGCCCAGCAGGTCGAGGAACTCCTGGTCGCTCAGCCACGCCCGACGCGCGACGAACTCCTGTCGCATCATCGCGATGTGCGCCGCCGGCCCGCCGAACGCCACGGCCCCAAGCTTGAGGAATAGCCCGGCCAGCTCTCTGAGCGCTCCAGAGCTTGAGCTGGAGAAATTCGGAGCGTCCGTAACGTCGCTCACTTGAAGGGCGTCCTCAATTTCTACCGAATGAGCCGTCGACAGCCGTGAGTGCCTTCAGGGCGGTATCGACAGCTTCGTGTGGGCATCACTTCGTCCAAGGCCTCGCTCGCGAGTCCGCCAGGGCTTAGGACTCGCTTTCGAGGACCTCCCCCACCAGCTCGCGGATGCGGGCGCGAGCTTCCGCTAATGCAGCCCTGCCGGTGTCCGTGATCGTGTAGTACTTGCGCACCTTACCCTCGACGTTTCGTTCCTCTTTTGTGAGGTAGCCAGAAGCCTCGAGGCTGTGAAGGATCGGATAGAGGGTGCCGGGACTCAGTACGTATCCATGCTGGCGGAGTTCCTCCATCATCGCCAGCCCATAAACGGGCTCCTCTCCAGCGTGGTGAAGGATGTGGACCTTGATAAAGCCCAGAAAGAAGTCGCGTGTGAGCTCTTCTGAGCGAGGCATTGCCATATCCTAGACGTCCCAGGCTTGTTCGGCACCTGATCGCAGGCCTGTCGCGACGTTACCGGGAGCCCGGTATGAGCGAGTGCAGCCAGGCGACCTGCTCATCGTTGAGGATTATCTCCGGTCGCACGCCACGGACCTGCTCTAGCGCCTCCTCAAACACCGTTCCATTGAGGATCAGGAGCCCGATCGCCATCGTCGCCGCCCTGCCGAAGCCGCCGCCGCAGTGGACGTAGAGGCCACCCTTCTCATCCTCCGACTCGAACCAGTAGGCGACCTCGCTTAGCTGCTCACGGGTCGGCGGACTGCCGTTGGGTACGGGCACCTGCCGGCGGCTGATTCCCGCCTCCTCAAGCTCGTCGGCTGGAGGAGGGCTGTTGGCTTCACCCAACTCGTGCTCCTGCCTGAGATCGATAACGTGACTGATCCCCGCGTCGAGACACCGCTGATACTCGTCGGCAGCCAGCGCACCACCGAGGTGTAGCCATTCGTTAACGCGATCGATACGCTTCGCCGCAGCCCGCATGGCGGCGCGGCGCGCTTCGTCGCCTTCCTGATCGTGGCTCGACGCGTTTGTCATCTCATGCCCCCGAAATCGTAGACCGTAATCGCTAGCCGATAATGCTGGCAGAACGCCCTTGTCGTCAAGGGGTCACGATGACGCCAGCCGACCGCTCGTAAGGAGGTGCTGGTTGGCGCACGAACAAAAGGAGGATCAGGGCGGTGAACAGGTAGGTCACTGAAAGGGACGCAAACAACAACCGGTAGCCGCCCGTGATATCGAACACGAGCGCTCCGATGAATGGTCCAGCGCCAAGGCCGAAGCTTGAGAACGTCGCAAAGAAACCGCTAATGGAGCCAAAATTGCCGCGGCCGTAATAGTTTGCCAATAGCAGATTGAACAGCGTTCCGCCACCTCGGGTTGTGAGCCCATAAACGGCACTCACACCAAGCGCCATAGCTTCCGTCCGGACTTCGAGCATTGCCAAGACGGCAATGGCGCCGCCAACCGTAAGTACCGTCGCCAGCAGCCGTTCGGAAATGCGTTCCGAAAGCAAGCCCCACAAGCCGCTCGAGAATGCGCCGGCCAGCGTAAACGTGCTGATAGAAGCGGCCGCAAGCGTCGCTGAGAGACCGATGTCCTGGAAGTAGGCCACCTGGTGAAAGGACACCGCGCCGCCGCCGAGGATCGAGAGGAAGCTGGCTGCTACGATCAGCCAGAACACGCGCGTGTGCAGCGCTTGTTGCAGCGTGAAGTCATAATCACCCACAGCCGCGCCTGCCGGGGTCCGGCGGCCTCCTTCAGAGCGTACTTCCGGCGGACTCGACGCTCCATCCGGGTGAAGGCCAAGGTCTTCCGGCCGCGCACGGAGAAGCAGATACGCCGGCGCGATGATCAGGATCGCCGACAAGGCTCCGAGGAGGATGAAGACTTCACGCCAGCCGGCTTCGTTTGTGATCCACTGAGCTAATGGCGCCTGTACGGCATTGGCCAAGGGCAAGGTCATGACGATCAGCCCCATGGCGCGCCCGCGCTTGCGGGCAAACCAGTTGATCATCGCTGTCTGGGCGCCCACCCCGGTGAGGCAGGGGGAGGCGAAACTGCGAGCGAGGATGTAGCCGACGTAGAACTGCCAGAGTGCGTTGACGCCCGCAATCAGGAAGAACGCCAGCGCAAGCAAGATGCCCCCGGCCGGCACTAGCAAGCGAGGACCGAACCGATCGGCAAGCCGTCCAATGAAGGGACTTGCGAAACCGGTCCCGATCGTACCGAGGCTGATCGCCGTCGTCGCCTCGGTGCGGCTCCAGCCAAGTTCGTCCGTCATTGGCTTGAGCATCACGGCCATGAACGGCTGCGTGCTGCCGGCAGCCATCGCCCCGGCAACCATCATCATCCCCAGGACGACCCAACCGTAGTAGAAGGGGAGCTTAAGTAGCGCCCTCAAAGCGACAAGATCGCTCTCCGATAGACTAGTTCCTGCTACTCGTTTGCAGCATGATATCGCAAAGCGATATTGATGCAAGCCAATCGCGTTTCGTTAGGGCCGGGCGGTCTTAGATCGGGGCTGGAGAGACGTTTTCGCCTGAAGGCACGCGGTATTCGACTTTCAGCCCCAGAGCGCTTGGCTGGCCAGCTTCGCGCCGGCGGTGAGGGCTTCGAGCTTCGCCCAGGCGATCTGCGGGTGGGAGCGGCCGCCGAAACCGCAGTCGGCGCCGGCGATGACGTTCTCCTTGCCGACGACCGATGCGTAGCGCTGCAGCCGCTGCGACACAAGCTCCGGGTGCTCGACAACGTCGGTCGAGTGGGTGACGACGCCTGGGATCAGGATCTTGCCCTCCGGCAGCTTCGTCGTCTGCCAGAGCTGCCATTCGTGCTCGTGGCGCGCGTTGGCGCCCTCGATCAGGTACGCCTGCGCGTTCACCGCCAGCATGATCTCGATCATGTGCTCGAGGCCGATGTCGTAGGCGTGCGGGCCGTGCCAGCTGCCCCAGCAGAGGTGGTAGCGGATCCGCTCCTCCGGTATGCCGGCGAGGGCGTGGTTCAGCGCTTCGACACGGAGCATGCAGCGCTTGCGGAACGCATCCAGCCCCATCTCCATGCCGATGCGGTCCCACAGCGCCGGCAGCCACGCGTCGTCGACCTGGAGGATGACGCCCGAATCGGCGATCGCGCGGTACTCGGCGCGCATCGCGTCGGCGATGGCGTAGACGTACTCCTCGTTCGTTCTGTAGTAGTCGTTGCGGCGGTAGACCTCGAGGCTCGCCGGCGCCGTCGAGGTGAGGAAGACGTTCTCCGTGCCCGCCGTCTCCTTGACGAGGGCGATTTCGCGTGCGAGCTCTTCCCCGCCGGTGTAGGTGACGGGGCCGGTGCAGACCCAGTAGGCGCGGTTTGTCCTGATCTGCTGGCCCGGCGTGTAGAAGAGCGTGCCGGCCTTCTGCGCGTAGTCGTAGAACTCGGCGAAGACGCGGCGGTCCTCGCCCTGCAGGATCAGCGGCAGCTCGTTCGCCGGGCGCTCCCGCACCTCGAAGCCGCCAAAGCGCGACTCGATGAACGACAGCCAGTCGCCGCCTTTCGTGTACTCGCCCTCGTTGATCACGTCGATGCCGGTCTCGCGCTGCCGCCGCACGACGTCCGCAACGCAGCGACGCAGCGTCGCCTCGTAGTCAGGCGCCCCTTCGATCAGGTCGTCAGGGTCCGGCAGGCTGCCGATGTGGGTCGTGAGAATGCGCTTCGTGCTGCGGTTCATGCGTCGCCTCCGTGCGATTGAGGCAGGGTATGTAGCTGCAGGTCTTCAGACCTGCCCGCGACGATTCTACGGCAGTAGGGCGCGCGCCAGGTCGTCGTAGCCGTCTGCTACGACGTCGAAGGACGCCGCGTCCGGCATCGGCCGCTCACGGCCGGGGCCGCCCTCGAGCGGACGGTGGACGTAGGCGGTGCGCAGGCCCTCGCGCTTCGCCGCTTCAAGGTCCTGCGTGTGCGCCGCGACCATCATCACCTGCGCCGGCTCCAGGTCCAGCAGCTCGTACGCCATTCGATACGTCTCCGGGTCGGGCTTGTAGTGGCCGCAAAGCTCGGTCGAGAGGATGCAGTCCCACGGCAGACCGGCGTGCTTCCCCAGGTTGGTCAGCAACGAGAAGTTGCCGTTGGACAGCGGGCCGAGGACGAAGCGCTGATGCAGCCTCACGAGCGCCGGCACAGCGTCCGGCCAGGCGTCGAGGCGGTGCCAGACCTTGTTCAGATGCTCCCGGTCGTCCTCGTCGAGGCCGCCGAGGCCGTGTTCGGCGACGATGCCGTCGAGGATGATCCGGTGCAGCGTGTCCAGCTTCGTCCAGCCGAGGTCGCCGCTGCGCACGCGGTTCATCGCCGGGCCGTAGCCGCCGCGCCAGGCGTCGGCGAGCTTCGCCCAGTCCGTGTCGACGCCGCGGACGCGCCAGTACGTCTCGCCCTCGCGAATGATGCTGCCGCGCCAGTCGACAACGGTGCCGAAGGTGTCGAAGACGAGCGCTTTGACGCTGTGGGGCTCGAAGCTGGTCATCGTGCTGGGAGGATATCACCCGCGCCTGAAGTCGCAGGCATGAGGACGCACATGCTCCAGCCTTCAGGCTGGAGTGGCGTGGTCCGCATCGCTAGCCGACTTCGTGCATGTCGGACGTGGCGACGAGCTTCGCACTCGTCACGGCCTGCACCTCGTCGATGCTCCAGCCCGGCGTCAGCTCCCGCACGATGAAGTGATCGCCCGCCGGCTCGAACAGGCCGAGGTCGGTCATCACCAGCTTGACGACGCCCGGCGCGGTTAGCGCCAGGGTGCAGCGCTCCAGCAGCCGCGGCGAGCCGTCGCGCGTCTGGTGCTCCATCAGCAGGAAGATGCGCTGGGCGCAGGCGGCGATGTCCATCGCCCCGCCGATGCCGCCGCCCTTGCGGCCGGCCGTGCGCCAGTTCGCAAAGTCGCCGTTCACCGCCACCTCGTAGGCGCCGAGGACGCCGACGCTGAGACGGCCGCTGCGGATCACAGCGAACGCATCGGCGTGGTGCAGCACCGCCGCGTATGGCTCGAGCAGCACCGGCATGACGCCGGCGTTGACGACGTACGGCCCCGCCTCTTCAACGGTGGCGCCGCGGCCGTAGCCGATCAGCCCGTTCTCCGAGTGCAGGACGATGCCCTGACCCGCCGGGATGAAGTCGGAGCACATCGTCGGCATGCCGACGCCGAGGTTCACCAGCCAGCCGGGCTTGAACTCCGCGGCGAGGCGGGCGGCCATGAGGTCGCGCGTCAGACGCGGTTTATCGTTCGTCATCGTGAGATCCGCCTGACGTGGAGAATGTCGTCCGGGCCGATCAGCACCGTCCGGCTGACGAAGATGCCCGACGTGTGGATGTGGTCCGGATCGATCGTGCCGACCGGGACGATCTCCTCCGCTTCGACGATCGTGCAGCGCGCCGCTGTCGCCATCAGCGGGTTGAAGTTGCGCTGGGCGCGCCTGAACACCAGGTTGCCGAACTCGTCTGCCCGCCAGGCGCGAACGAAGGCGTAGTCGGCGAAGATTGCTTCCTCCAGCAGGTACTCGCGGCCGTCGAAGAAGCGCGTCTCGCGCCCCTCGCCGAGCACGGTGCCGACGGCGGCGGGCGTGTAGAACGCCGGGATGCCGGCGCCGCCGGCGCGGATGCGTTCTGCCAGTGTGCCCTGGGGGATCAGCTCCACCTCGATCTCGCCCGCCTCGTCCTGCTCCTGCAAGGCGTGGCTGCGCGATGGGCTCGCCGGGGCGCTGAAGCAGCAGGTTACCTTGCGGACGCGCCCCTCTTCGACGAGCGTCATGCCCGACTTGAGCTGCGGCATGTCCTGCAGCCCCGCGCCGCCCACTGTGTTCGAAATCAGGTGCAGGTCCTTCGCGCCCTGCGCACAAAGGGCGCCGATCAGGTTGTGCGGCGTGCCGGGGCCAAACCCGCCGAGCAGGATGCTCGAACCGTCCGCGATGTCGGCGACTGCCTCTGCAAAGCTGGCGATGACTTTGTTCTGCATACGCTAGCTGGCGGGCCGGAACTTCGGCAGCGTGATCGCGTCCGTGACGTCATCGAAGACGACCTCGACCGCCATGCCGATCTTGATCGCCGATGGGTCGGCGTGTACCTCGACGAGGTTGGTCGGGAAGCGCGGCCCCTCTTCGAGCTGCACGAACGCGGTCACATACGGCGCCATCTCGGCGAACGCCGGCGTCGGCGCGCGATGGACGATCGCAAAGGCGAACAGCGTGCCGCGGCCGGAGGCCTTGATCCACTTCGTCTCGCGCGAGAAGCAGTTGGGGCAGATGGCGCGCGGGTAGAAGTAAGTCTGGTTGCAGGCGTCGCAGCTCATGATCCAGAGCTCGTGCGCCTTCGCCTTCTCCCAGTAGTGGTCCCACTCCGGCTGCGGGTTCGGTAGCGGTCGGTTGTAAGTACTCGTCATCGATGTCTCCTAATCGACCGCGAGAATCGCCGTGCCCGTCGATGACAACGAGCCGCCGGTGCCGTTGACGAGGGCGATCTTGCAGTCCGGCACCTGGCGCTCGCCGCACTCGCCGCGCAGCTGCCGCACCGCCTCGATGTTCAGGAACATGCCGTACATGCCGGGGTGCGTGTAGGAGAGGCCGCCGCCACTGGTGTTCAACGGGAAGTCGCCGCCGGGCGCCGTGCGCTGACCCTTGACGAAATCGGCGCCCTCACCGGGGCCGCAGTAGCCGAGGCTCTCCAGCGTCGCGAGCACCGTGTAGGTAAACGAGTCGTAGATCATCGTCAGGTCCATGTCGGCGTGCTTGAGCCCGGCCATCGCCAGCGCCCGCGGGCCGCTCGAGTGCGCCGGCGTCACCGTAAGGTCGGGCATCTGGCTCATCGAGAAGTGGTCGTGGTGTTCGGCGGCGCCGAGGACCCAGACCGGCTTCTTCGGCAGGTCGCGCGCCCTATCGCCACGCGTCAGGACGATCGAGCCGCCGGCGTCGGTGACGAGGCAGCAATCGAAGAGGTGGAACGGCCAGGCGATCCAGCGCGAGTTGTGGTAGTCGTCGAAGCTCATCGGGTTGTCGTGCATCATCGCCTTCGGGTTGAGCTGCGCCCACTTCCGCGTCGAGACGGCGATCTCCGACAGCGCCTCGCGCGTGCGGTCCTCGCCGTACTGGTGCATGTAGCGGCTGGCGGCGATCGCGTAGTTGATCGGCGCGCCGATTAGTCCGTACGGCGTCTCGAACTGCGGCCCCGGCAGGTTGTCGTCCGCCGGTACGCGCGAGCGGGCACT
>DATDPC010000085.1:0-17755 GCA_035292965.1 Dehalococcoidia bacterium | reverse complement strand
CTCGAAGCCGAGGAAGCGCTCGACGTAGGGGCCGGACTCGGGCGCCGTGACGAGCTGCACGAGGTCGCCGGTGCGCTGGAGGCGCGTGCCGGAGCCCTCGCAGCCCTCCTCGATCGCACGCAGGGCGCTCTCGACCTCGGTCTTGCCCTTGCGCAGCACCTTGGCGAGCACGCCCGTATCGACGGCTTCGTCGGCGACGAAGAGGATGCTCTCGATCACGGCCGGCAGCTTCTCGCCGGGGAGGACGGGCAGGCGCCTGCCGGCGCCGTATGCGGGCCGGCCGCGCCGCGCGGTGGGCGCTTCTGACTCGTCCGGTTCGGCGGCGGGGTTGGTCACTTCTTGCGCTTCCCTTCCTCAACCGTGGCGACGGGCTCCGCCGGCGCTTCGGCCTCGGCGGCCGCTTCGGTGGCGACCGGCGCCATCGCCGCCTCTTCGACCGTCTCCGGCTCGGGGTCGACCATGACGGGAGGTTCCGGCGGCGGCGCGGGGTGCACGGTGGGCGTCGGCGCCGCGGGCGCCGGGACGACGCGACGCGGCTGGCCGCTGCGCAGTCGTAGCTCGCGGTAGTGGAGGCGTGCAGTCGGCGGCGCCGCCATCGCGACGTGGACGCGGTTCGTGAGCACGTCCTGGGCCGCCTGACACGCCTCGTCCGTGACGGCGGCGAGGTTCGCTTCCGGGTCGACGTGGAGATCGAGCGAGACGATGACGCCCTTGCGCTTCGCCTTGATCGTCGCGCGCGCGTCGGCGACGTGCGCTACCTGGGAGACGGCCTCTTCGACGCGCTGGCCGATCGCCGCGGTCGAGAGGACGGCGTCGCCGACGCGCAGGTCGGTCACCTTGACCTCGGCCGGCGCTTTCGGGAGCAGCTCCCAGATCGCGAGGCCGAGGGCGATGACGCCGATGCCGCCCGCGACGGCGGTGATGATGATCTTCGTGCCGTCCGTGTTGTGGTCGTCGAGCCAGGTGGCGATCTCTCGCAGCTGGTTTATCGAGTCGTCCGGGATCGACCAGGCGAGGGCGCTGAGGGCGGCGGCGCCGGCGGCGACCACGAGGAAGATGAGCGCGAGGACGATGCGGTTGAAAAGGGTCATGGCAAGACCTCCCCGAGTAACCCCGCCTGGTAGGCGCCCGTTAGCCGTGCGGGCGTCAGCTGGTTCGTCATGTCCGCGTCGCTACGGGCGCGGACGCGCGTGTAGGTGTCTGTTAGGCCCTCCCAGGCATCATCGCGGCGCGACTCCCAGAGGACGGGCAGCGTGCGGCCGATGAAGCGCTCCCGGTAGGCGCGCGCCATCTCGTCCGCGAGGGCGATGAGGCGGTGGACGCGCTGCTTCTTCACGGGCTCGGGAACCTGGTCGCTCATCTTGAAGGCGACGGTGCCCTGGCGCTGCGAGTAGGGGAAGACGTGAACGCCCTCGAAGGCAATCTCGCGGCAGAAAGCGTAGCTTTCCTCGAACTCGGCGTCCGTTTCGCCGGGGAAGCCGACGATCACGTCCGTCGTGATCGCGACGTCCGGGATGGCGGCGCGCAGACGGGCGACGGCCTCGCGGTACTCCTGCTGCGTGTAGCGGCGTCGCATGCGCTGGAGGACGGTGGCGCTGCCGCTCTGCAGCGCGAGGTGGAAGTGACGGCAGAGCCGCGAATCGCCCCAGAGGCCGATGAGCTCCGGCGTGATGTCCTGCGGCTGCACCGACGACATGCGGATGCGGGCGATGCGCGTCTCGCTCAGCAGGGCGCCGAGGAGGACGGAGAGCCGGTTTCGTACGCCAGAGTCGCGTCCGTAGGCGCCGAGCTGCGTGCCGGTGATGACGACCTCCTGCACGCCCTCCGCCTCGCGCGCCTGCGCCTCGACGACGACATCCTCGACGCTCTTGCTGCGCTCGCGGCCGCGGGTGCGGGGGATGATGCAGAAGGCGCAAACGTCGTTGCAGCCCTCCTGGGCGGAGATGAAGGCTCGCGTCTTCAGGGCGGGACGGATTACAGCAGACGGCGCCGGGAGCCCGCCCTCACCCCTGCCCTCTCCCAAAGGGAGAGGGGGCATCGGTCGCAACTCGATGATGCGGTCGGCGAGGGCTTGCTGGTCCGGCTGGCGGTATACGAGGTCGGCGGCGAGGGGGTCGAGCTTTTCCCGCGGCGCCGTTTCCAGGAGGCAGCCCGTGAGGGCGACGGTGGCGTTGGGTGCGAGACGCCGGGCGAGGCGCACGAGGTGGCGCGACTTCTGGTCGGCGACGTGGGTGACGGAGCAGGTGTTGACGATCACGGCTTCGGCGCCGCCTTCGGGCACGCGGTCGGCGACGCTCCAGCCAGCGTCACGCAGGCGGCGCGCCATCGCCTCAGAATCGGCGATGTTTAGCTTGCAGCCGAGGGTGAGGATAGCGGCGGTTGCGGGGCGCGCGCTTTCTGACATTCCGAGGTGATCATAAGGTTTGGCCCGAGAGTGTCAAACCGAGGCGGCTTGTGCGGCGCTTCGACCCCAAGAGTCCGTCACCCTATACTGTCTCCCGATGAAGGATGACTGATCTTCGTTGGCGCTAGCGCTACTTTTCGTCGCTGTCTCGCTGCTGATCATCCTCATCGCGGCGGAGCTATTCACAAACGCCATCGAGTGGTTCGGCCACCGCCTGAACATCGCGCAGGGGGCCGTCGGCAGCGTGCTCGCGGCCGTGGGCACGGCGCTGCCGGAGACGATGATCCCGCTGATCGCGATCCTCGTGGTCGGGACGGAGGACTCGCACGAGATCGGCGTCGGCGCGATCCTCGGTGCGCCGTTCTTGCTCTCGACCGCCGCATTCGCCGTCACCGGCCTCGGCGTGATCTTCTTCGCCAATCGACGCACCACCGGCACGGACATGCGCCTCGATGCCGAGGTAATCCGGCGCGACATCGGCTACTTCTTCGCCGTCTATCTGCTGGCGATCGCGGCGAGCTTCATCCCGAACGACACGGTGAAGCACTTCTTCGCGATCGTGATGCTGGCGCTGTACGGCTACTACCTCTACCGCACCTTCACGGACGATGGCGACCCGGAGCTGGAGACGGACGAGGAGCTGAACCCGCTGCGGCTGCACCGGTTGCTGGGTGGCTTCGGGCCGCCGCCGACGCTGCAGATCATGGCGCAGCTGCTGATCTCGCTGGGGCTGATCATCGGCGGGGCGCAGCTGTTCGTGACGAACCTGGAGACGGTGGCGCATGACCTGGGCGTGCCGGCGCTGGCGCTGGCGCTGATCATCGCGCCGCTGGCGACGGAGCTGCCGGAGAAGTTCAACAGCATCATCTGGGTACGGCAGGGCAAAGACACGCTGGCGATGGGCAACATCAGCGGCGCGATGGTGTTTCAGAGCTGCATTCCGGTGTCCGTCGGCATCGTGTTCACGGACTGGAAGCTGACGGAGACGGCGCTGGTCTCGGCGGCGATCGCGCTGTTCTCGACGGCGATTGTTTACCTTTCGATCCGATCTCGCGGCTACCTGAGCTCTTACGTGCTGGCGCGCGCCGGGCTCTTGTGGGTGGGATTCGTGATCTACGTTGTTGTGAAGCTACTGACGGAATAGCCGGCCTAGGCCGGTCAAGCAAAGTCGTATTTCTGACGACAATCATTAGATGACACGGATGGGCCTTGTTCGCCTATGCGCGATCGGTCTGATCTACTGGCTCGCGCTGTTCGGCACGACGACGAGCATCGACAGTCGCGCTGCTATGCTCGGCGTCGTGCTGGCCGGTCTGCCGGTAGCGTTGCTGTTGCTGCTCCTGGCGCGTCGCGACGCGGTCAGGTACGCGACCGCGATCGCCTATAGAGACCAGCTCACGGGCCTGCCGAACCGCGCCTACTTCACGGACGTGCTCGATGGCGCCCTGGCGCGGTCGAAGCGCCACGGCAAGCTCGTCGCGGTGCTGTTCCTCGACCTCGACCGCTTCAAGCTGCTGAACGACACGATGGGCCACAACAGCGGTGACCAGCTGCTGATCGAGGTGAGCAAGCGGCTCAAACGCCAGGTGCGTTCCGGCGAGACGATCTCGCGCATTGGCGGCGACGAGTTCGCTGTAGTGCTCGAGCACCTCAAAGACGATTCGGCGCCGGAGATCATGGCGAAGCGCGTAATCACGAGCCTCGAGAAGCCGTTCTCGATCGGCGGCCACGAGGTCGTCGTCGCGACGAGCATCGGCATCGCCCTGAACCAGGACCCGAACACGCCGCCGGAGGAGCTGATCCGCCGCGCCGACGTGGCGCTCTACGACGCCAAGGGCAGCGGCCGCGGCTGCTGGAAGGTCTACCAGCCGGAGAAAGCGCCGCGCGCCGTCGAACGCCTGGAGATGAACGCGGACCTGCGCAACGCGATCCAGCAGCAGGAGCTGCGTCTCCACTTCCAGCCGGAGATCAACCTGACGACGGGCATGGTCGAAGGCTTCGAGGCGCTGGTGCGCTGGCAGCACCCGAGCCGCGGGTTGCTTTCGCCGGCGGCGTTTATCGCTACGGCGGAGGAAGAGGGCTTCATCAGCTCGATCGGGCGCTGGGTGCTGAAAGAGGCGTGCCGCGAGGCTGTGGGCTGGGGCGTTGCCTTCCCGGAGCTGCCGCCGATGCACGTCAGCGTCAACCTATCGCCGCTCGAGTTCCGCCAGCGCGAGCTCGTCACCGAGGTCTCGAAGGTTCTCGACGAGGTGGGTTTGGAGCCGCACCTGCTAAAGCTCGAGATTGTCGAGACGGCGCTGATGACCGACGCCGAGGCGACGATGACGACGCTGCACGGCCTGCGACAGCTCGGCGTGAAGCTGGCGATCGACGACTTCGGCACGGGCTACTCGTCGCTGAGCTATCTTCGTCAGTTCCCCGTCGACACGCTGAAGATCGACCAGTCGTTCGTGCGTGAAGCGACGCGTGACCACGACGTGAACGCGATCATCGTCGCGATCGTCTCGCTGGCGCACTCGCTGGGCATCGACGTGACGGCGGAGGGTGTCGAGACACGCGAGCAGCTGGCGTTCCTGATCAAGTGCAACTGCGACCGCGCCCAGGGCTACCTGTTCGCGCGGCCGCTGCCGCAGGAGGCGCTGGCGAACTTCCTGCGGACGAAGGGCGATAACGCGCCGCCGGTGCCGCTGAGGCCGGTAGGCACGCCGTACTTCCAGGCCGCGGCTTAGTCCGGCCCGCCAACCCAGCGGAAGTACTTGTCGAGGTCGGGCAGGAGGCCGGTCGAGGCGTTGAGGAAGATCAGCCCGACGATCAGGCTGAACACGGCGGCGAACAGGCCGGCAGCGACGTAGATTTCCTGGCGTCGCTTGGCGGAGACGAAGCCCACGGTCGAAGCCAGCGTGACGAACGTATTCGAAACCAGCAGGCCGAGCGTAAAGCAGAACAGCGCCGCGATCGCGACGCTCTTGCTCGTCGCGCCCACCGCCGTGGCGATGATCAGCGCCTGCGTGCCCGTCTCCGCGCCGATGCCGTGAACGAGGCCGATGCCGAAGGCGGTGCGCGCGCCGTACTGCTGAGGCGTCACATGGACGTGCTCGTGCTGGCCGACTCGCGAGCGGATCCAATGCCAGGCGTTCGAGACACCGGCGAAGACCAGCATCCATCGACTGCGTAGACGGAACTCGCCGCCACCGCGGAAGTAACGGTAGACGGAGTAGAAAAGGTAGAGCGCGAGGAAGACGAGCGTCACGCCGACGATGCGCTCCATCACGCCATCGACCCAGCTCGGCAGGAACTCGGCCGCGACGATTGCGATGAGGCCGAGCACGACGACGACGAGGCCGTGCCCGAGCGCGTAGAGCGTCCCGAGCGCGATCGCGTCACGCTGCGAGCGCGGCAAGCTGGCGACCATGGTCGAGACGACGCTCTGGGGTCGCGTCAGCGTCGCGACGCCGCCACCGCTGCCGCCCAGCAGAGGCTCGGGGGCTGTCGGCGGGTAGTCGTCGTGCGTGTTACCCCCGTCGTCGTGGCTGTGGGGCGCGTGGGGACCGTGCCGCGAGTGATGGCTCTCGTCCGTGAGCATCAGGCCGGGCTCGCCCATGAGCCAGCTTTCGTCCTCGTCGCTGACGGACGATGTCGTGCTCGTGATGTCGGTGATCGCGGCGATGTGGTCCCAATCGATGCCGTGGCGAATGCCGAGGGCCAGCGCCGCGGCGAAGACGCCAACGCCGCCGCCAATGCCGGCTACGAGAAGTTCAGCGGCCATCTAGATGCCCCATGTCGTAAATGCAACTGATTGCAACAAACTCTGCATGCGTGACTTTACGCGTGACGATCGACGGTGTCAAGAATGGTGGCGTTTGTCATTGCCGCGGGCGCGAGTATGCTGCGGCCAATGAGACGCCTGGGCTTGCCCGCGACGGCTGAAGCCGCGTCCGTCCTCGGGCTCGTGGCGCTCGCCGGCGTCTACCTGCTGACTGTGCTGCCCGCCCTGGGCGACGACCCGATCGCCGGCGGCGACGAGGGCTGGATCATGTCGGCGGCGGGCAAGCTGGCGACGGACGGCGTCTTCGGCTCCGACCTGTTCAGGGGTTTCTACGGCGCCGAGCAGCATTACTACTTCAACCTGCCGCTGGACCACTTCGTCCTCGCGGGCGTGTTCAAGATTTTCGGCATCGGCCTCGTGCAGGCGCGGCTGGTGAGCGTCGTCTCCGGGCTGGCGCTGCTGGCGCTGACCTACGGGCTGGGGCGGAGGCTCGGCGGGGCGTGGGTAGGGCTCGGCGCGGCGGCGCTGCTCGTGTTGCTGCGCCTGAACCTGGCGCCGTTCTCCGGCCTGACGCTGACCGACCTCGGCGCGACCGTGCGTTACGACCTCGTCGCCGTGCCCTACGGTGTCGCGGCGATGCTGATCCTGGCGCGCCGTCTGCCGGGAGCTGGTCTAACGACGGGCGCCCTTCGAGAGCCTCAGGGTGAGCGGAGATGGAACGTCGGAGATGAGGCGCCGTCGCTGAGCGCTGTTGTCGTCGCCGGGCTGCTCTGCGGCGTCGGCGGCGTGACGCAGTTCATTGGCGCTTTGTTTGTCTTGCCGCTGGCGGCGTTTCTGCTGACGCTGGCGCTGCCGCGGGGGCGCCGATTCGTCCTCGCCGGCGCGCTGTGCGTTGCCGCAACCGTGCCGTTTCTGCCGTATGGGGCGTATGCGGTTGCGAACTGGGACGACTTTCGCGGTCAGTCGCGGACGGTGGAGCAGGAGACTGACTTCCTCTCGCCGGCCTACTACTGGGACGCGATCACGAACGAGCCGGACCGCTATCGCATCGGTACTGGCCTCGGCGGCCTGCCGAGCACGCCCGGCGAGCTCGCCTCGAAGCCATCGGCGCGGCTGGCGCTGCTCGTCCTCGGGCCGCTGGCGGCGGCGTACGTGCTGTGGCGGGGGCGGCGGGAGCCGATGCACCGGCTGGTTGGCTTTGCGCTGCTTGGCGTCGTGATAGAGCTGGCGCTGTTCGAGTCTACGAAGCGGTTCGTCTACTGGGTGGTGGCGGCGCCGCTGCTTTGCGTGGCGATCGCCGACCTCGGGGCGTTCTTGTGGGCGTGGCGTGACGCCCTCACCCTGCCCTCTCCCAAGGGGAGAGGGTTCTACGTCGTGCTGCGCGCCGCCGTTGTCGTCATCGCGCTGCTATTCGCCGTCGAGGGGCTGGTGGTGGCGGCGAAGGACGTGCGCGACGCGGGCGACCACCGCGGCGCCTACGCGAGCATGACGAACGCGCTGCGCGACGCGTTGCCGGCGTCTGCCAGCGCGATGGGCGACAACCGCCTCTGGCCGGCGATGCGCGACCGCGACTTCCGCAGCCTCCTGCTGCTGTTCTACGACACGAACCCGCGCATCTCGAAGGAGCGCACCACCAGCATCGAGGGGTCGATTGAGCGCTCGGGCGTCGACTACATCCTGCTATCGCCGCTGAGCCGCGAGATCCTGACGAAGCTATCGCCGGCGGACGGCGCTGACTTCGAGCGCTTCATCGATACGCAGACCTGTCGCGAGGGCACCTACCTCGGCCCCACCTACGGCCCGATCGACGTGTACCGCGTGCTGAAGCCGGGCGGGCCGCGCTGCGAGCTGCAGGCGTCGGCGCCTTAGGCTCCCTTCTGTCATTCCGACGAAAGGAGGAATCTGGCAGAACCGAAGGCGCTACGTTTTTGGTGCGTCTCTGAAGAACTGACGACGAACCGTTTACAAGAGGACGGGCCGGTTCTGCAGCGACTCCTCTAGACTTGCCGCGCGTTGCGGTTCGACTAGATTCCTCCTTCGTCGGAATGACAGAAACGGGGCCGGTATACTGCGCGAGATGCGCCGCTACGTTGTCTGGGCCGTGTCTGCCGCCGTCGCGGTGCCCGTGTATCTCGTCGCGCAGGCGGTTGGCGCGCCGGGCTGGGCGGCGCTGGTGTTCACGGCGATTGGCGCGCTGGCCGGCGCGGCGATCGGTACGGCGATTATGCAGCGCCGGGGTGAGCCGATGGCGCCGCCGCCTCCTCGCGGTCGAGATAGCGGAAGAAAAGCAGAGTAATCGCGACGAAGCTCGCTGCCTCGCCGAGCGCTCCCATGATCATGCCCGCGACCTGCTGATCGGCGATCGGCGAGATGCCCCACTGGCGCGGCCCCGCGCCGTAGAAGCCGTAGATCACGTTGTTGCTGGAAAGCAGGAGCAGAGCCAGCAGCGCCATCGGGAAGCCGGTGACGAAGAGGTAGAGGAGGCGCGCGCCCTCGCTGGTGTGGATCTGCTCCGGCAGCGGCCGCACGACCGGCCACCAGAACAGCAGCCCCGTGGCCATGAAGGCGACGTGCATGCCGATGTGGACGCCGAGGTGGTTCAGCGCCGAGTCGTAAACGGGCGGGATGTGCCAGAGCCACATGTTGACGATGAACAAGGTCCCGGCGACGACGGGGTTCGTCGCGGCGCGCAGGATGGGGCCGAGGCGCGACTCGAACAGCGGCCGCAGCTGCGCCGCTGAGATGCCGAGCAGCACCAGAGGCGGGCCGATCGTCGTGAGGGCGACGTGCTGGAGCATGTGCATCGAGAGCAGACGATGAGCGGCAGCGTCGAGCGGCGAGACCAGGGCGAGGAACATCGCCGCGAAGCCGAGGACGAAGAAGGGGATGCGTCGCGCCTCGAAGCCGGCTTCGGCTTTCGAGGCGGTGTACATGTAGAGCCCGATGACGATCAGCGCGATACCGATGACGCTGGGGTGGAGATCCCACGCGGAGAGACTGACACTGTGGCCTGCGTGAAGCAGGAGGGGCATCTAACGGCCGGGCTTCCAGCCGCCCGCCTGCACCAGCTCCTGGTGGATAAGCTCGACGCGGCGGCGGCTAATGATGTTCAGCGCGACGCCGGCGACGCCGATCAGCGGGACGATGACGCCGATGGCGAGCAGGATCGCGGCGGTCGATTGCGAGCCGTTCTGGTCGAGCATGATCCAGCCGGAGACGGCGCCGCCGAGGCCGAAGTGGAACATGAGCAGGAAGATAATCATCGGCAGCTCTAGCTGCTTGACCCGCTCTTCGGGCGAGCGCAGCGCCGGCAGCGCGTCAGGCTGGACGCCGGTCTCGAGCAGCGCCTGGGTGAAACAGGCCTTGTGGATCCAGCGGCCATCGTGGAAGCCGGCGTCTGACCACGCCTCGATTTCCTTGTTACAACGCCTGCAACGTCCCGGCCATTCGACCACTTTTCTACCCCGCGCGGAGCTTTGCATACCTGAGGATCGCTGGCTTGAACCGCCAAACGGCCGCTGGCCCCACTCCGCCGCGATCATTATGACTAACGGCCCCGCTAGGCGCACGACTAGTCGATGCAGCAGAGCTCTCGGCGGGTGATCGCCTCCCATGCCTCTTTCGCGAGGAAGGCGACGATGACCAGCGCCGCGACCGGGTCTGCCCACCACCAGCCGAGAAGGGCGTTGGCGCCGAGGCCGACGAGCAGGGCGGCGGAGAGATAGCTGCAAACCAGCGTCTCGCGCGATTCTGCCTCCAGCGCCCGGCTGCCTATCTGGTGAGCCTTGTCATGCTTTATCCGCGCCAGCAGCGGCATGAAGGCAAGCGACAGGCAGGCGATGGCGATGCCGAAATAGGATGCGTCGGGCTTCGACCGACGGATCAGATCGCTCACGGACTCGAATCCGACGTACGCGGCCAGTGCGAGGAATGTGAGGCCGACGAAGACGGCGGCGCGCTGCTCCCAATCTGAGTCTTCATCTTCGTTGCGCCGCAGAAGATGGACCAGGACGACGGCGCTGGCGCTGACTTCGATTGCGCTGTCGAGGCCGAAACCAACGAGGGCAATGCTGCCGGCCAGGATGCCGGCAGCGACCGCAGCCACGCCCTCGATGCTGTTGTAGATCAAGGTCAGGGTGACGAGAAGACGCGCCGTCCGGCGAGCCGCGACGTTTGATGTCGCCGCGGTCACCTCAGCCCCGCCAAGGCAGCACGGTCATGCAGGTGGTTCAGACATACGGCCAGGAGCACGCGCACGTGATCGTCATCGATGCTGTAGTACGACATGCGTCCATCGCGGCGCAGGCTGACGATTCGCAGGCCGCGCAGGATCCGGAGATGTTGGGATGTCGCAGACTCTGATAGGTCGCAGACGGCGGCGAGGTCGCAGACGCAGAGCTCCTGCTGGAGCAGAGAGAAGACGATTTTCGCGCGAGACGTATCGCCCAGGGCGCGAAAGATCTCGGCCGTAGCGCCATAAAGCTCATCGTCCAGGAGCAGGGCGCGACCTGCCTGCACTTTGTCCGTGTCAACCTGACGGACGTTGCAGACATCTGGCCGCTCCTCGCCGTCGGGTTTGTCCAACGTTTTAACCATTGCTAAGATATTCATACGACGTAGAGTTCCTGTCAACGGGTTCGTGAGCCCTGCTTCGGGCATGCTAGGATCGATTGTGACGGTGGCCACAAGACGCGATTTCCTCAAGCTCCTGCCTGCTTTCGCCGCGGGCCTCTACGTTGCCTGCAGCGGCGGTAAGAAGGGCGACTTCAACGACACTCAGGTCCTCGGCGACGAGGCGACGCTGACGCCGGTGATCACGAACTCTGAGATCACGGTCGGGCCGAACCGGCTCGCTTTTGCGCTGCTGGATGGCAACGGCAAGTCGGTGGTCGACGCAAAGATGCACCTGATCTTCTACGACCTGAGCAGCGGCACGGCGGAGAAGAAGTTCGAGGTCGACGGCATCGCCCGGACGCCGGCGCGCGATGCGGGCATCGAGGAGCAGGTCGTCCACATTCACGCGGACGGCACGCGCCATATCCACGTCAACGCCGGCGCTGACGTCGGCGTCTACACGGCGAACGTCAGCTTCGACCACGCCGGCGACTGGGGCGTCGAGATGGTCGTCGACTCGACGAAGCCGAAGCTGCAGACGACGCTGCGGCCGCGGTTCAACGTGATCGCGAAGAGCCTGACGCCGCTCGTCGGCACGGCGGCGCCGCGCAGCAAGAACCTGACGGCGGCGGACGTGACCGACCTGGCGTCGATCGATTCAGCGGTGGACCCGGAGCCGGCGTTCCACACGCAGACGATCGCCGACGCGCTGGCGAAGGGCCGGCCGGCGATGATCCTGTTCGCGGCGCCGGGCTACTGCACGAGCCGGCTCTGCGGCCCCGAGTACGAGATCATGCGCAAGCTCTGGGAGCAGTACAAGGCCCGCGCCGAGTTCATCCACGTCGAGGTCTATAAGGACCCGGGCAGCCCGGCGCGCGCCCTCGCCGACGCGGCGAAGGACTGGGGCCTGCAGACGGAGCCGTGGTTCTTCGTCGTCGACTCGAAGGGGATCATCGCCGCGAAGTTCGAGGGGCCGGTGTCGCTGCAGGAGCTGGAAGACGCGCTGAAGCCGGTGCTCGTCTAGCCGTTAGGCGTCAGCTATCAGCTATCAGCTTTCAGCTTGAAACGGATCGAGGAGGCCAGGCTTTATGCCTGGCCTTCGTGTATTGATCCGTTGATGTAGCTAGCTCAGGACGAGGGGGGCGTCGTAGGGGAGGCCGGTGGCGGCGAAGGTGAGCCGCGGGCCGGAGGAGACGCCTTCGACGGTCGAGCTCGTTTTCGTCGGCGCGGCCGCGGGAGAACCTGACGGCGCCGGCGTGAGCTCGAAGTGCTCTTTGTCAGAGTCGATGCCGTGGATCGAGCCGATGATCACGCCGGCGAAGACGAGCAACAGCGGCACCAGCGCGATGAGGACGAGTTTCTTGAAGTTGAACACGGTGGCGCTTCTTACCTCGCTCTAACGGGCTCTAGTGGCTTACCGGGTGGCCTTGCTGAGCCATGCGCGCGTCCCAGTTGGGGCGCTCGCTGTGAATCTCAGGCAGCGAGTCGAAGTTGTGCTCCGGCGGCGGTGAGGAGGTCATCCACTCGAGCGTGTTGCCCTCCCACGGGTCGTCGCCGGCCGACTTCGGGGCGGTCATGAGCGTCCTGATGACGTTGGCGATGAAGAAGAGCATCGAGAAGGCGATCATGAAGGCGCCGATCGTCGAGATCAGGTTCCACCAGTCCCAACCCTGGCCGCCCTGGTAGTCGGCGATGCGCCGCGGCATGCCCTTGATGCCGAGCACGTGCATCGGCATGAAGGCGAGGTTCATGCCGACGAGCATGATGTAGAAGTGGAACTTGCCAAGCGTCTCGTCGAGGAACTTGCCGGTCATCTTCGGGAACCAGTAGTAGATACCGGCGAAGACGCCGAACACGGAGCCGCCGAAGAGGACGTAGTGGATGTGGCTGACGACCCAGTAGGTGTCGTTGATCGCGTAGTCGACCGGGACGACGGCGTGGAAGACGCCATCGACGCCGCCGATGAGGAACATCAACAAGAAGCCGATTGCGAAGAGCATCGGCGTCGATAGGAGGATGCTGCCGCCCCACATCGTGCCGAGCCAGTTGAACATCTTCACGCCGGAGGGAACGGCGATCGCCATCGTCGCGATCATCGTCCAGACGGTGAGCGGAACGCTGAGGCCGGTGGCGAACATGTGGTGCATCCAGACGGTGAAGCCGAGGATGCCGATGGCGGCGCCGGCGTAGATAACGGCCTTGTAGCCGAAGAGCGGCTTGCGCGAGAAGACGGGGATGACCTCTGAGACGATGCCCATGGCCGGCAGGATCATGATGTAGACGGCCGGGTGGGAGTAGAACCAGAACAGCTGCTGCCAGAGGATCGGGTTGCCGCCCTCGCGCGGGTCGAAGAAGTTCGTGCCGATGTAGCGGTCGGTGAAGAGCATGGTCAGGACGCTGGCGAGCACCGGCGTCGCGAAGACGACGAGGACGGAGGTTACGACGATCATCCAGACGAAGATCGGCATGCGGACCAGGGTCATGCCGGGCGCGCGCATCGTCATCGTCGTAACGAGGAAGTTGATGCCGCCGCCGACGGAGGAGATGCCGAGGATCTGAACGCCGAGGATCCAGAGATCGGTGCCCTGGCCGGGCATAAAGGTCTTCTCTGTAAGGGGAGGGTACTCGGTCCAGCCGGAGGAAGCGCTGCCGCCGGAGACGAAGAAGGAGCTGAACATGATTACGCCGGCGAGCGGGATTAACCAGAGGCTGAAGGCGTTGATCCGGGGGTAGGCCATGTCCTTTGCGCCGATCATCAGCGGCAGCAGGTAGTTGCCGAAGCCGGCGCCGACGGGGATGACGAAGAGGAAGAGCATCGTCGAGGCGTGCATCGTGAAGAACTGGTTGTACTGATGCTGCGAGAGGAAGGTGGAGTTAGACCAGGCGAGCTGGGTGCGGACCATCAGGGCGAGGACGCCGCCGGCGAAGAGAAAGATGATCGTGAAGATGAGGTACATGATCCCGATCTTCTTGTGGTCGGTCGTCAGCACCCAGGCGAGGATGCCCGAGTACTCTTTCGCCCCGTGGGCTGGTCTTGCTATCGCGCCGCTTGCCATCAGTTCACTCCAACCGGACCGATTTCGATCCGTTTGTCACAGCTTTGGTGAGATGTAAAGGATCGTGTAGACGAAGACCCAGATGACGTCTACGAAGTGCCAGTAAGACACCGCCGCCTCGGCGAAGAGGTGGCGTGTCGGCGTGAAGTCGTTCCAGAAGGCGCGCAGGAGCACCCAGACCAGCATGCAGAGGCCGGCGATGACGTGGGCGCCGTGGAAGCCGGTGATCAGGTAGAAGGTGCTGCCGTAGACGTTGGATGACGCCGTCAGGCCTTCGTCCATCAGGGTGAACCACTCGTAAATCTGGCCGCCGATGAAGAAGCCGCCCAGGATGATCGAGAGGGTGATGCCGATCCGGAAGGCGGCGCGGTTGCCCTGCATGATGCCGACCATGCCGAAGTGGGCCGTGATGCTGCTGCTGATCAGGATCACGGTCAGCACCGCCGCGAACGAGACGGAGAGCTCGTGCTCGACGCCTTCGGGTGGCCATGCCGAAGCCTGGTTGCGCAGATAGAAGTAACCGGCGAGCAGCCCGCCGAAGAGCATGACCTCTGAGGCGATGAAGAAGGCCATGCCGGCCATGCCGCGGCTGATACCGACTGGCTCGCCGTGGCCGTGGCCGTGGATCGCTGCTTCCGTCGCCATCGTTACTGTGTCTCCGCCAGCTGCTTCTGCTCGGGCACCGTGCCCTGCGTCGCCTTCGCCTCGCGTAGCCAGGCTTCGTAGTCTGCCTCGCTACGCGCGTCGATGACGAAGCGCATGTCAGAGTGACGCAGGCCGCAGAACTGGTAACACTGGCCGGTGTAGATGCCGGCCTTCGTAATCTTCAGGTGCAGCTCGTTGATGTTGCCGGGCACGGCCTGAATCTTGTAGAGCGTGTTCGGTGCGTAGAAGCTGTGGATCACGTCCGTGGAGCGGACCTTGATCACGATATCCTGGCCGACGGGCAGAACCAGCACCGGTGGCTGGAGGTCGTCGTAGTTGGGCGGCGTCGTCTGGACCTTGACGCCATCGTCCGGGTAGTCGAACTCCCACCACCACTGATGGCCGATCGCCTCGACGGTGAGGTCGATCTCGTTTGCGTCGGGCGGCGTCTTGAGGTCGATGACCAGGAGCAGCGAGGGGACGAAGAGCCCGATGAGGATGAGGATCGGGATGACGGTCCAGGTGAACTCGAGCTTGTCGGAGCCGTGGATCTGCTCCGGCAGCGGGTCACCGGGGCGGCGGCGATAGCGGAAGATCGCGAAGATGATGCCGGCGGTTACGCCGAAGAAGACGAAGAAGGAGATTGCCAGTACTGCTTGGTAGAGGAGGTCCGTCTTCTCGGCCTGCTCGGTGACCGGTTCGGGGAACTGGTATGCCGTCAGGGCTCCAACGACGGTGACAACGGCGAGGATGAAGATAAGCGCGCCAGCGATGAGCATGGAGGCTGACGGCCGGGGTCTCGACGTCCGGTGCTGACTCATCCGGGTCCCTCCCTCATCGGCTTTCGCAGCATAGAAAGCGCCCCTATTTGTGTCAAGCATCACTAAATTCGCGCCAGATTCAACCTGACGCCTCGTGACACTACAAACGCAGCGTTATCTCGAGACTGGGGTGGCGGGGGCGAAGCCCCTGCCGGGGAGGGTGAGGGTGCGCCCCCTCACTTTCGAAGCCAGGGGTGAGGGCGCCCCCTCACTTTCGAAGTAAGTGGTGCCAAGGGCCAGATTCGAACTGGCGACCCCAGCTTTTTCAGAGCTGTGCTCTACCGACTGAGCTACCTTGGCAATAAGGGATCGTCAATATAACGAACGAAGCGCTAAACGGGCAAACCGCCGCCTGGATGCGGGTGGCCCCTGATCGTCGCGGCTTGCGCAGCGCGGCGTACAATGAGCTAGCTGCCGCCCGCCTGGACGTCCGGTGGTGCGGCGAATGGGAGGGATGGGCATGACCCCGCTCCGCATCCTCGACGAGCCTGAGCTGGACAGCCCGACGCTAATCGCCGCTTTTGCCGGCTGGTCGGACGCGGGCAGCGCCGCGACGGCTGCGTCCCAGTACCTGATCGACCGCTGGCGCGCCACCCGCCTCGCCGAGCTCGACGCCGAGGAGTTCTACGACTTCACGCAGTTGCGCCCGACGGTGCGCTACGAAGGCGACGAGCGCGTGATCGACTGGCCGCAGAACGCTTTCTACTGGCGCAAGTTCGAAGGCCGCGACGTGATCATCTTCAACGGCATCGAGCCGCACCTCAAGTGGAAGACGTACACGGGCGCGATGTCCGAGGTGATCGACAAGTTTCAGGTGAAGCTCGTCGTCACGCTCGGGGCGCTGTTCGTCGAGTACCCGCATACGCGACCGATGCGCGTCACCGGCACGGCGCCGGACCAGGAGATGCTCGAAAAGGCCGGCATCTACGCGCGCGGCGGCCGCTACCAGGGGCCGACCGGGATCAACGGCGTGCTCAACGCCGCGTTCCGCGAGCGCAACCTGCCGGCCGCGACGATCTGGGCGAATGTGCCGCACTACGTATCGGCGACACCGAACCCGCCCGCGACGCTGGCGCTGCTCAAGTCGCTGACGGCGATGCTTGGGCTGGAGGTGCCGCTGGGCCGCATGGTTCGCGCCTCGACGGCGTTTGACGCTCAGCTAAACGAAGCGACGGCGAAGAACACAGAGGTCTCCGAGTACGTGAAGCAGCTCGAAGAGCGTGTCGATGCCGAATTGCTCGGCGAGGATGAGGAAATAACCGAGTTGCCAGCGACCGAGAGTATCGTTCAAGATATAGAAGATTTCTTGCGCCAGTCTTCCCGCGAAGACTCCTAGCCCCGAAAGGTGGTTCAGATGCGACTATTGGGACTGATCGTGGCAGTTGTTGTGAGTGTGGTGGCGATAAGCGGCGTGTTCGGCCACGAAAGCGTTTCGGCGGCTCCGCTGCTCTCGATCGGCATGACGACGAAGTGCATCGGCAACGCGCACACGGAAGTGAGCGCATCCGGCAACGTCAACGGCACCGGCCTCTACACGGAGTGCGCCGGCGGCGGTAGCCAGGACTCCGATAGCAACCTTACGACCGGCGAGCCCGGCACGGCCAGCTGGAGCCTCGATATCACCGTAACGGACGGGCGCACGGGCAGGAGTAAGACCTGCCACTTCGAAGGGACGGGACTGCCGTCCGGCTGGAAGACGTGCAAGCTGCCGATTAAGAAGCCGGCCCCCGGCGGCCCGACCGACCACGTCGGCAGGGTGAAGATCGACGGCTTCGGCCCGATCTTCTAACGGCGGCGAGTCAGAACTAAGAGCGCCTCGGGGCTACCAGGTCTCGAGGCGCTCTGCCATTTCCCAGAAACGCAGCTCGTAGCGGCTGCTGGTGACGAAGGCGTCCTCGCAGCGCTTGCGGGCGGCATCGTCGAGGCCGGCGGCGAGCCCGTCCATCAGATCGCGGCACCAGGCCGCGAGCTGGACGAACTCGGGCGCGGCGTAAGACTCGATCCATCTGGCGGCCAGCGGGTCGTCTGGCAGGCCGCGCGCCTTCAGCGCCGTACCGAGCTCGCTGAAGCCCCACATGCAGGGGAGCAGCGCCGCGACCAGCTCCGCGTAGTCTCCCAGCGCCGCCGTGCGCAAGAGGAAGTCCGTGTACGCCTGCGTCGCCGGCGCCTTCGTCTCGGCTTCGAGCTGCGCCTCGCTGATGCCGAACTCGGCGGCGTAGGCGCGGTGCAGGTTCATCTCCGTCTCCAGCGTCTCGCGCGTCAGCGTCGCGAACGCGTTCATCGTTGCGAGGTCGGGAGCGCGCGCCGTCGCGATGCCGAAGAGGCGCGCGTACTCGATGAGGAAGAGGTAGTCCTGCCGCACCCAGAAGCGAAAGCGCCCGCGGTCGACGCTGCCGTCGGCGATGGCGCGGACGAAGGGGTGCTCGCGCTGGGCGCGCCAGATCGGCTC
>DATDPC010000084.1:0-2380 GCA_035292965.1 Dehalococcoidia bacterium | reverse complement strand
GCAGCCCTGGGCGCGGTCTTCGGCTTCTCGGTGGTTGCTGTCGCCTTCGGCGCTGCAGCCGCCTTTGGCGCGGCCGCGGTGCGGCGTCGCGGCGCTGCGGGCGTCTCTGCGGCCGCGACCTCCGGGATCGGCGCCAGGCGCTTCGTGGCGCGCTCGCCGCCCCAGAGTGCTTCGGCCCGCCGGACGGCGCCGACGGTCATGATCACGCCGTGCGCCGTCATCAGGTCGACGACGTTGAGGTAATCCGCCGGCAGCGTCTTCGCGCTCGGCAGGTTGCGCGCGCCGAGCAGCAGGTTGCGGTCGATCTTCTCGGTCACCAGCAGCACAGAGCGTTTCATCTCGAATCGGCCCAGCACTTCGGCGACAGCCTTCGTCTTCGGCGAGTCGAACTCGAAGCCGTTGACGATTCGCAGCTCGCCGTCCTCAACCTTGGCTGAGAGGGCGGAGCGGATCGCCAGGCGTCGCACGCGCTTCGGCAGCGCCTGCTTGTAGGAGCGAGGCTTCGGCCCGAAGGAGATGCCGCCGTGGCGGTGGTGCGGCGCCCGGATCGCGCCCTGACGGGCAGCGCCGAGGCCCTTCTGACGCCGGATCTTCCGCGTCGAGCCGCGGACCTCGCCGCGCGTCTTCGTGTTGTGGCTGCCGGCGCGCCGGTTCGCCAGCTGGGCGAGCAGCGCCTGGCGCAGCACGGCCCGATGCGGCGCAACGCCGAACACCAGGTCGTCAGCCTCGATGCTGTCGACTTCTTTGCCGAGGACGTCGTAAACCGTCAGCTTCACGCTTCGTCCTCTTTCGTCTCTTCCGCTGCTTCCGGCTCGGCTTCTGCTACAGGCTCTTCCGCAGCCTCGGCAACCGGCGCTTCCGCCTCGGCAACGGGCTCTTCGGCGACGGTCTCTTCGACAACTTCCTCCGCTGCCGCCACGGGCTCTTCTTCCTCGACGGCTTCGGGCTCGACCGGCGCCGGCGCCTTTGGCGGCGTCGTGACGCCCGTCTTGGCGATGCGTACGAGGCCGCCGATGCTGCCAGGCACGGAGCCCTCGATCAGCAGCAGGCTGCGCGTGGCGTTCGCTTCGAAGATCGTCAGGTTCTTCACGGTTACGCGCTCGTCGCCCATGTGACCGGCCATACGCAGGCCTTTACGGACGCGGCCCGGCGTCGTGCCGGAGCCAATCGATCCGGGCGAACGGTGCTTGTCCGACTGACCGTGCGTCTTCGGCCCGCCGTGGAAGTGGTGGCGCTTGATGCCGCCGGCAAAGCCACGCCCCTTCGATATGCCGACGACGTCGACAACCTCACCCGGGGCGAACATATCCGCAGCGAGCGTCTGGCCGACTGTGTAAGCACTGGCGTCGTCGACGCGCACCTCCCGGACGAAGCGGAAGTCGCCCAGGCGCTTGAAGTGGCCGCGCTGCGCGTCGTTGACCTTCTTGCGCGAGCCGAAGCCAAGCTGGATCGCCTCGTAGCCGTCGCGCGCGACCGTCTTCACCTGGACGACAACACAGGGCCCGGCCTCGACGACCGTGACGCCATGAGCCTCGCCGTTGGCGGCGAAGACCTGCGTCATGCCTAGCTTGCGTCCGAGTATCGCTTCCATCGTTTCCTTTGGCGTCTCCCTACAGCTTGATCTCGATGTCGACGCCCGCCGGCAGCTGCAGCCGCATCAGCGTATCGACGGTGCGCGAAGACGGCTCGATTATGTCGATCAGGCGCTTGTGCGTCCTGATCTCGAACTGCTCGCGCGAGTCCTTGTCTACGAACGGTGACTTGTTCACCGTGAACTTCTTGATCTCGGTCGGCAGCGGGATAGGCCCCGCGACGGACACGCCCGTACGCTCCGCCGCCTCGACGATCTGCTCTGCAGACTGATCGAGAATGCGGTGGTCGTAGGCCTTTAGCCGGATGCGTATCTTCTGTCGAGGCATACTTTTACTTCGCTACCGTTCCTTACCGACGGCGCTCTCGCGCCGCTTCACAGCGTGCAACCGAGGGACGCTCCCTCAGTCCAACTCGCGGGGACGAGTGTTACCGGCTAGCGCCTCACCTTCGCGCGGGCGCCTAGCTTTTCCGCCACCGATGGCGGGACTTCCTGATAGTGGTCGAACTCCATAGTGTGCGTCGCACGGCCCTGGGTCAGTGAACGCAGGTCCGTAGTGTAACCAAACGTCTCCGCCAGCGGCATCTCCGCCCGGATGATCTGCAGCGTGCCGAACGTCTCGACGTCTGCAACGTGACCGCGGCGGGAGTTAATGTCGCCCAGCACGTCGCCGAAGAAAGACTCCGGCGTGCGAACTTCCAGCTTCATGATCGGCTCGAGCATTACCGGCTCGGCCGCTTCCATCGCTTTGCGCATACCCTCGATGGCCGCCATCTTGAACGACATCTC
>DATDPC010000083.1:0-31290 GCA_035292965.1 Dehalococcoidia bacterium | reverse complement strand
CGAGTACGCTCTCACCCGGCGCCAGTTCGAGCACGCGCTCGATGAAGGAGACCTCGCGCTCGGCGCGCTCCGGCGTGAACTCGCGGCCGTAGACGGCGAGGTAGTCGTCCCCGAAGAAGCGCTCGTACCAGGGCGTTTCGTTCATCGCGACGAGGGTAGCACTTACCGCCGAACCCCTCACGCAGACGGAACGTTGCATCCTTATATACTCCAGGCATGCTCGAACTCAAAGGACGCGGCGTAATCATCACCGGCGCCAAGCGCGTCGGCCAGAACGTCGTCCGGCGCCTCGTCGCCGAGGGCATGTACCCGGCGATCCTCTATCGCGGCTCGAAGGAGACGGCGGAGCAGCTGCGCGACGAAGCCCTCGAACACGTCGACCGCGCCTGCGCCATCCAGGCCGACCTCACGGTCGAGGCCGAGGTCGAGCGCGCCGTCGCCGAGGCAAAGCGCCAGCTCGGCGACGTCTCGTTCTGCGTCTCGCTCGCCTCCGACTACCCGCGCGTCAAGCTCGACGACCTCGACGAGGCGGCCTGGGAGCGCGGTATCAGCAGCGCCAAGGCGACGTATCTCATGGCGGTGCACGCGTCGAAGGTCATGCGCCAGAACCAAGGGCCGATCCGCGGCCACCTCGTCTTCTTCGGCGACTGGGCCGCCGAGGAGACGCCCTACGAGGACTTCCTCCCCTACCTCACCGGCAAGGCGGCGATTCACTTCATGACCCGCGCCTTCGGCGTCGAGCTGGCGCCCCACGGCATCCTCGTCAACGCGATCCTGCCCGGCCCGACGGCGCAGCCCGACCGGACGGTCACGTCCGAAGAGTGGACGAAGGCGCTCGCCGCGACGCCGCTGCACGTCCCCTCCAGCGCCGACGACATGGCAGAGATGATCGCGACGCTGCTCAAGCTCGAAACGATCACCGGCGAGATCATCCGCGTCGACGCCGGCCGTCACCTCGCCGGGCCCGGCGGCTCGAACCGCTAGAAATGGCCCGCATCGCCGTGCTCGTCAGCGGCGGCCTCGATAGCGCCGTCCTCCTCGCCGACCTCGCCCGCGAGAACACCGTCTTCCCCGTCTACGTCGAAGCCGGCCTCGCCTGGGAAGACGAGGAGCAGCGCGCCCTCGAGGCGTACCTCGCTGCATTAGAAGCCGGGGACACCCCGGACCCCGCTAAAGCCGGGCGCGTCCGCTCCGGGGCGCTAGACATCCAACCGCTGACGAAGCTCGAGATGCCGCTGCGAAGCCTCTACGGCCAGCACTGGAGCACAACCGGCGAAGACGTCCCCGGCTACGACGCCCCGGACGAAGCCGTCTACCTCCCCGGACGCAACGTCTTGTTGATCGGCGTGACGTCCGTCTGGTGCGCCCTGCACGACGTCAACACGATCGCGATCGGCTCGCTGGACGCGAACCCGTTTCCGGACGCAACTCCCCAGTTCTTCGCTGACTACGGTCGCGTCCTCAGCGGCGCCCTCGACCACAAGATCGAGGTCGTAGCGCCCTACCGCTCGCAGCACAAGAGCGAGATCATCGCTCGCTTCCCGGCGCTACCGCTGCACCTGACGCTGACCTGCATGGCGCCTCGAAACGGCCGGCACTGCGGCGCCTGCAACAAGTGCCGCGAGCGTCAGGAGGCGTTCCGCGCCGCCGGCGTCGAAGACAAGACGCCCTACGCGAGCTAGAACACGGGACTGTTTGCGCAAGTCGGGGCGTCGCACCCTCACCCTAGCCCTCTCCCCCAAGGGGAGAGGGAACCAGCCGTCGCAGGTATGGTCATTGCTAACGAGACGTGGGAGAAGACGGTGGCGCGGGGATGCGCGTCATGCAATGACTGGCGCCCCGGGAGGGACTCGAACCCCCGACGCGCGGCTTAGGACGCCGCCGCTCTATCCAGCTGAGCTACCGGGGCACGCCGAAGCCAATTTAGCATTTCTGATCCCCTCTCCCTAGAGGGAGGGCTCGGGTGAGGGTGAAACGGGTCGTCCGGACAATTCACCCCAAGTACAGAAGGACGGCCCTTACGGCCGCCCCTCTTGTTACTGGTTACTGGTTACTTGTTACTGGTTACTTGTTACTGCGTCTACAGGTCCGTGCAGTACGTGAACGCGGCGCCGATCGGCGACGAGTACACCGGCACGTAGTCGACAATCGTCGACTTCGAGCCCTCCGCCATGCCCGCCGCGGCGATCCAGTTGCAGATCTCGCGCGTGCCGCCCTGCGGCCCGCCGAAGCCCGGCATACCGGTCTGCTGGCGGGTGCGCTCGTGGATGTCCTGGCTCGCGTCCTGGCCGGGGATCTTGTACGCGTCGAAGTATTCGGCCATGCCCTTGGCGTCGCCGACTTCGAGGAACTTGAGCTCGTTGCGGTCGAAGTCTTCGTCCAGCCAGGCGCCCTCGTTACCGGGGGTGTGCCAGAGGCCGCCGGAGCCAACCGCAACGACGCGGAGGTCACTCGGGTCCTCTTCAATCGCCGCGCGCACCGCCTTGCCGAACTCGTAGCAGCGCATCGCCGTCGGCTGAGGCGCGTAGTAGCAGTTCAGCAGCAGCGGGATCACCGGCGTGTTCATGTCGGTGAGCGACTCCGCCGGGCGCAGGATCGCGTGGCCGATGCCGTGCTCCGGCTTCGGCATGTCCATGCTGAACGCCGGGTCGAAGCCCCGCTTCATCACGCCGGTGAGGATCGCCGTCGCCAGCTGAGGGTGGCCCTTGAGGTGGCCGCGCGGCATCGCCGGACGCTCGCCGTTGCCGCCGCCGGCCATGCGCTGCGCGAACAGCGTCGTGTCGCGCGCCGAGAGGTTGCCCTCGAAGTCCTCGCCGACGTAAACGGCGAAGGCCGGGAAGTTCGAGAAGTCGAAGCACTCGTACTGGTCGTCACCGTAGATCAGGATGACGTCCGGCTTCACTTCCTCCATCTTGTCGCGCAGGACCTTGAACGCGTCCTGGATTCGTTGCGCCTTGCGCTTGTTCTCTTCGACGTCGTCCATGGGGACGTCTTCGCGCAGCTTGCGGGAGGCGCGGACCTGGTTCCACTGCTCCGGTGGCATGTAACAGAACGGGCTGTGCGCCGTGTTAAAGACACCAACCAATTTCGCCATTGAAAGCTCCTCTTATTTGGCTCTACAGACCGGTCGCGGGTGAGACGGCCTCGCCTGCGGCGACCGGATCGAAGTCTACACCTTTCGTAAAGGTCGTGGCATGCGTCCCGTCAATTTTTGTTGCCCCAGCAAAGGTAAACCCCCAAACGATACAGCGAGGACACTCCCGTTTCGTCGTTCGGTTCCCTCTCCCCATGGGAGAGGGCTGGGGTGAGGGGCGACGTTGCGCCCTTCTCAATCGCTTCGGGTCGTGGCCGGACGGGAGTCGCCCCAAGCAGTGTCCTGCGCGAGGGGCCAGATTCTTCGCTTCGCTCAGAATGACAGGCGCGCGCTCGCACGCAGCGGGTTGAAACATTCGCAGCCTCGGTCTACTCTCGGCAGGCGCCCCGACACGCGTCGCTGAACAGGAGAAGCGCTATGACCGTCCTCATCACCGGAGGCCTCGGCTCGACACTGAGCGCTGCCGCGCAGGCGCAGGAAGGGCAGCTGTAATGACCGTCCTCATCACCGGAGGCCTCGGCTTTATCGGTTTACACACGGCTCGTTCGCTGATCGACATGGGCGAAGACGTTGTGCTGACGCAGTACCGCGTCGCCCGCGAACCGGACTTCATCAAAGCCGATATCGGCAAGCACGCCTTCGTCGAGCAGCTCGACGTCACCGACGGCGCCAAGCTCGATGACATCGGCAGCCGCTACGAGATCGACGGCATCATCCATCTCGCGACGCCCGGCCTTGGCGCCCTCGACGCCGCCGGCGACTACAACATGAACATGGTGGGCCTGCAGAACATCTTCCGCGTCGCGGAGGCGTGGAAGGTGAAGCGCCTCGGCCTCGCCTCCTCCGTCGCCGTCTACACCGGCGAGAACGAGGGCCCCTATGCCGAGGACCGCAAGCTGCGCATGACGCCCGCGTACTCGGTCGAGGCATATAAGAAGGCGTTCGAGGTGATCGGCCACCACTACGCCCAGCGCACCGGCCTCGAGATCGTCATGCTGCGCATCGGCGGCATCTACGGCCCGCTGTACCACTCGATGGCGAACCTGCCCAGCCGCCTCGTCCACGCGGCGCTCAAGGGCGAAACGCCGGACTTCCGCGGCCAGGACGTCTTCGAGGACGACACGGCGGACATCTGCTACGTGAAGGACTGCGGCGCAGGCATCGCCAACATCCAGACCGCGCCGACGCTCTCGGACCGCGTCTACAACATCGCCCTCGGCAAGGCGACGTCGAACAGAGAGCTCGTCGACGCGATCAAGTCGGTCGTCCCCGACGCGAAGATCGACCTCAAGCCTGGCAGCGGCCCGATGGCGCGCAAGAACGCCTACGCCGACGTAACGCGCATCACGCGGGACACGAACTACAAGCCCCAGTGGCCGGTCGAGAAGTCGATCCCGGACTACGTAGCCTGGCTCCGAGCCGGCAACGCCGAGTAAGCCGCGCATACGTGTCCCCTCTCCCTTTGGGAGAGGGTCAGGGTGAGGGGGAGGCGCGACAACCATGACAACGCTCATCACCGGCGGCCTCGGCTTCATTGGCCTGCACACGGCGCGGGCGCTGCTCGACGCCGGCCAGGACGTCGTGCTGACGCAGCACAGCGTCCGCCGCGAGCCCGACTTCCTTGCGGACGAGTGGGGTAAGCGCGCCCACATCGAGCAGCTCGACGTTGCCGACGCCGACGCCTGGGCGGCGATCGGCCGCAAGCACAAGATCGACGGCATCGTCCACCTCGCCGCGCCGAGCTACGGCCCCCAGGGCCCGATGCACGGCCTCGACGCGGAGATGCACACGAACATGCTCGGCCTCACGAACGTCCTCGAAGCGGCGCGCGCCTGGGGCGTCAAGCGCCTCTCGCTGGCGTCGTCGATCGTCGTCTACGCCGGCATCGCCGAGGGCCCGTTTCGCGAAGACATGCCGCTGCGGCCGATCGGCACAAACACGACCGAGACGTTCAAGAAGATGTTCGAGGTCGTCGGCTCCTACTACGGCCAGCAGGCGAAGCTCGACATCGTCATGCTGCGCATCGCGAACATCTACGGCCCGGTGCACCACAGCGTCTTCCACCAGGTAACGCGCCTCGTCATCGCCGCGATGAAGGGCGAGACGCGCGACCCCGACCGCGACGTCCACGACGACGACCCGGCGGACTACTGCTACGTCAAGGACTGCGCCGACGCGATCACGCGCCTCCAGCTCGCCGATTCGCTGCCGAACCGCGTCTACAACATCGGCGCCGGCCGCCAGACGACGAACCGCGAGGTCGTCGACGCGATCAAGCGCGCCGTGCCGGAATCGCAGCTGGAGCTGGAGCCCGGGCGCGGCCAGGGCCGCGGCGTCGGCTGGCGCGACAACGTCTACATGGACCTCTCGCGGATCAAAGCAGACGTCGGCTACGAGCCGCGGTGGCCCCTAGATCGCGCCATCCCTGACTACGTCGAGTGGCTGAAGACGCACGAGAGCTAACCAACAAATCCCCTCTCCCTTTGAGGGAGAGGGTTAGGGTGAGGGTGGCAGCGCCCCAAAGCTAAGACCGCGCCTCATCCGCCGCAACGTAGCGTCCTTCGACAGGCTCAGGAAGAGGTGAGAGGCGTCTCTATCTTCTTCCTGAGCCTGTCGAAGGACGCTACGCCCCACGCGCCCACCCAATGCCACGTGATTCCGAAACGCGCTCGTACGCACTATGCCCATGCACTATGCTTCGCCCCGTGATTCTCGTAACCGGCGGCCTCGGCTCGACACTAAGCGCTGCCGCGCGGGCGCAGGAAGGGCAGTTGTAGTGACGACCCTGATCACCGGCGGCCTCGGCTTCATCGGCCTCTACACCGCGCAGCAGCTGCTCGACGCCGGCGAGGACGTCGTCCTCACGCGCCACCGCCGCCGCACCGACCCGGAGTTCCTCGCCCCGGAGGTCGGCAAGCGCGTCTTCATCGAGCAGCTCGACGTCTCCGACCGCGAGGCCGTCGCCGGCATCGGCAGGCGCTACGAGATCGACGGCATCTGCCACCTCGCCGGCGCCGGCTACAGCGCCCCGTCGCTCGAGGCGGACTTCGGCAGCACGATGGGCGGCCTGATCAACGTCCTCTCCGCCGCCAGTCACTGGCAGGTGCGCAAGCTCGCCATCGCCAGCTCGATCACCGTCTACGCCGGCATCGACACCGGCCCGTTTCGCGAAGACATGGGCCTGCGCACCGAGGCCACGAGCGGCCCCGTCGAGACCTACAAGAAGGTGCACGAGATCGTTGGCACGCACTACGCCGAGCGCTCCGGCCTCGACGTCGTCTTCCTGCGCATCGGCCTGATCTACGGCCGGCAGCACCGCCTCGGCAACATCGTCGGGCGGCTGACGCGCGCCGCGCTTGGCACGCAGCCGCTCGAGGGCGAGGTCTACGAGGACGATTCGGGCGACCTCTGCCACGTCGAGGACTGCGCCCGCGCGATCGCGGCGTTGCAGCTGGCGCCGAAGCTGCCGCAGCGCATCTACAACATCGGCGCCGGCGCCGCCGGGACGAACCGCCAGGTCGCCGACGCGATCGAGCGCGCCGTCCCCGGCGCGAAGCTGCCGCTGCTCCCCGGTAGCGGCCCCCAGCACCGCGTCGACCCGTACATGGACCTGACGCGCATCGCCCGCGACGCCGGTTACGCGCCGAAGTGGAAGCTCGAGGACGGCGTGCAGGACTACGTAGCCTGGCTGCAGAAGAACCCGGACGCCGTGTAGCGGCGACCTTCAGGTCGCCACGGCGGCCCGAGCAGGAGAACCACGTGACTTCAACCGCGGCAACGCTCGCCGACCGCTTCGAGGCGGCGAATCAGGGCTTCATCGACTACATCTCGTCGCTGACCGAGACGCAGTGGCTGGCGCCGGTGCTGATCGAGGAGCGCAGCGTCGCCGCGCTGGCGCACCACGTCGCCTGGGGCTACGAGGTCGAGATCAACGCCTTCTACGCGATCGCCACGGACACGCCGCGCACGCCGACGTCTCTGGACTCCCTGCACGCCCACAACGCGGACGAGGCGCAGGAATACGCCGAGGCCGACCGCGACGAGATCGTCGCGCTGCTGCGCGCCAACGCCGCGCACGCGTCGACGCTGCTGCGCTCGCTGACGGACGAGCAGCTAGAGAAGTCAGGCGTCTACATCGAAGGGCTGCGTGAGCTAACCGTCAGCGCCTGGGTCGAGCGTGTGCTGCTCGGCCACATCTCGTCCCACCGCAAGAGCATCGGAGAAGCGCTGGCGGGTTAAGAGAAACCCCTCCCTGAAGGGTGGGGCATTTGTCTGACCCTCATGCTCCACCCTTCAGGGTGGAGTGACGTTTACGCCTACTCGACGCCCAGGAGCCCGGCGGCGTTGTGCTGGGTCATGCGCTTGATCTCGTTCTCGTTGAAGCCGGCGTCGAGCATCTTGCCGATGTAGATCTCGTAGCCTTCCGGAATATCCGGGTTTGTCGTCTGCCCGAGGTCCGTCGCCGCGATCGTGCTGGAGGGGCCGACCTGCTTGATGTTCTCCATCGTCTCGTCCCAGGTGCACTTGTTCGTGTGCGGCGTCGTGAACACGCGCTCGAACATGACGTCGTAGCGCTGCAACGACTTCTGGTGGTCGATGCTGAGGTGCGTCGTCGGAAACTCGGGGTGGGTGATGATGATCCGGGTCACGCCCGCCTCGCGCGCCGCCTTGATCACCGGCTCCATCTCGCCGGGGCTGATGTGGCCCGTCGCCATGATCATGTCGTAGCGCGCCATCACTTCGAGGCACTGGCGCACTTCCGGCAGCACGTTGCCGCTCTCGTCCGTCACCGTCAGGTAGGCGCCGGCGATGCCGGAGGCGCGAAGCTCGCGCGCGATCGTCATCCAGTACGGCAGCTTCGATTCGTCGAGCTGCCCGGCGACGTTCGCCTGCTCGTTGGCGCTGTCGCAGGTCGGCAGCCAGCAGACCTTGGCGCCGAGACGCCCGGCGATGTCGATCGCCGTCGGGTTGAGCCCGCCGATCGGGTTGTTCAGCGCGATTGCGCCCCAGACCTTGACGCCCGGGAACATCTTCTTCACCAGCGTCGCCCGGTCCGCCGTCATCGCGTGGTGCGACTTGAGGACGAAGCCGCCGAAGCCCTTCTCCGCCGCCAGGTGGGCGAGGTCGATATCGTCAAACTTGCGCGGCAGCAGGTCCGGCGCCGCGTGCACGTGCGTGTCGAAGGTACCCTTCATCAGTCCACGGATCGTCTCAAGGTCGGCCATGCGTCTCCTCCTCTAACTGCGAAGGCATCTTACGACAGTGTGAGCCGTCAAAGCATCGGCCACCCGATGCTCCACCCTTCAGGGTGGAGTGCAGGCAGTCCCCTGCTCTTTGCCCGTTTGCCCGTTTGCCCGTTAAACTCACGGAGCCATGGACCAACTCGTCGAACGCCTGCTCAAGCTCGATACCTGCGCCGTCTCCGACGCCTGCGACCGCCTCGGCCTGCCGGGCGCCGTCCTCGGCATCACGGCGATGTCGCCGCCGGCGAAGATCGCCGGACGCATCGTCACCGTGAAGCTCGCCGACGCGAACGGCCGCACCTCCACGCGCCACCTCTGCACCGGCGCCATCGAGGCCGCCAACCCCAGCGACGTCATCGTGATCGAGAACCCGCGCCTCGACGCGGCGGGCTGGGGTGGCATCCTCTCGGCTGCCGCCAAGACGAAGGGCCTCGCCGGCGTCGTCTGCGGCGGCGCCGTCCGCGACATCGACGAATCACGCGAGCTCGACTTCCCGGTCTTCGGCCGCGCCGCGATCCCGCGCACGGCCCGTGGCCGGATCATCGAAGAGACCTTCAACGAGCCGATCAGCGTCGGCGACATCACGGTCTCACCGAACGACCTCGTCCTCGCCGACGGCTCCGGCGTCGTCTTCCTCGCCGCCGATCGCGCCGAGGAGGTCCTCCAGTCCGCCGAGATGATCGCCGCGCGCGAGGCCAAGATGAAGGAAGCCGTCATGGCCGGCGACCGCGTCAGCGAAGTCATGGGCCGCGACTACGAGCAGATGCTCAAACGCTAACAACCAAGCTGTAGCGGCGACCTTCAGGTCGCCATCACACTCCCCGACCGAGAAAGGCGAACCGCTATGGAATACGCAGACATCATCAAGCTCGGCACCAGCGCCCTCAGCGACGCGATGGACCGCCTCGGCATTCCCGGCCAGGCGCTCGGCATCAAGCCCGTCGACCGCAGCTTCCAGCTTTGCGGCCCGGCCTTCACCGTCCACAACATCCCCTGCGACATCAAGGGCGGCTCCGTCGGTGACTACATCGACGACGTGCCGGCCGGCCACGTCGTCGTCATCGACAACGGCGGCCGCACCGATTGCACGGTCTGGGGCGACATCCTCACCGTCATGGGCTCGATCAAGCGCGTCGGCGGCACCGTGATCAACGGCGTCTGCCGCGACTCGCTGCGCGCGATGGAGGTCAATTATCCGATCTTCAGCCGCGGCACCTACATGCGCACCGGCAAGGACCGCGTCATGGCCGACGCCTACAACACCAAGGTCTCGCTCGGCGAAGTCAGCGTCGTCCCCGGCGACATCCTCGCCGGCGACTTCGATGGCATCGTCGTCATCCCGCAGGAGCGCCTCGATGAGGTCGTCGCCGCCGCCCGCGAGATCGAAGACGCCGAGGACCACATCCGCGAGTCGATCCGCAAGGGCATGAGCCTGATCGACGCGCGCACGCAGTTCAACTACCACGCCTTGCAGTCGCGCCGCTAGCGCTCGCTGAGAGCCGTCCGTGCGCAACGCTCGCCTGCTTGAGGTCTTCTCGCTGGCGAGCTGTGCTGCGATTGTCTGGCGGCACTTCCGTCTCTGGCGGAGCGAAGCCGCGAACGTCCGGCAGCAGCCAACCGTCCTCCCAGAGACGGAAACGCCGGTTCTAAAGGCGACGCCGAGGATTAGCTTGTTCGTCATCGCCTACCAGAAAGATGAAGACCCGGCGGAGCAAGTCCGCAAGTTCGAAACGATCGATTACGCGAACAAGGAGCTCGTCCTGGCGATCGGCGGCGTCCACCGCATCGAGGCCTGCGCTCAACTCGCCGGCCCGAACGTGATCCTCGTGGAGCATCCCGGCGGCTGGAAGAACGTCGCCTATAAGCGCTGTTACGAGAAGGCAACCGGCGAGATCATCGTGCTCACAGACGCGAACACGCGCTTCGTCGGCGATGCCTTTCTCCGTCTCGTCGCTCCGCTGGTCAATGGCGAAGAGCAGGCGAGCTTCAGCCGCCCGGAGCCTTTCCCAGACCAGAGGCACAAGCTGCTCGTCGAGCTGAGGATGTCGCGGAGCGCCGACGTTCGAGCCGGCGATTCGCTCTACTCGACAGCGCTTCCCGGCTCCGGCGCCGCCATCACCCGGCGGGCTCTGGACGCGGCCGGCGGCTTCAATCCCGACGTGCTCGGCGACGACCAGTACATGGCATACCGTCTGGTGGAGGCGGGCTTCAGGATCCTCGCTGTGCCCGCTTCCGTCGTCCAAACACGCGCGCCGGACACGATCGGCGCCTACATCCGTCAGCAGGCGCGCTGGACGCGCGCCTTCTACATAGACGCGCCGCGCCTCGGCCGATACAAAGAGACGCTGAGCGCACTGCGCGGCGCGATCGTCGGTATCGTCATGCTATCGCTTACGGCCTCGCTGCCGCTGACGCGCCGCCGCGGCATCTTTCTCCTGTTGCCGCCGTTGCTCCACCTCTACCTGCGCCGGCAACGCCGCATCGTCCGGGCGGCGCAGCTGGGCCGCTTCAAGTGGCGGCCCCTCCATCTCTGGGGCGCCCTTCTCCAGGCCTACATCGATTTTGTTGTTTCATCGCGGGCGCTGGTCGAGTTTCTTCACCCGCGCTGGCGCAGACGCTGGTAGTGTCGACTCTCGACGTCGTCGCGGCTGTGAGCTTCGCCTTAACCGGCACCGTGCTGGCCGGCAACCTGCGTCTCTGGCTGCGCGAGCGCCACGCTGCCGATGCGTTTCGCGCGGAGCCGGCGCCGAAAACCGATCCGCCCGTTTTCAAGACAACGCCGAAGGTCAGCGCCTTGATCGCCGTCTACCAGGCCGGCGAAAGCCCCGACGCCGTGGTCGAGACGTTTTCGAGGCTTGACTATCCGGCGAAGGAGCTCGTCCTCGCGATCGGCGGCGCTCACAACCTCGCCGATTACGCCCACCTTGCCTCGCCGCAGGTCATCCTCGTCGAGCATCCCGGCGGCCGCAAGAACGCCGCCCTCGCCCGCTGCGCCGCAAAGGCGACCGGCGAGATCCTCTACCTGACGGACGCCGACTGCCGCTACGATACGGACAGCTTCCTCCGCCTGATCGCCCCGATCGTCGAGGGCGAGTCCGACGCCTCCGGTGGCCGCAGCCGGCCGCTCGCCGGTCAGGAGGACCGCTTCCTTGTTCAGGTAGGTCAATCGCGCCACGGCTCCCGGCCGCGCCGCGTCCGGCAGCCCGGCCGGTCGATGCTCGGTCGCAACGCGGCGCTGACGCGGGCGGCGCTGGACAAGTCCGGCGGCTTCGCCGAAGACGTCCTCGGCGACGACTACTACATGCCGAAGCGCCTGCTACAGCTCGGCCTGCGGATCATGTCCGTGCCCGACTCGATCGTGGAATCGCCCTACCCGGAGTCGCTCTTTGCCTTCATCCGCCAGCAGGCGCGCTGGACGCGCAGCCTCTTCATCGACGCGCCGAAGCTGGGGCTCTACCGTGACGCCTTCGAGGCGCTGCGTTCGGCGTTGCTCGGCCTCGGCATGATCGCCCTGACGCTGTCGCTGCCGTTTACCCAGGTGTGGGGCTTGCTGGTTCTGCTGCCGCTGCTGACCTACTCTTATCTCAGCCGCCTGCGACGCATCCTCTTTGCCACACGAATCGGCACGTACCGCCTGCGGCCGTATCACTTCTTCGCCGCCCTGCTCTGGTGCTACCTCGATTTCGTGATCTGGGCGCGGGCGCTGATCGAGTACCTGATCCCGCCGCTGCGCCGGCGCTGGTAGAACGCGAGGCCCGCGACGCTAATTCTCGCAGCATCCCTGCTCGCCACGCTCCTCGTTCTCCTCTACAACCTGCGCACGTGGTGGCGCGAGCGTAAGCGGCCCTTTCTCGCACCCAGCGCGCAGCGCGTAATGGCGACAAAGGCCGTCTTCAACGCAACACCGCGGGTCAGCGCCTTCATCGCCTGCTACAAGGCCGGCGAAGACCCGGACGCGCTCGTAGGCAGCTTCAGCGCCATCGGCTACGCGAACAAGGAGCTGATCCTCGCGATCGGCGGCGGCCTCAACATCGCCGATTACGCCCACCTCGCCGGCCCCGGCGTCATCCTGCTCGAGCACCCGGGTGGTCGCAAGAACAACGCCTACCGCCGCGCCCTCGAGCACGCCACCGGCGAGGTCCTCTACCTCTCCGACGCCGATTGTCGCTTCGAGAGCGACAACTTCCTCCGCCTCATCGCCCCGATCGCCAACGGCGAGGAGCAGGCGACCGTGGGACCCAGCCGTCCTCCGGACGGCTACAAGGCGCCGCTATTCGTCGATCTGCTGCTGGCCTTTCGCCTGATTGGGCCGCCCGTACTCACGCACAACACGCGCATGTTCTCCGGACGCAACTCGGCCGTCGCGCGCAAAGCCCTCGAAGCCGCCGGCGGTTTCGACCTCGACGCCCTCGGCGAGGACTACTTCCTCGGCGCGCGATTGCAGCAGGCCGGCTATCGCGTCGCCAACGTTCCCGGCACGATGAACGTGTCGTCGGACCCGGTGACGGCCGGCGCCTACATACGCCAGCAGGTGCGCTGGGCCCGCAGCGAGCTCGTCGACGCGCCGAGGCTGGGTCGATACAAGGACGCGCTGCATGGCCTGAGGTTCGCTCTGATCGGCGCCGGCATGCTGGCGATCACGCTGTCGCTGCCTTTCACCGGCAGGACGGGCCTGCTGATCTTCCTGCCGCTGATCACCTACGCCTACACCGCGCGCCTCGTGCGCATGGTCGTGGCGACGCGGACGCGAGAAGAACGCGTCCGGCCCCTGCACCTGCTGGCGCCGTTCCTCTTCGCCTACCTGGAGTTCTTCATCTGGACGCGCGCCCTGGTGGAGGCGCTGATCCCGCCGCTGCGCCGCCGCTGGTAGCGCGGGCTACGAGCGCCGTTAGCCCTTGAAGCGGTTGAACACCCTTCGCACGTTGCCCTCGAAGATCTGCGTCTTTTCGTCCCCGCTCAGCCAGTCGACGGCGTCGACGTAGCGCTTCGTGTCGTCGTAGTACTGCCCCGTCGTCGGGTCGATACCGCGCACGGCGCCGACCATCTCCGAGCCGAAGAGGATGTTCTTAGGCGGGATCACTTTCAGCAGCAGGTCGATACCGGGCTGGTGGTAGACGCACGTATCGAAGAAGACGTTGTTACCCAGCATCTCCAGTGGCGATTGCCACTTGTTGTCCTGCGCCAGGCCCCGGTAGCGGCCCCAGTGGTAGGGCACCGCGCCGCCGCCGTGGGGGATGATCAGCTTCAGCGTTGGGAAGTCCTTCAGGATGTCCGACGTCAGTAGCTGCATGAACGCCGTCGTGTCGGCGTTGATGTAGTGCGTGCCGGTGAAGTGAAACGCCGGGTTCTTCGACTGGCTGACGTGGATCATCGCCGGCACGTCCAGCTCGGCGAGCTTCTCGAAGATCGGGTACCACCACTTTTCGAACAGCGGCGGGTCGGACCAGTAACCGCCGGTCGGGTCCGGGTTGAGGTTGACGCCAAGGAAGCCGAGCTCGTTGACGCAGCGCTCCAGCTCGGCGATGCAGGTCTCGGGCGGGATGCCGGGGAACTGCGGCAGCATACCCACCGGCGCGAAGTTCTTCGGGTAGAGCTGGCAGATGCGGTAGATCAGGTTGTTCCAGTGCTCCGACCAGTAGACGTTCGCCTGCGGGCTGCCGAGGTGGTGCGCCATCGCCGAAGCGCGCGGCGAGAAGATCGTCAGGTCCGTGCCGCGTTCGCGCTGCAGCCTGATCTGCGCCCCCTCGAGGCTCTCGCGCAGCTGGTCGTCCGTGATGTCTTCGCTGACCGTCCCGCGCGAGAGGTTGGCGAGGTCGGCGAACTGGGCCTGGCGGTACTGCTCCATCTCTGGCGGCACAGTCGTGTAGTGGCCGTGGCAATCGATGATCATCGGTGGGTTCCTCAGCGATCGGAATCTGGTCTACGGTCGGGGCCTTCGAATGCTAGCAGGGCGGGAACATAGTGCATAGGCATAGTGCAAAGCGCCCGAGTCTCTGAACCACGCCGCATGTGCAGTTACCGAGGCGTAGCGCCCTTCGACAAGCTCAGGGAGAGGTAAGAGACCTTTCGCTCATCTTCCTGAGCTTGTCGAAGGACGCTACCTTGCTTCGATCGATTGCGCCTCGTCTCGATAGAGCGCACCCGAGAGGCCCCGCCCGTTTGCCCGTTTGCCCGTTTGCCCTCAATATCTCTAGGCACCCCGCGTCTCACCAGGGAGGATCGTCAATGGCAGAGCTTCCGCGTCTCAACGGCGTCATCAAGGCGCTCGAATCCGGCAAACCGGCGTTCACCTGCTTCACCCAGCCCGACGTCGATAGCGTTCTTGCGCTCAGCACGTCCAACTTCGACGGCATCGTCTTCGAGCTCGAGCACAACCCGTGGGACATCCGCGCCCTGCGTGACGGCCTGCAGTACATGCTCAACCGCGGCCAGATCGCCAGGTCAGGCTCCGTCGCGCCCGCGGTCACGCCGATCGTCCGCGTGCCGGCCAACGGCCTCGAAATGAACCAGACATACGCGAAGCAGGCGCTCGACCTCGGCGCTTACGGGATCATCTGGCCCCACATCAGCGACGTCGCGCAGGCTTACAACGCCGTCGCCGCCTGCCGCTACCCGCGCCTGCCCTCGGCGCCGCTGTACGAGCCGCAGGGCATCCGCGGCGACGGGCCGACGGCGGCGGCGCGCTACTGGGGCCTGAGCCAGCAGGAGTACTACACGAAGGCGGACGTCTGGCCGCTGAGCCCCCAGGGCGAGATCTTCTGCATCCTCATGATCGAAGACACGGTGGGGATCAAGAACCTGCCGGACATCCTCAAGAACGTCCCCGGCATCGGCGCCGTCCTCATCGGCGAAGGCGACCTCTCGCAGGAGCTGGGCATCCCGCGCCAGTACGGGCACCCGCTGCTGCTGGAGCACATGGCCCAGGTCGTTGCGACGTGCAAGGCGGCGGGCGTCGCCGTCGGCCACCCCCACGTCGACTCGAACAACGTCGAGCGCATCCTCGGCGAGGGCTACACCTTCCTGATGGCGGCGCCGACGCGCAACTACGGCGCCCTGGACAAGGGGCGTCAGCTGGCGGGGCGCTGAGGAGACCGGGATCCTGCAGGTTGAAACCTGCAGCTTCTAATCTCGATCAGTTGAAGAGCGCTTCGTCGGAGAAGCTGCGGGATTCATCCCGCAGACACCGTCCTGGCGTTGAGCGTCTCTTTACCAGCCCGCCGCGCCCTTCGCGAACACGTCCTCGACGTTGGTCTTCGACGTCAGGATGTGCTGAGACGTCGCCGCCGCGATGATCGCCTCCATCGCCTTGCGGTTCGCCTCGATGCCATACGGCAGCGGGTCGCCGACCATCGCCGACATGCGCTGCATCGCCGCGTCCGCCTCGTCGGTGCTGCTCGCCAGCCCCGCCACGTACTCGTCTCGTGCCTGCTTGAAGGCGTCGTAGAGGTCCTTGCCCAGCGATGGGTTGGCGGCCAGCAGCTCGTCCTTGACCACCAGCGTGTGGTTAATCGGGTAGACGCCCGTCTTCTTGTACCACTCGGCGGAGGCTGCGCCTGGGTTCTCGACCAGCGGCTTCACGTTCGGCGACTCCACCTTCGGTATGCCAATCGCCGCCGCCAGCTCGCCACCGGCCAGCATTTCGCCGAGGTTGGCGCCGGACTGAAACGACACGTTGGGCGGCGTCTTGTACTGCGTCACGTGCTCTTCGTCCGCGACCACCCAGTCCACTTTCTCCAGGTCGACACCGTATTCGTTCTGCAAGATGTCCTTGGCCCAGACGCCCGTCGTCACCGTCCAGGCACGCACGCCCACCTTCTTGCCCTCGAGGTCCCTGGGCGTATTCACGCCGGCCGACGGGTTGATCTGAACGGCCCCGTTGTGGAAGGCGCGCACCAGGAACACCGGCAGCGCCGTGAACGGCAGGTTATTCGCCTTGGCGCAGAGGTAGGTCGTGATCGCCATCTCGCACACGTCGAACTCGAGGCCGCGGCACATGCGCCGGAACGCCGCGATGATCGGCGATATATCCTCGAACGCCAGCGCCACGCTACTCGGCGCGATCTTTCCGTCCTTCAGCGCCTTGGTGTGCCCGTAGCTGCCGATAGCGGTCTTCAGTGTCGCAGGCATTGGTCCCCTCCTCTTGCAGTAGCGCGAAACGCGGTCAGTATAGCGAGGCGAGAAGGAAAAGAGGGAAACCGGCCTCTCGCTATTCTCTCGCGACAGCCAACTGCCGCCATGCAATGGCTTGACGGCCGGGTGCAAAATGGGCGCATCGACCGAAGCTGAACGTTAGGGAGGCACTGCGATGGGCGAGATCATCGGGCTCGGCATGACCCACTACCCCGGCATGACGATGAACGTAAACATGGCGACACGCGCCCGCAGCTTCATGAAGGACCCGCTGCTGCCGGCCGAGTTCCGCGACGTAGCCACCTGGCCGGAACCGATGCGCCGCGAGCTCGGCGACGACGAAGGTCAGACGGCCTCGAACGAGCACAAGGCAACTCTGATCGAGCACTTCCGCTGGATCCGCAAAGAGCTCGATGCGTTCAACCCGGACCTGGTCCTCGTCTGGGGCGACGACCAGTACGAGAACTTCCGCGAAGAGCTCGTGCCGCCGTTCTCCGTCCTCGCCTACGACGGCTTCGAGGTGAAGCCCTGGGAGCACCGCCGCGTCCCGAACAACTGGAACGAGCCGCCGGAGACGCAGTTCAGCTACAAGGGCCACCGCAGCGCCGGCAAGTACCTCGTCAACCGCCTGCTCGAAAAGGGCATCGACGTCGCCTACTCCTACAAACCGCTGTACGACGCGATGCCGCACGCCTTCCTCAACACGGCCCTCTACCTCGACTGGGACCGCAAGGGCCTGCCCTACCCGATCCTGCCGTTCGCGATCAACTGCTACGGCCGCGCCCTGACCAAGCTCCACGGCAGCGTCCTCAACAACCTCGCCGACGTTCCCCAGGGCGAGGAGATCGACCCGCCGCCACCGCAGCCGTGGCGCTGCTTCGACGTCGGCGCCGCCGTCGCGCAGGCGATGCAGGCGAGCCCCTGGCGCGTCGCCCTCATCGCTTCGTCCAGCTGGTCGCACAACTTTCTCACCGGCCGCCACCACTACTTCCACCCGGACGTAGAGGCCGACAAGCGCTACTACGAAGCGCTGAAGAACGGCGACTACGCGATGTGGCGCGAAACGCCGCTCGAGGAAGTCGAGGCGTCGGGCCACAACGAGCTGCTGAACTGGTTCTGCCTCGCCGGCGCGATGAACGAGCTCGGCCGCAAGCCCAACGAATCGCACTTCGTCGAGTCGTGGCTGTGCAACTCGGACAAGGTCTTCGCCGTGTTCAGGCCGTAGTAACCAGTAACCAGTAACCAGAGGCGCCCGGTCTCTTCTTGTTACTTGTTACTGGTTACTTGTTACTCGGTTGGTGCTGGAGGTGGGAGTCGAACCCACGACCTACCGATTATGAGCCGGTCGCTCTAGGCCACTGAGCTACTCCAGCACGCCGTCCCAATATACGTTTCGGCCGGAGACGCGGGCAAGGCGAGGTTCCTCTCACAACGTTGTAGACTCCACGCATGCGACAAAGCGCATGGCGACGTGGCTGGAATGATGCTTGGCGTGCCTTCGATGCAAAGTGGACTGTTGCGTTGTCCCTCGTCGCTGATCTTGTCGGTGGCGGAATCGGGGTTGCGCTGGTCAACTCCACGAGTAAGCCCATCATCTTCGTTTTGGGAGCCGGAGGCGCAGCGTTGCTTCAGGTGGTTGCGTTCTTTGCGCTTCTATCGTTCTACGCCCAACGTGCGGCAATTAGGCAGCGTAATGAAGCTTGGGCGGAGTTGGATGCGCTTCTCGCACCACCTCCGCCGCTGGACCTTGATTTGTCATACAAGACGTTCACCACCGACATGGTTGAATTGCCAACCCACGACGCCGGGGGAGAGCAGATTAATCCCCACTTCACCTACTACGGCGTATTTCGCCTCGATGACGCACGAATCACAAATCGTTCAGACACGAATGTAAGCCTTTCTGCTGTGGCTTGGCTGTTCTTGACCGGCCTACCCGACGGGTACAAAAAGGGTTTTCCATCTCCTCGCTGGTCGGAACATCGAGTAATCCTAGGCCCGCCTTCTCACGATGAGCTGCCTCTTACTATCGACATCGCAGCGAAGACCAGTCTCCAGGGCAATATCACTTTTGTTGTGCCGCCTACCATCGTCAATCGTCTGGACGAAGGCTTCTACGATGCCTTCGTCAAAGAGAAACTCCTAGATAGGCCAAGCGCCGTTGAGCTAACAGACCACATTTCAGGACAATCGAAGAGTTTTCGCATCTAAATCGTTTCAGAGACTAGTTTCCGAGATGCGCAGCGGCGTGTCGTAAGATAAGCCCGCTTAGCCAGAATCACGCCCCCGTCTAGAAAATCGAGGCCCCAGATGCCAGGTCGAGTCCAGGACAAGATTGCCATCGTCGTCGGCGCCGGTCAGACCGAGGGCCAGACGATCGGCAACGGCCGCGCCACCGCCATGGTCCTCGCGCGAGAGGGCGCAAAGGTCGTCTGCGCCGACCGCGACCTCAAGTCCGCCGAGGCCACCGTCGCGATGATCGAGGACACGGGAGGCCCTTCGACAGGCTCAGGACAGGCTACAGCAATCGCGCTGCCCGTCGACGTCACAATCGAAGACTCCGTCGCCGCGCTGATCGCGGGCGTCATCGACCGCTACGGACGGATCGATATCCTCCACAACAACGTCGGCGCCAGCATCGCCCTCGGCGACAAGCCCGTGACTGAGATGACGATGGAGGCGTACGACCGTGTCCTCTCGGTCAACCTGAAGAGCCACTGGCTCACCTGCAAGTACGCCCTGCCACACATGCGCCAGGCCGGCGGCGGCTCCATCGTTAGCATCTCTTCGATGGCGGCGCGGCACGAGTACCCGCTGATCGGCTACAAGACGACGAAGGCGGCCGTCATCGCCCTGATCGAGAACGTCGCCGCCGCCAACGCCGAGTACGGCATCCGCGCCAACGTCATCCTCCCGGGCAAGATCAACACGCCGATGGCGATCGAGGAGCGCGTCAACGCCGGCCGCGGCACGCGCGAGGAGATCATCGCCATGCGCGACAAGATGATCCCGCTCGGCCGCAAGATGGGCACCGGCTGGGACATCGCCAACGCCGCGCTCTTCCTCCATTCGGACGAAGCGCAGTTCATCACCGGCATCTCGCTCGTCGTCGACGGCGGCGAATCGGTAAAGGGCGGCGCTGGGTAGCGACCTCTCCCCCTCAATCCCCCTCTCCGTCCACAGAGAGGGGGAAGCTCAGCGCCTCGTGGCGCCATCAAGGCGAAGTAACGTTCGCAGAACGACGCGCGAGGTTCTAGAAAACGCGAGCAGGGGTAGCGGGGGCGCTCCTGAGCCTGTCGAAGGGCCATGCGGGGGGAGTCTGAGGGGTCTCCCCTCAGTTCTTAACTAAAAGGGGCGGAGCAAACAAGCCCGACCGCAGGGAGGGCGAAGGATGCGCAGCACCGAACGCCCCTCGTCTACTCCCAGCTGACGTAGTACTCCCCGTCCTCCGGGTCGCTGATCCGGATGCGCTCCAGGATCGGCCTGCGCGGCGGCTCCTGCCCCATGTCGATAACGTCCGCCAGGCTCTCGTAACCAACGCGGTCGACGCGCTCGGCCAGCGACTGAATCGCGCCGGAGCCCAGCGGCGACCGGTCGATCTCGTAAGAGCCGTCCGGCGTCAGTACGGCGCGGAAGACAACAGCCATGTGTTTTTGTTGCACGCTCAAAGAATCGGCCGGTTTGTGAACACCTGAATAGTTCGCTACCAGTCATACGGCGTAGGCCGGTTCGGCGCGGCGGGGGCGTGAGCAAGGCCAGTCCCAGGCAGCCCTCGACGCCTTTCGGTCTCTTCTTAGTAGCAAACGATCTCTCAACGCAGCCGCGACGTAGAATCCTTCCATGGTTGAGGATCGCACTCCCTTCTCGCAACGCTACGATGCACGCCCGCTCCCATCCGAACCGATTTACGATTCGGTACCGGCACGTGTCCAGGTAGGCATCGGCAACATTGCCATCTCTTTGGCGACTCAACGAGTATTCGGCTTGGAGAGAATCTTTGGGATTATCTGCTCGGAGATCGACACACCCATTCCAGGCATATTGGAGCAACACAACCAAACCGTATTCACAATAATGAACAAGTTGACTTGGTATGAGTTATGCGATGTGTGCGAGGCCCTCTACGAGTCAGTGGAGGCTTTGAACAGTGAGAGGGCGAACAGGTTCCAGCACGACATTAATAAGGTCTTTGCCCGAAATGGCTTCGGCTATGAGATGCGCCATGGTCAAGTTGAGCACATCGGCGCCTTCCTCCAGGAAGAAGTCATCGCGGAAACTCGTCTGATACTATCTGATCCAGAATTAGCGGGACCAAGCGAGCAATTTCAAGACGCATTGCGCTATTACAACGCTCGTCCGAAACCAGACCTAGACAACGCGGTCAAGGAAGCCATCTCTGCCGTTGAGGGACTCACCAGGATTCTCCTTAACGACCCCAAAATAGTTCTGTCAAAAGCGTTGCTCGAAATTCGACAGAAGAAGGGAGTTCATCCTGCTCTGGTCGAAATCATCGCGAAGGTTTATGCATATCGTGGTGATGTTGAGGGAATCGCGCACGGTGCCACCGCACCGAGCCAAATAACCTTCGCAGATGCAGAGTTTGTAATCGGAAGCGCGGGCAACGCCATCATCTATCTGGCACGACTGTTTGGCAGAGGTAGGCCGTAAGAGTTTACTCCCCGAGAGAGCCCTCGACGCGTCTCCTACAATAGATACGCAATGCCCACCCGCCCTGACGACAACACCCAGCGCGCCCGATTCGCCTCGCGGCTTGCGGCGCTGCCGCTGCGCTCCGGCGTCTACATTTTTCGCAACGAGAAGGGCGACGTCATCTACGTCGGCAAAGCCGCCTCGCTGCGCAACCGCGTGCGCAACTACTTCGGCGCGCCTCACTCGCTCGAGCCGAAGACGCGGGCGCTGGCCGAGCAAGTCGCCGACCTCGAGTACATCGTCACCCAGAACGCCGCCGAGGCGCTCCACCTCGAGGCGACGTTGGTCAAGCGCCACCAGCCCTTCTTCAACGTCCGCCTCAAGGACGACAAGCACTACCCCTACCTGCGCATCGACGTCCAGAACGAGTGGCCCCGCGTCGAGATCGCCCGTCGCGTCCAGAGCGACGGCGCGCGCTACTTCGGGCCCTACGCCTCCGCCTCGTCCGTGCGGACGACGCTTAGCATCGTCAAGAAGCTCTTCCCCTGGCGCTCCTGTACGAAGACGATCACCGGCACGGACCCGCGCCCCTGCCTCGATTACTTCATCCACCGCTGCATCGCGCCCTGCACCGCCTACTGCACTAAAGAGGAGTACGACGAGGTCATCCGCCAAACGGTCCTCTTCCTCGAAGGCAAGACGAGCGAGGTGCTCAAATCGCTGCGAGGCCAGATGGGCGAGGCGTCCGAGGCGATGCAGTTCGAGGCCGCCGCCCTGTTCCGAGACCAGATCAAGGCGATCGAGTCGGTCGCCGAGAAGCAGTTCGTCGAGCGCATCCGCAAGACGGACGAAGACGTCTTCGGCCTCGCCCGCGACCCTTCGACCGAAGATCGCGCCGGCGACGAGGGCTGCGTCCAAGTCTTCTTCATCCGCGGCACCCAGATGGTCGGCCGCGACTTCTTCACGCTCGATGGCGTCCGCGGCGAAGCCGACGGCGACGTCCTCGGCAGCTTCATCAAGCAGTTCTACGAGTCCGCCGTCTACGTGCCGAAGATCATCGTCCTGCCCTTCCACGTCCCGGAAGAAACGCTGATCGCCGAGTGGCTGACGCAGCGTCGCGGCTCGAAAGTGACGATCGCGATCGCCCAGCGCGGCGTGCGCCGGCGCATGGTCGAGCTTGCGACCGAGAACGCCCGCGAGTCGCTCGACATGCTGCGCGTCCGCTGGCTCGCCGATAGCGAGAAGCGCGACCAGGCACTCTCAGAGCTGCAAGAAGAGCTCGACCTGCCCACCTACCCGCGCCGCATCGAGTGCTACGACAACTCGAACATCCAGGGCGCCAGCCCCGTCGCCAGCATGGTCGTCTTCATCGACGGCCAGCCGAAGCCGTCCGAGTACCGCCGATTCCGGATCAAGACCGTGGAAGGCGCCAACGACTTCGCCTCGATGGCGGAGGTGCTCGGCCGCCGCTTCAAGCGCTGGGAGGGCACTGGCGTGCCGGCAGAGGGCTCCGCGCGCGAGAACGGCGCGCCATCGGAGAGCGCCTCGCCGGAGGCGCAAGAGCGAGGTACAGGGGCGCAGCCCCTGACGGGGGGCATGGGGGGTGTCCTCCCATCCTCTCTCCTCTCCCCCAACCCAGCGGAGCAGCGCGAGAGCGATGTGCAGCCGGACACACGCGTGACCCCGGAGAGCGCCTCCGCGGAGGCGCAAAAGCGGGGTACAGGGGCGCAGCCCCTGACGGGGGGCATGGGGGGTGTCCCCCCATCTTCTCTCTCCCCAAACACCCCGGAGCAGCGGGTGGACGCCGACACCCCGGACGACGACGACGACGGCCTCTCAGGCTGGGGCGCCCTGCCCGACCTCGTCATCGTCGATGGCGGCAAGGGGCAGCTCAGCGCCTCGCTCGACGTGATGCGCAACCTCGGGCTGAAGGACGTGCCACTCGCCGGGCTGGCGAAGCAGAACGAAGAGCTCTTCGTCCAGGACCTCGCCGAGCCGATCGTCCTGCCGCGCACGTCGCAGGCGCTCTACCTCGTGCAGCGCATCCGCGACGAGGCGCACCGGTTCGCGATCACCTACCACCGCAAGCTGCGCTCGAAGACAGGCATGGAGAGCGCCCTCGATTCCGTTCCCGGCGTCGGCCCCAAGCGCAAGAAGGCGCTGCTGCGCAAGTTCGGCTCGCTAAAGGGCATACGCGAAGCACCGGTCGACGAGATCGCCTCAACCGTCGGCTTCACCGTCGCACTCGCCACCAAGGTCAAGGAGCACCTGTGAACGCCGACGCGCTCGCCTGGCTGCTCGAGCCCGACGAGGCCAACCCCGGCGTCCGCTACTTCGCCCTCCGGAACCTCCTCGGCCGCCCGGAAGACGACGCCGAGGTCGTCGCCGCCCGGCGCGACGTGATGCAATCCGGCCCCGTACCGAAGATCCTCGCCGCGCAGCATCCCGACGGCTACTGGGAGAAGCCCGGGCCTGGCTACTCGACGAAGTACCGCGGCACAACCTGGCAGCTGGTCTTCCTCGCGAACCTCGGCGCTGACGGCAGCGACGCCCGCGTCCGCGCCGCCTGCGACTACGTCCTCGCTCACACGCAGACCGCGAACGGCGGCTTTGGCTACGCCCGTAGCGGAGGCGAGCGCCCACCGCCACCGTCCAGCGTCATCCATTGCCTCAACGGCAACCTGCTGCGGGCACTGATCGTTCTCGGCTCGCTCGACGACCCGCGTCTGCAGCGCTCCATCGACTGGCAGGCGAAGTCGATTACGGGAGAAGACGCCGGCCTGCGCTACTACGCGACGACCCCTGGGCCGGGGTTCGCCTGCGGCGTGAACCTCGGCCAGCCCTGCGGCTGGGGCGCCAACAAGGCGCTGCGAGGCCTCCTCGCCATCCCCGAGGCGCGGCGCAGCGCCTCCGTCGTCCGCGCCCTCGAGGCAGGCGCCGCGTTCCTCCTCAGTCGCGACCCCGCCGTCGCCGACTACCCCTACACGGGGCGCATCAGCTCAACCTGGTTCCGCCTCGGCTTCCCGCTCAGCTATACCAGCGACGTCCTCGAAACCACGGAGGTACTGGTCGATCTCGGTTACGGCGCCGACGCCCGCCTCGATCACGTCTTCGAGCTAATCCTCAGCAAACGCGACGCCGGCGGCCGCTGGCCGCTTGAGAACACGCTAAACGGCAAGATGTGGGCCGATGTCGAAACGAAGGGCCGTCCCAGCAAGTGGGTGACGCTACGCGCCCTCAGTGTTCTCCGCAAAGCCGGACGCGACGAGCGCCTCTAAGCTACGCGCGAAAGTCAAAGAGGCGCTCTAGGCGCCAAAGGCACGGCGAAGCCGCACGCCGTGACTTGCAGCGTGCGGCTGTTCGCGTGATTCCCTAGGCGTCAGTCTTCGCTCTTCGGCTGATAGAACGACCCGAGCTGGGCACCATAGATCAAGTGCCAGACCAGGATCACCAGGGGTGTCTGCCAGCCCGGCCGCAGGTTGCCTTCGTTGTCCGCAAGCTTCAGGTCCAAGCTCATGATGCCGGGGTGGGCGCCGTACGGGTCCAGATACGGCACGAGGATGAACATGCTGATCAGGGCCAGCACGACTGAGAAAATAATGGCCGCCTGGAGGTTGCCCAGCATCGTGTATGGCGTTGGGATGTAGCGGCGAATCAGGAAGACAAACGCTAGGCCCAAGGCCATACCAGTAAAGACGTGGAATATCCAGCCGGTGATGAATACTTCGAAGTCGGACGCGGGCGGAACCTCGAACCCGACCGCCGTCGGGTTGCTGAATCCGACCAGATAGGTGCCGTTGAACCGGTTCCAGTCGACCTGCGGCAGGTGGATGATCGGATACCAGAAGCCGGTAATCGTGGCTATTTGCATCGCGATAAACGACGCGACCACGCCGGCGACGAGCTTGCTGTCTGACAAACCATACTTAAGGCCGTTCAAGGTTCCCTCCTGAACTCGACTCGGGTAGTCGTCCGACTACGGGCCCTCCGAAGCCGCCGGGTCAATTCGCGCACCGCGCGCCCACACAGTAACCGAACGATAGATGTTGTCAAGAGGTTACAAATGCTTCACCTATTGACTGACGAATGGTTAACCAATGCGTGCGAAGACCCACCTCGCTCAGATGACGTGGCGGCCCGCCCGTGGCGCCCTGTAGGCTGGTTGCGATGCTGCAGCGCTCGCCTGTCCTCGTCTTCACGATTGCGCTCTTCGTAATCGCTGTGCTGATCGTCGCCGGGCTGGCGCTGCTCGTCGGTTCGCTGAGCGGCGGCTCCTCGAACGCCGGCGACGCGGTACTCTCGACCGGCGCCTACGCGACGATCGAGCAGGCGCAGCAGGCCGTCGGCTTCCACATACCCCACGCGCGCAGGCTGGGCGCGTTCGCGCTCGAGTCGATCAACGTGACCGGCGGCGGCAGCAAGCCCGACGACGCCTCGAGCCTCGCGACGAGGAACGCCGGCTTGCTTGCCAGCGGCGCCAAGGGGGTCGCGGGCACGACATGGAGCATCTCAATCGTCTACACCGACGCGGCAACGAAGCGGGCGATCATCGTCAGCTTCCGCCCCGGCGACTCGATTGCGGCGCTGGACGGAGCCGGCGACGTGCAGGAGACGAAGGTCGGCAGCCACGCCGCCATCGTCCAGAAGCCGGCGCCCGGCACGACCGTGGTGCAGTGGGTCGACGGTTACATCTTCACGGCCCTCAGCACCGACTCCGGCGCGTCGACAACGACCAGCCTCGACGAGCTGCTGACGCTGCTCAACTCGATCGACTGACGCCTCAAACAGAAGAGGCGCCCCGTCGAGGCGCCTCTTGCTTTGCTCGCGGTTCGTTTACAAGAGGTTGAACCGGCTCAGCGCCCCGAGGCCCGCGTTCCGCCGCTGCGAGCCGCGCTCCACGCGGTAGACGACGGGCCGGCTGAGGCCGCAGTTTGGACACAGCCAGTGCTGGTCTTCGTTTGACTGGTCTTCGGCCGGCGAGTAGGTCACCGACGTGTCGAACTCGTGCACGAGACCGGATTCGCAGCGGGGGCAGGTGGTGCGTCCGAATTGCTTCAGCATGGCGTCTCCTTCCGGCTGACGAGGAAACTCGGGGGTTACGCGCAGCATGCTTCACGCCGCATAACAGGCCGGCAAACGCCGAGGCGCTCGGGCATAGCGAAACCGTAAATTGGGCCGATAACTGGTCGACTACGCCTCGTTCGTGAGGGCGCGGACGGCGCCGTCTTCTTCCGCCGTCATCGGCAGCGCGAAACCGACCTCGAGGCCGCCGCCGGGGCGCGACTTCGCCCAGATGCGGCCGCCGTGCGCCTCCACCAGCCGACGGCAGACGGCAAGGCCAAGGCCCTTGCCCTGCGCCTTGCCGGACGTGCGCTCAGACCTGTAGAAGCTATCGAAGACAAGCTCCAGCTCGTCCTCCCGCAGACCGGGACCGCGGTCGCGCACCGTCACCTCAACCTCGCCGCGCGTCTCGCGGACGCCGATGTCGATCGAGACGCCCGGCGGGCTGTACTTGTCGGCGTTCTCGATCAGGTTGACGGCCACCTGCTCCAGATACGTCGGCCCCGCGTCGATGATCAGCGACCCGGCCTCGATCTGCAGCGCGATCTCGCGCTTCGGGTGGTGGCGCCGGTAGCTGGCGACAACGCCCTCGATCAGGCGCTGCACGTGCACCGGCTCGCGCGGGATCTCGTATCCCCTCTCCATGCGCGCCAGGGCGAGCAGGTTCTCGACCAGCCGGTGCAACCGGCTCGCGTCCTCCTCCATCGTCCCCAGCAGCTCGCGCAGCGTGTCGTCGTCCATGTCGAGGCGGTGCGAGTTGAGGAAGCGCGCGCCGCCATAGATCGTCGTGATCGGCGTGCGCAGCTCGTGCGCGACGAGGCCGAGGAACTCGTCCTTCTTGTCCGCCGCAAGCTGCAGCTGCGCCTGGACGCGCTGCGCCTCCGAGTAGAGACGCGCGTTATCGATCGCGATGCCGGCGCGCCGCGCCAGGTCCTCGATGAACGACCGGTCCGCCTGCGTGTAGCGCCGGTTCGAGTGTCCGTAGACCATGGTGACGACGCCGACGACGTGCTCGCGCGCCAGCAGCGGCGCGATTACCGACGAGCGCAGCCCCAGCCCCTGGATAACGCGGCGCAGCGCCGGCTCAGTGATCGTCTTTTCGATCAGCTCGTCCGTCATCTCCGGATAGAGGTCGGAGCGGCCGCGCCGGAGCACGCGCTGGAGCACATCGCTGCCCCGCAGGTCACGGTCCTGCAGCGATTTCGCCAGCTCCTGCTTCTCCGAATCGCTATGGACGACGACGACGCGGCGCAGGTTGTCGCCCTCGACGAGGTCGATCGTGCACCAGTCGGCGATCGCCGGCACGGAGAGCTGCGCCAGGCTCGCGAGCGTCTGCTCGTAATCGAGCGACGACGAGAGCAGCGCGCTCGCATCGGCGAGGAAGGAGAGGCGCGCCTCCGCCTGCTTGACCTCGGTGACGTCCTTGATGATGCAGCGCGCGTGCATGAAGCGCCCGTCGCGCCAGTAAACGTTGGAGCTGACCTCGACGTCGCGCGTCGAGCCGTCCTTGGCCCGCAGCCGCGCCTCGAAGTCGTGCAGGTCTTCGCCTTTGCGTAGCCGGTCGAGCATCTCCTTCGCCACGGCGGCGTCGGTGTGGAAGTAGCTGACCGTGCGCCCGACGAAGTCCTCGCGGTCGTAGCCCAGCATCTCCAGCTCCGCCGAGTTCGCCCAAATGATCGTCCCCTTCGCCTCGACCCAATGCATCGGCACCGGGGAGCTCTCGAAGAAGTCGGCCAGGTCCTGCTGGCTCTGACTGAGGCGCACCTCTGCCTCCCGTCGCGTCGTGGCGATGCGCCCCAGAAGCAGCGCCGCGCCGAAGAAGCCGATCAGCCAGGCGATGTCCCGCCAGTCGGTGTTGAACGTGTGGTGGGGGACGACGAGGGCGTAGCCGATCGCGATGACGGAAGCGCAGGCGGCGGTGATGCCGGCCCGCAGACCGCCGTACCAGGACGCCGCGAGCACGGCGATCAGAAACAGCGGTGATGTCGAGTACGGCCGGTCGTCGCCGAAGAGGTCGCGCAGGAGCAACGCCGGGCCGGTGACGGCTGCGACGGCGAATATGCCGAGCAGGAAGGGATAGAGAACCTGGCGACGCTTGCCGACGTTGGCGTAGAGGCGTTCCAGGACTCGTCCGGAGGTCTCGCGGGAGTGTTTGCTGTCCTTGGTCATGACTGACGTTCCCTGACCCGCCTAGGTTAGCGCGATTTGGCGATCGGCGCTGGCGAGGTGACGGTTGTTAGGGTTTTGAAATGTCCCTGAGCCTGCCCGATCCGTCCATCGCAATCGGCGTCGGATAGGCTGCTCTTGGCCCACGGACTCAGGCTCTCCAGCATTAAGGACGGTGCTGCTTTGATGAGGATCGATCCGGAGCAACCGCTGCCCCGCGGCCGCCGACGCGCTACTTCCCTCCAGCGCCCGGTACCGCAGGAAACGCCCGCCTTCAGCCTGGCGGAGCGCCGCCGGATCAATTTTGAGCAGCGCCGAATGTCCTACATGCGCGAGCGCTGGCGGCAACGCCTCCGGTCTGTAGCCACCGCCATCAATGACTGAGGGGCGCCTTCCGGCGCCCCTCAGTCATCTCTCCAGCCGCTCCCTCGTCTTACTTCTGACCGGCCGCCGGTTCCGGCTCCGGCGCCGACTTCGCGCCGTCGCCGTTCGATTCGCTTTCGCCGTGACCGAAGTCGCCCTCGGCATCGAGCAGGTAGCCGATGCCTTGCAGCGTCTTGATGATCGTCGGGCTGGACGGGTCCGGCTCCAGCTTGCTGCGTAGCCGCGAGACCCAGACGCGCAGGTACTGCAGGTCGTCACGATACTCCGGGCCCCACACCTTGCTGAGCAGCTCCGTGTTCAGCATCACCTTCCCGGCGTTGGCCGCCAGGTGCTGCAGCAGCATCCACTCCGTGCGCGTGAGCGAGATCACCTCGCCTTCCTTCTTCACGAGACGCCGGTTCAGGTCGATCTCGACCTCGCCAACGCGGACGATGCTCTCGCCGCCCGCCGAAGGCCTGAACCCCCGACGCAGCACGGCGCGCACGCGGGCGCTCAGCTCCTCCGGGTTGAACGGCTTGACGATGTAGTCATCGGCGCCCAGCTCCAGGCCGCGCACCTTGTCCTCGTCGTGGTCCTTCGCCGTGAGCAGGATCACGGGGATGCTCGTCCGCTCGCGCAGGCGCCGCATCACCTCCAGGCCGCTCATCTCCGGCATCAGGATGTCCAGCACAACAATGTCGGGTCGCTGCTGCTCCGCGAGACGCAGCGCCTCTTCGCCGTTGCTCGCGATCACGACGCGGAAACCCTGGCTCGAAAGTTCGAGCTTGATCAAGCGCAGGATGCCTGCTTCGTCATCGACAGCGAGAATCAGCGGTTCGACTGCCATCGGTTCCTCTCTTTCCCAGCCCTTTCGTCAAAAGCTGCTGGTTGCTTAAGGCGGACCCGTCCGGGCCCCGCGGCCGTCTGTCCCGTCCTCTGAATCATGGCGTATCGGGCTTGCTGACCCGTCTAGCCACTACGAGACCACCTGACAAAAGCATAACGATGAGGGGTGCGATAGAGAGTGCTCTGCAAGGCGGCGAGGGGGACGTTCAGGCGGCTGCAACCGTCTCGTCCGTAGTCTACACCTGTAGGGATCGGTGCGTTGTTTCCGGCGTATGAAGCCTACTGCGGCGGGTAAGTAACCTCCGCCGACGCCTCGTAGTCACCGCGCGGCGCGAACACCTCGACGGCCACCGTCAGCCGCTCCTCGCCGTGCACTTCGACGTTCTCGCGTCCCGGGTAGACGCCGCCGTCCTTGCCCTTCAGGCGCACCGAGACGATGACTTCGCCCTCGTGGCGCGCTTCGTTGTGCAGGATGACGTTGACGCGATAAGGATGGTCCGGCGCCGAAGGCGCCTCCAACGTCACGGACTCGACCCGGACGCGCGGGCCGGTGCACGCATAGACCCAGAGCCCGGCGAGCGCCGCCAGCCCCAGGACGACGCCGATGAGGACGATCTGCAGCCTCACGTCACGCCCCCGGCACCCATGGCGGCACGACGATCAGCAGCGCCAGCGCGATCGTGCTGGTCACGACAATCGCCGCCGCGAAGCCCATCGATGAGATCGGGTCGATGCGCTTCTCGGAGCGGCTGAGGCTGAAGAGACCGAGAGGCTCCGGGATCAACGGCAGCTTGTGGTCGCCGCTGAACTCCCACTCCGGCAGGAACATCTCGCTACGCAGCGCCCGGCACACCTCCGAAAGGCGCCGTTCGAGCGCCGCGACCTGGTCTGCCGTCAGGAGCAGCTTCGGCCAGCCCTCCTCCATGTCGAGATGGCGTTCGACGTTGCGCGCGAACTCGATCAGGCCCAGGTAGCCCTTCAGCGCGTCTTCATCGATCGCGCCCCACTCGACGATGTCGATCTTGCTCTCGGCGCCGTCTTCGGCGAGCAGCTGGTTCGCCTGGTGGACGAAGTAGATCAGCAGGCTCGTTACGCCGCCGCGGTGCGCCTGAACGTAGGTGATCCGCGCTCCCGACACATCGATACGGCCCATCGAGCCATACTCGTCCGCCACGTCGATCGAGAACCCTTCGCGCGGGCGGTCGTCGCGCTCGAGCAGGCAGTTGATCGCCACGACCGGGTGACCCGGCTTCGGCATTCCCAGCGCGCGCACCTTGCGCCGCTCCGCATCCTCAAGCGACCCAAGCCGCGCCCGCAGCCCGAAGTAGGCGATGCGCATGCCGCCGAACGTCCCCGGCCAGCTCAGCAGCAGGAAGTAGCCGAAGTAACCGATCAGGAACAGCAGCACCAGCGTCTCGATGTTCGAGCGCTGCGTCAGCGTGACGAAGTACTTCCCCCACTGGACGACTAGGGCGAGGCCGATGATCGACGCCGCCGACATGACAGCGTAGATAGCGGCGAGGAAACGCACGCGCCGGGCGTACTGCTCCGGCGTCTCTTCGCCGGGCTCGCGGATGATCGTGTGCGCAACGTCCTGCACGCCCAGATTCTAGCGCCGATGCGTCACGCGTATACGGCAAGGTCGCCGCTGGCAGTAAGCGGGGAGAGGCTTGAGCGCGCGGCCCAAGCCTCTCCCCGAAGTAACGCTACCGTGAAGCCGTCTACGCCCGAGAGCGG
>DATDPC010000082.1:0-15073 GCA_035292965.1 Dehalococcoidia bacterium | reverse complement strand
CACTACGACAGCGTCACCACCGGCCCCGGCGCCAACGACAACGCCAGCGGCGCCGCCTCCGTCCTCGAGATCGCCGCCGTCATCGCCAGCAAAGGCGAGACCGGCGCCAACTGCTTCGTCCTCTTCGGCGCCGAGGAGCGCGGCCTGCGCGGCAGCCAGGCCTTCGTCAAGTCGCTCGACGCCGCCGCCCGCGGCCGGATCAAGGCGATGCTCAACTTCGACATGGTCGGCTTCGGCCAGAACGCGACAATTCAGCTGATCGGCAGCGGCAGCCTCAAGACGCGCGCCTTCGACATCTCGAAGACGATCGACGTCCCAACCGCGCTCTCAGACCTCCCCGCAACCACCAGCAGCGACCACGCCGTCTTCATCAACGCCGGCATCTCGGCCCTGATGTTCTACCGCGGCGAAGACCCCGCCTGGCACCGCCCCGAAGACACCGTCGAGCGCCTCAACCCCGCCTACCTCGAGGCCACCGTCCGGCTCGGCGTCGCCGTCCTCGAATCGCTGATGGCCGGCGGCTCGTGAGGCGGCGCCCCGCACGCGCGTGATAACCTCTAACGGGAGCCCAACGCTCCGTCTCGGACTACTGACTTGATAGGCATGATGCCCTTTCCTTCGATAAACAACGCCCGTAAAGAGCCCGCGAAGCGAGGGAGCCCCGTCGCGCGCCTCACGAGTCGACCCGTCTTCAGCGGCGGTCCGGGAGTGTCCCGCGTCCTGGCACGTTGGTCGCTGAGCGGAGCGCCTCTCTTTAGCGGGGCCCGGGGTGTCCCCGGCTTCCCATGCTAGTCAGACTCGGCGCAGGCGTCCTCGTCCTGCTCGTCCTCGTATTTCTCCTCAAGGGATCGCTCTTCGGCGGCGACGGCGGCGGCAGCGGCGGCTCCGCCCTGCGCCCCGGCTCGATCCCGACGGCCACGCCCGACAGCGACCCGCCCGAGCCGATCCTCCTCGGCCAGACCCAATCGTCCGGCGGCGTCGGCCCCACCACCAGCAGCGGCCCCGGCGGGACATACGTCGTGAAATCGGGCGACACCCTCGGCGGCATCGCCTCCTCCTTCAACGTCCCCGCCGACCAGCAGGCAGCCTGGATCGCCCAGGTCCTCAGCCTCAACAACATGACCGACCCACGCACCCTCGCTGTCGGCGTCGAGCTCAAGCTCCCCGCCACCACCGTCACCACCCCCGCCACGCCGACCCGCACCCCCGGCGCCGGCACGACACCCTCGTCCGGCACCCCCGCATCCGGCGCCGCCACGCCCACGCCCACGAAGCGCCCAACCGGCAGCGGCGGCGCCTACACCGTCGTCGACGGCGACTACCCCTTCGCCATCGCCGAAAAGTTCTGCGTCGAAAACCCCAGCGAATGGACCGCCCAGCTCCTCGACATCAACAACGTCAAAGCCAACGAGCTCTTCGTCGGCCAGGTCCTAGACCTCCCACCCGGCACCGGCCCGCAATGCACCGGCGCCGGCGCAGCCTCCACCCCAACAAAGACCCCCACCAAGGTCCCGTAACTAACGGCGGTCAGGGCTGGCTTGCCGCAATCGCAGCCTGGAGAAGGTCGTCAAACAACTTTGGCACGTCTTCCTTCTTGAGTTGCGCACCCAGAGCTGCCATGACGCGCGGTTTGCCTTGGCCAACATCCTGTTTGGTTGTCAATCGAAGTTCCGCGAGTCCTTGAGAATCGAGATATTCTTCAATTTCTGCTCCCAGTGCGAAGAAACGTGCCGGAGGAAAATCGATGTCCTGGCCCCATCGCTTGTCGCGTAGACATACGTAAGGAATATTCAGAGCGTCCAACAACGTCCGATATGGCTTGTAGCCGTGCTCACCTCCCACTGGGATTACGCTTATGCCATGAGCATCGATATCTCGACCTAAAGTAGGCGCTATCTGAAGCAGAAACTCACACTGACTCTCATCTTCAACTAATATTACTGCGCGCGCGAAGACAACCTCCTTCGCACCAGGATTGCGAAGCGCAGTCTCAATCTGGCCCAACTCCTTCACCGATAGTTCATTGCTGAGTCCCGAAACTTTCGTGTCGTCACGCAGTGTCCAGATTCTCCGTAATCCGAGAGCGTTTCCTGCGCTTACGAAGTGAGGATCGTGCGTCGTGATAATGATTTGATTGGGCTCTGAAGCTTCTATCAGCAAGCGTTGCAGGAACCTCATGCTCTGAGGATGTAATAGCGCCTCCGGATGTTCGATGAAGAGGATCAGACCCCTACGACCGAGCAGATTCGTAAGAAGCGTTAGCATTTGATTTGTTCCAGAACTGACCTGCGACAAAGTCTGAGGAGGCCGTCCCTCCCTACGAAACTGAATGTCAGGAACTCCGGATCCGGGAGAGGTCTCAACGACGACGATCTTGTAGTGAGGAAAGAGTGCCTCGAAAGCCTGTATCACCATGTCGTAGCGAACACTCTCCTCGGGATTGGCATGGTTTCTCAGATTGAATAACACGTTTGCACTTTCAAGTCCCGAAAGCGATTCGACGTTAGCCGCCCCTTGAGCAGGCGCTGCCTTTAGACGGAACTCTTCAAAGCGCTTGAATCGATACTGAACAGCCGCGGCAATTTGCTCTGGCACGTTTGCTTCGAGTTGCCAAGCTCGCTGGCCTAAGAGATTTTCTAACGCGTGGCCGGTCGGCAGGTCCCCGACGCTGATGAACGAGCTCCATTGTTGGACCGGCGCGCCACCCCTCTTCTGGCCCACCCTCTTCTGAAGGAAGAACAGGTTGCTTTCAAATCCGAGGTCACCGAAGCGGAAGCTCAGGCTCGAACGCAAGCTCGAATCACATTTGAGGCTGAGAACCGCCTTCGCCCCCTCATCCAATAGCCACTTATCGAGGATATCTTTGTTCCTGGACGCACCTTTGTCGAGGCTGAGGTACTGCTGGAGCAGTGCAATTACCTCCTCGCGCGGGCCTAATTCAGCCTCTAAGAGGATAGGGCTTGGCACCCTGTCTCTAGCATCTTCAAGACCAAGCCCGCCACCAAAGAGCTTCTGGATGGCGAGGCCAACTGTGCTCTTTCCAACATTATTCTCACCGACGAGAACAGTAATGCCTGGACCTAGTTCGATTTCGGCGTTCTGGAAGGTTCGAAAGCCCTCCATACGCAAACGCTCTATCAACATGGTATTGACGGAGATTCTACCCCTAACTCAGGACGTCGTGACATTTCTGGCTCACGATCGGTCTGTCTCTCCTCTACTCTCCTTCCATGACCCGCGGCGGACGCAGACCCGGCGCCGGCGCGCCCAAAGGCAACGTCAACGGCCTCCGCCACGGCCGTTACTCGCGGCGCTACTACCTCGGCGCCCTCATGATCGCCGTCGTCCCGGAGCTGCGCCTCATCTTCCGAGCCCTCGCCGCCGAGTACGACCGCAAGCAGCGTCAGCGCTACGTCGAAACCATGGCAGAAGCCTACCGCGCCACCCTGGAAGACCCCGCCCTCGCCAACTCAATCAGACAGCTCGTCGTCCAGGACGTCCGCACCAAGCTCGCCCAGATTCGCCAACGCCAACGCGGCGCCGAAAAAACGCAAAACCCAATCAAGCAATCAAACCTCGCCTGACCAGGCTTTCCCCTTCTCTGTGCTTGAGCCTGCCCTGAGCTTGCCGAAGGGGAGAGGGGGCTGGGGGGAGAGGTCACAAAGAGAGAGGCCCCGGTTGCCCGGGGCCTCTCTGAAAGCTGAACGCTGACTGCTGACGGCTCGTTAATAGTCCATGCCGCCCATGCCGGGGGGCATGGCCGGCGCCGCGCCAGGCGCCTCCGGGATGTCCGTAATCAGCGACTCCGTCGTCAGGATCATCGTCGCGATCGAGATCGCGTTCTCCAGGGCGCTGCGCGTCACCTTTACAGGGTCAATGACGCCGCGCTCGATCATGTTGCCGTAGACGCCTTCCATCGCGTCGTAGCCATACTCCGGGTCCTTAGACCTGCGCACCTGGTCGACCACCACCGTGCCCTCGACGCCGGCGTTGTCGGCGATCTGGATCAGCGGCTCCTCGAAGACGCGCTTCAGCAGCTGGACGCCCGTGCGCTCGTCGCTCGGTTCCATCGTCTTCGCCAGGTCGTCCAGAATCGACTGGCAGCGGATCAAAGCAACGCCACCACCGGGGACGATGCCCTCTTCGACGGCTGAGCGCGTCGCCGAGAGCGCGTCCTCGACGCGGAGCTTCTTCTCCTTCAGCTCCACCTCAGTCGCCGCACCGACCTTCAGCACCGCGACACCACCGGAGAGCTTCGCCAGCCGCTCCTGAAGCTTCTCGCGGTCGAAGTCGCCCGGCGTCTCGTCGATCTGCGCCTTCACCTGCTTCATCCGCGCCTGGATCGCCTCATCCGAGCCGTAGCCCTCGATGAAGGTCGTCTCGTCCTTGTTGGCAACGATGCGGCGGGCGCGGCCGAGGTCGGCGATCTGAGCGCCTTCCAGCTTGCGACCCGTGTCCTCCGTGATGAACGTGCCGCCCGTGACAATCGCGATGTCTTCGAGGATCGCCTTGCGCGCGTCACCGAAGCTCGGCGCCTTCACCGCGAGCGCGTTCACCGTGCCGCGCAGCTTGTTGACGACAAGCGTCGCCAGCGCCTCACCATCGACGTCGTCCGAAATAATGACGAAGTTCTTCGTCACCTGCAGGACCTTCTCGAGGATCGGCAGCAGGTCCGTCACGGCGGAGATGCGCTTGTCTGTGATCAGCACGTAAGGCTCGTCCAGCGACGACTCCATGCGCTCCGTGTTCGTCACGAAGTAAGGGGAGACATAGCCGCGGTCGAACTGCATGCCGTCGACGAACTCGGTCTCCATGTGGGTGCCGCGAGACTCTTCGACGGTGATGACGCCGTCCTTGCCGACCTTCTCCATCACCTCGGCGATCATGTTGCCGATCTCTTCGTCGTGGGCTGATAGCGTGGCGACCTGGGCGATCTGTTCCTTGCCCGTAACCGGCTTCGCCATCCGGCGCAGGTGGTCGATTGCGGCCTGGGAGCCCATCTCAATGCCCTTCTTCAGCGCCATCGGGTTGGCGCCGGCGGCAACGTTCTTCATGCCCTCACGGACGATCGCGGCGCCGAGTACCGTCGCCGTCGTCGTGCCGTCACCGGCGACGTCGTTCGTCTTGGACGAGATCTCTTTGGCCAGCTGAGCGCCCATGTTCTCGAACGGGTCGCGCAGCTCGATCTCCTTGGCGATCGAAACGCCGTCGTCGACGACGAGGGGCGGGCCGTACTTGCGGTCGAGGACCACGCGGCGGCCGCGCGGGCCCAGGGTGACTCTCAGTGCCTCAGCGAGGACGTCAACGCCCATCTTCAAAGAACGGCGGGCTTCCTCGTCGAAAATGATCTGCTTAGGCATGGGATGCTCCTATATTCGTAAGTGTCTAGACCTCTACCTTGCAGAGCAGGTCGCGCTCGGCGAGGACGATGAGCTCCTCGTTCTCGACCTTGATCTCCTGGCCCGTGTACTTCGCGTAGAGGACGCGGTCGCCAACGGCGACTTCCATCGGGACCAGCTTGCCGTCTTCGTCACGCCGGCCGGGGCCAACGGCGATCACTTCGCCCTGGTTCGGCTTTTCGCGCGCCGTGTCCGGGATAACGAGGCCGCTACCGAGGACCTCTTCCTGGACGATCGGTCGCAGCACCAGCTTGTCGGCGAGGGGGATTAATCTCGAAGCCATTCTGACCTCCAACGAGTCTTCAAAAGCGAGGGTAAGGGGTTTAGCACTCAGGCGGAGGGAGTGCTAACAGAGGCAGTGTAAGGCGCACCGTTACGTAGTGCAAGGGGGTCAGGACGAACAATGAGGTCCGGAGGCAAGCGTCTAAGCCTCGTGCTGCCTTCTGTATCTGCCGATGCGCCTGATTGATAGACCCGCGCGCTGGGATTCTTCACTAATGTCATGGTCTTCTTGATATTCTCTGGCGGATAATCGACCGACGTTGTTAGAAGGGCACCTCGGCGTTGCTAACGCGAGCGAAGCGTGCCTGGAGGAACCCATGGGTGCAGGGCTCTCAGTCGGCGACGAACGCCTGCGAGAAGTCGCGGAGCAGCTGTTCGATGCGCTCTTAGCAATCATGGATGAGCTGGGCGGCGAAGAAGACTGGGACGCGAACGTCGAGGTGCTCTTCTCGCGCGGGATTCTGCAGCAAGGCCTCGACGCGCTGACGGCGGCCCGCGGCGAAGGCTAGCAGCAGAGGCCCGATCCCAAGGACTTTTTCGCCGGTCACCGATCCGCCCGCCGACGCGGACTAGCTACGTGCCGTATCGGAGAATCCGCGGTCTGAGCGGCGAGTGTTGGTGCCGGGAGTGGGGGTCGAACCCACAAGTCCTTTCGGACGGCGGATTTTAAGTCCGCTGCGTTTGCCGATTTCGCCATCCCGGCACGAGAGGCGAGAACCTGGTTCGCTCCGGAGAGCGGTCCAGATTCTAGGCTTCGTTCTTCGATAAGGGAGGCGCGGTCTGCCGCCCCGCCAGCGGCTCGTTCATCGAACCGGACCTGAAGCCCGAGAGATCCAGAGTTACGTAGGCGAAGCCCAGCTCCTTGAACCTCGACACGACCGCGGCGCGGCGGCCGCCGCTCATCACGATCGCCATGCCGCTCTCGTCCAGCTCGATGCGCGCGACCTGGCCGTGGTGGCGGACGCGCAGCTGGCGCAGGCCGAGCGAACGCAGGAAAGCCTCCGCCGCTTCGATCTGGTCGAGCGCCTCGACGGTCACGGGCGTGCCGTAGGGGATTCGCGACGAGAGGCAGGCCATCGCCGGTTTGTCCCAGGTCGACAGGCCGCGTTCCTTCGAGAGCGCGCGAATGTCGTCCTTCGTCATCTGCGCTTCGATCAGGGGGCTGCGCACGCCGTGCTCGGCAGCGGCGCGGCGGCCGGGGCGGTGGTCGCCAAGGTCGTCCAGGTTGCAGCCATCGACAACGTAGTCGTAGCCGTCGATCTTCGTCATCTTGCCGAGCAGCGTGTACAGCTCGTCCTTGCAGTAGAAGCAGCGGTCGGGCGAGTTCTCGACGTAGCCGGGCTTGTCCATCTCGCGCGTCTCGATCAGGCGGTGGGCGATGCCGATCTGCGCCGCCAGCTGCTTCGCCTCTTCGACCTCGCTCGCCGGGATCGAGGGCGAGACGCCGGTTACGGCGAGGGCGCGGGCGCCGAGCGCGTCCTGCGCCACCGCGGCGACGAAGGTGCTATCGACGCCGCCGGAAAACGCCACGACAGCCGACCCCATCTCGCGCAGGATCGACTCGAGGTGCGCGCGCTTCGTCGCTAGACTCGTTTCCACCGGCTCAATATAGCACCGGCGTTCTGCCACGGCCCTTCTTTTGCGCGGCAGCCCTATGCCCCCGCGCTAGTGCGTTAGGTGATAGGGCACGTCGACCAGCACCGTGTTCTGGCGGTTGGCCAGCGCCTTCTTCAGACGCAGCGCCAGCTGGTTGTGGAGAAAGCGCTGCCAGAAGTGCTTCGGGATGAACTCCGGCAGCACAACCGTCACCATCTGGTTCGGCTGGGTCCGGTCGAGGCCCTCGATGTAGGCGACGATCGGCTCAACCAGCGACCGGTACGGCGACTCGACGATGACGAGCGGCATATCCGGTATCGACTCGTCCCATTTCTGGCGCAGCTTCTCCGCCTCTTCGCGGTCGTCGGTCACGTGGATCGCGACGGCGTTTGAAGACAGCGTCCGCGCGTACGCGATCGTACGCAGCACGGCGCGATCGATCTCCTCGACGGGCACGATAACGGTCTGCGGCCGGCCGGCCGACGCGACGTAGAAGTGCTCCGCGACGCCACCCGCGCCCGCAAGGCCACGGCCCAGCTCGCGGCTCGCCTGGTCGTAGTGGCTCTTGATCCGCCAGAGGACGGCGACGAGCACCAGCATGATCGCGATCGAGAGCCAGGCGCCGTGAGTGAACTTCGTCGCGGCGACGATCACGGCGACGATCGCAGTCGCGATCGCGCCTACGGCGTTGATCGCGAGAGCGCGGCGCCAGCCCTCCTCGCGGTGGCGGCGCCAGTGGATCACCATGCCGGCCTGGGAGAGCGTGAATGCGGTGAACACGCCAAATGCGTAGAGCGGGATGATCTTGTGAGTCTGCGCCCCGAAGACGACCAGCACTGCCGACGACGCGAGGCCGAGGAGGATGATCCCGTTCGAGAACGCCAGCCGGTCGCCGCGGAAGGCGAACTGCTTCGGCATGACGGAGTCTTTCGCCATCACCGAGGCGAGCGTCGGCAGGCCGGCGAAGGCCGTGTTCGCCGCGAGGATCAAGATCATCACAGTCGAAGCCTGAACGATGTAGAAGAGCACGTTGCGACCCAGGACCGACTCGGCGATCTGGGCGACAACCGTCTTCGATTCGGACGGCAGCACACCGATCTGATGCGCCAGCACGGTCGTGCCGACGAAGAAGAGGATCAGGATGATCGCCATCCACATCTGCGTTGTCGCGGCGTTCTTCCATTCGGGCGGCTTGAAGCTCGGCACGCCGTTCGCCACCGCTTCGATGCCGGTCAGCGCCGCAGAACCTGAGGAGAACGCCCTCAAGAGCAAGAAGAGGGTTAGCGCCTGCGCGCCGCCCTCGACTTGATGCTCCACCGGCGCGGCGTCGATGTGCCCGTTGACGATCAGCTTCACGAAGCCAACCGCGAGCATGCCGCCGAAGCCGAAGATGAATATGTAGGTCGGGATCGCGAAGATCGTCCCGGATTCGCGGATGCCGCGCAGGTTGCCGAGCGTGATCAGCACCACGAACAGCAGCGCCAGCTCGACGCGCGCGTCGTGCAGCGACGGCGCCGCCGAGAGGATCGCCGCGACGCCGGCGGCGGTCGATACGGCGACGGTCATGATGTAGTCGACAAGCAATGCGCTGCCGGCGACCAGCGCAGGGGTCACGCCGAGGTTCTCGTTCGCGACGATGTAAGCGCCGCCGCCGTTGGGATACGCCTTGATCGTCTGGCGATACGAGACGACGACGATCACGGCGAGCGCGGCGATCGCGAGCGAGATCGGGATCGCCTTCGCCGTCGCGGCCGTTCCGGCGAGGACGAGGACGAGGAGGATCTCCTCCGTCGCATAGGCAGATGACGAGAGCGCGTCCGACGAGAAGATCGCCAGCGCCTTCAGCTTGCTCAGTCGCTGGTGGCTCAGCTGCGACGACGCCAGCGTCTCGCCGATGACGGCGTGACGCACCTTGGCGACGACACGCCCCATCCCTGAAGCCGGCTCGGAGCCGACGCGGGTTACTTCGTACTCTCCCTCGGCGACGCGGCGTAGCTTCTGCTCGCCGCGGCGCGTCAGGCGGAGGAACTTGGAGCCGGGCTTGCGGCCGCTAACACGTTCGTGCAGCTCCGGCTGTGCCGCCAACGGCGATTCGCCGTCGCGCGGGCGCCGCAAGCGCACGAAGCTACGCTCGCCTGGTTCCTCCGGCGGGGAGACGGTGTCCTTTGGTTCCTCTTCGGTCTCGGGCATGGTCCCTACCGATTAATCATAGGCGCAACCTCGCGGTCAATCTAATGGGCGAAAACCCGCCGACAGCTTGGTTAATGTATGCCGCGAAAAACTTCGTGGCCCCGTCTGTTAGAATCGAACAAGCATGTTCGACGCGCTTAGCGACAAACTTCAGCGCGTCTTCAGCCGCCTCTCCAGCCACGGCACGGTCAGCGAGAAAGACCTCGATGAGGCCCTGCGTGAGGTTCGGGTTGCGCTGCTGGAGGCGGACGTTAACTTCCGCGTCGTGCGCGAGTTCGTCTCTGCCGTGCGTGAGCGCGCCGCCGGCGCAGACGTACTCCAGTCGCTGACGGGACCGCAGCAGGTCATCTCGATCGTCAATGAAGAACTGACGAACATGCTCGGCGGCACGTCGGCGCCGCTCGCTGTCGCAGCACAGCCACCCACGGTCGTGCTCCTCGTCGGCCTCAAGGGCGGCGGCAAGACGACGTTCGCATCGAAGCTGGCGCTGCACCTGCGCAAGTCGGGCCAGAAGCCGCTTCTCATCGCCGCCGACCCGTATCGCGTCGCCGCCAGCGAGCAGCTCCAGGCGCTCGGCCGCCAGCACAACGTCCCAGTCTTCGCTGCCGATGCGAAAGACGTGAAGCGTCTCGCGAAGGGCGCTCTGGAAGAGGCGAAGAAGATCGGCGCGACGGCGCTGATCGTCGACTCGGCAGGCTACTTGCAGCTCGACGAGGACGTTGTCGAAGAGCTGCAGCTGCTGGAATCGAGCTTCAAGCCACACGAGACGCTGCTCGTCGTCGACGCGATGACCGGCCAGGAGGCCGTGAACGTCGCCGAGGAGTTTCGCAAGGCGCTGCCGGTCAGCGGCTTCGTCCTGACGAAGCTCGACGGCGACGCCCGCGGCGGCGCCGCCCTCTCGATTCGCGCCGTCACCGGCCTGCCGGTCAAGTTCATCGGCACCGGCGAGCGCGCCGACGCGTTGGAGCCGTTCCACCCGGAGCGCTTCGCCTCCCGCATCCTCGGCATGGGCGACGTCCTGACGCTGATCGAGAAGGCCCAGGCCCAGATCGGCGAGGACGAGGTCGTCGACTTCGGCAAGCGCGCCAAAGCGAACCAGCTGGACCTCAACGACTTCGTCAGCCAGCTTCAGCGCGTCAAGCAGATGGGCCCCATCGGCGACCTGCTGAGCATGGTGCCGGGCATGGGCAACATCAAGCGCCAGTTGCAGGCAACGGAGATAGACGATACCTTCTTCAAGCACGCCGAGGCGATTGTTTCCTCGATGACGCCGGAAGAACGGCGCAACCCGGATCTTATCGGCGGGAGCCGGCGCAAGCGCATCGCCGCCGGCAGCGGCACGACCCCGCAGGACGTAAACCAGCTGCTCAAGCAGTGGAAAGAAGCGAAGAAGGTCATGCAGCAGCTGGCCTCCGGTCGCACTGCCAAGCTGATGGGCATTCGCTAGAATTGACGAATAAGGGGACACGAATTTGCTGAAAATCAGGCTCTCGCGCATAGGCAAGAAGAAGCAGCCCTTCTATCGCGTCGTAGTCGCCGACGCGCGGAAGCCGCGCGACGGCGCTTACGTTGAGATCATCGGGCACTACAACCCGCGCACCGAACCGACGACATTCGACATCGACGCCGACAAGGTGCGCGACTGGCTCGCCAAGGGCGCCCAGCCGACGCTGATCGTCGACAAGCTGCTCGCGAGGCAGGGCCTGCGCCCCGCCCGCGTCTGGCCCGAACCGAAGCCCAAGGTATCGAAGGACGCGAAGGCAGCGTCGCCGGCTGCCGCTGCAGCGCCCGCAGCCGTAGCCCCCACGGCGATAGCTGAAGAAGCGCCCACGGCAGCAGCCGAAGAGGCGCCCGCAGCCATCGCCGAAGAAGCGCCCGCGGCCGTAGCCGAGGAAGCGCCCGCCGCCGAGGCCACGGAAGAGGCGCCGGCCGAGGAAACAACCTAGATGAAAGACCTGATCGACTACATCGCCAAGGGCCTTGTCGAGGACCCGGAGGCGGTCGAGACTACAGAGGAGTGGGACGGACACCGCCACGTCATCCACCTCGAAGTCGCTGACGACGACATGGGCAAGGTGATCGGCCGCGGTGGCCGCGTCGCCGAGGCGATGCGATCGCTGCTCAAGGTCGCGGCAGCTCGTCAGGACACCCGCGCCGTCCTCGACATCGGCGATTAGCCCCCGCGCAGCAAGAGAGACTACTGGTCGAGGTCCACGATAGCTCGATGGGCGAGGCCGATCCTGTAGACCAACCAGACGCACCGATCGCCGTCGGCCGTATCGTCTCGGCCCACGGCATCCGCGGCGAGGTCAAGGTCGAACCGCTGACCGACTTCCCGGAACGCTTCGACAAAGGCGCCGAGCTCCTCCTCGACGGCGCGCCACTGCGGATCGAGACGAGCCGCTGGCAGGAGCACCTCGTCGTGCTCAAGCTCTCTGGCGTTGCTTCGCGCGGCGCGGCGGAGCTACTGCGCGGCAAGCGCCTGATGGTGCCGGAGCCGCGCGTCCTGCTCGAGCACGGCCGCTACTACCAGCACGAGATCGTCGGCCTGCGCGTCGAGGATGAGAACGGCGAGCACCTCGGCGAGGTCGCGGACGTGCTCGCGACCGGCGCCAACGACGTCTACGTCGTCCGCGGCGAGCGCGGCGAACTGCTGCTGCCGGCGGTCGAGCCGGTGATCAAGGAAGTCGACGTCGCCGGCGGACGCCTCGTCGTCGAGCTGATGCCGGGCCTCGAGTTCAAACCACCGACGCCGCCGCGTCGCCGCAGCACCGGCATCCAACGCCGCCTCAAGCAATAGGGGCGAGCCCGGGTCGCTCCTGCGCGGGCGTTCGGTATAATCGGTAGGTTCTTCGGAGGGGACATAGCTCAGCTGGGAGAGCGCTGCGTTCGCATCGCAGAGGTCGGGGGTTCGAGTCCCCCTGTCTCCACCAAACATCTAAGCTGGGGACACCCCAGACCCCGCTGAAGGGGCGTCGGCAGCGTTGTTGCCGGCAACAGTAACCAGACGCCGGGCGGCAGCCGCCCGCGAAGCGTGGGGCTCCGGGGGAGTCCCCCGGTCTTCAACATAGGAGCGTAGCTCAATTGGTAGAGCAGCGGTCTCCAAAACCGCAGGTTGGGGGTTCGAGTCCCTCCGCTCCTGCCAGCACCTGACGCAAAGGCCCTTCGGGGCCTTTGTTCTTTGTCTCTGGCGAAGCTCCTGAAGCAGCCGATCCTCTATTTGACAGACCGCGCGTCTTCGCGCGCTGAGCTGGGGGATCAAGCTGCGTCGATTCTCGATCCTGCGTCGCATCCGGCCGCCGAGGCTTCGCTTCGCGCTGCCGTTCTCGAAGCCGGTGGCCGTCGGGCTGCTGGCCGGCCTGATCATGCTGCCCTCCTTCGTCCTCTTCGCCTCGCCTGGGCGCGGCGGCGCCGAGGTCCCGGCCGCGGGTAGGTTGCTGAGCAACGCTATCGCCAACGCCTTCAGCCAGGGCTCGTCGATACGTACTGAAACGACGATCGAGGTCAGCAGCGCCAGCGAGTTCGACTGGCCCACCTCCGGCTCGATTACGAGCTTCTTCGGCCTCTACCACCCGACCGGTATCGACATCGCCCTCGACGGCAACGCCGACTCGCCGATCCGCGCCGCCCGCGCTGGCGCCGTCAGCTTCGCCGGCGGCGACCCCTGCTGCGAGTACGGCCGCTACGTGATCATCGATCACGGCGATGGCTTCACGACGCTCTACGGCCACCTCTCCAAGCTCAGCGTGCAGACGGGCCAGCAGGTCGCGCAGGGCGAGGTCCTCGGCCTCGGCGGCAGCACCGGCAAGTCGAAGGGCAAGCACCTCCACTTCGAGGTGCTCAAGGACCGCGCCTACGTCGACCCGCTGCGCTATTTGCCGACGGTGCAGCCACAGGACCGGTTCGCAACCTGGCCCAACGCCTGCCCGACGACGCCGATGCCCGTCGAAGCCGGCGCCACGACGACGCTGCGCTTCATCGACGACAGCCTCACGAAGTACGAAGTCGACGCCGTCGCGATCGAGCCGGCCGGCGGCGCCAAGGACCCGCTGGCGGTCGAGGCCGCCTCGACCGGGGCGCTGACCGTCGTGCTTACGTCGGAGGCGCCGTCGTCGGCGCTTGGCCGCGGCTTCGATTACAACCTGTCGGTCCACCTGACGGACGGCACGAACCAGCTCGCCATCGCCTGCCGCCTCTCGCTGAAAACGAACCGTACCGGCCGCAACACGCCGGACGTCGCCGACGATCACCCGGCGGACCCGGTGCTGATCCCCGCCGCGCCCGCCAAATCACCGACTGTCACGCCAACCGCCTGGGTGAAATCGACCTCGACGCCAACGAAGACACCGACGGCGAAGCCGCCGACCGTGACGCCGACGAAAACGCCGAAGCCATCGACCTCAACGCCGGAGCCCGCGCCACCGACGCCGACGCCCACGCCGAAGCCGCCGACACCCGCCGCGACGCCATAGCGCCGTTTCGGCAAATTGCGCCGCTTAGCAGCGATTGCTATCCTGAATCTCGCTCCGCGGCCAGCGGGGCGCACACCGCTGCCGAGGTGGTGGAATTGGTAGACACGCGGTCTTGAGGGGGCCGTGCCTTCGGGTGTATGGGTTCAAATCCCATCCTCGGCACCAAAACCCGGCGACGTAGCCAAGTGGTAAGGCAGGGGTCTGCAAAACCCCCATCGGCGGTTCGAATCCGCCCGTCGCCTCCAAACGCCTAACAAGAAGACGGCCCCGAGTGGGCCGTCTTCTCTTTGAGACCAGCCGCGGTCGTTAGCTGGACCGGCGACTGAGCCTGGCGAAGAGCAGCAAGCTCACGCCGAATGCCAGCACCAGGGCGCTCAGGCCGAACCAGGTGGAACCGCCCTCCGCGGGCAGGTAACCACCGCTACCGGACTTCGGCAGCGTGCTGGGCAGAACCTGAGAGATCGGTGCGGTCGGCGTGGCCTGTACGGCGGCCACCTGCTGCGTTGGTGGCGTCGGCGTAGGTGGCGTCGGCGTTGGCGGCGTGGGCTGTTCTTCGCAACCGGTGACGTTCACGAGGTTGCCAGTGCTGTCCGTGTCGTCGATACCACCATCGGCGGAGGCTGTGGCCGAGTTGTTAATTGGGTCACAGTCGTCTTCACCGGCACGGACGGTAACGGTAATCGTCACCGAGTCTCCGGCCGCGATGTCGCCGAGGTTGCACGGGAAGTTGTTGCTCGACTCACAGGCCGGGGAGCCGGGGCTGACGCTGATGTCGATAATCTCGCCGTTCCCGGTGAGATTATCGGTGACGACAACATTCTCAGCCAGGCTGTCGCCGGTGTTCTCGACCTGGATGTCGTAGGTGAATGTGCCACCGAGGCTCACGGAGCCCGTCGAGGGGTCCTTGTCGATGTCGATGTCGGCGGGGCAGACCACCTCAACGGTGTCCTCAGCCGTGTCGCCATCACCAACACCGGCTGTGATCTCTGCCTGGTTCGTCTGGGCGCCACATTCGCTGACAGGGTCGCCGTCGGGGGCAGTGACGTTGATGATGATGTCGTAGATTCCGGGCGGTGTGCTCGTGAGCGTGCAAGTCACGATGTCAGAGCCATCGTTGTCGAGGAGGTCGGCTGT
>DATDPC010000081.1:0-3803 GCA_035292965.1 Dehalococcoidia bacterium | reverse complement strand
CCGGTGGTGGATGTGGGGTGTGTGGTAAGGTGAGCAAGGAGCGTGGCGGCCCGCCTCAGAAGATGGCGAATACAATCCTCGTAGTAGACGACGAAAAGAACATCGTGCAGTTGGCACGCCTCTACCTCGGCAATGAGGGCTTCCGCGTGGAAGAGGCGCATGACGGTAAGCAGGCGCTGGAGAAGGCGCGTAGCGTCAACCCGGACCTCATCGTCCTCGACATCATGATGCCGGAGATGGACGGACTCAGCGTCTGCAAAGAGCTGCGCAAGACGTCCAACGTGCCCGTGATCGTCCTCACTGCGCGTAGCGACGACATCGACAAGATCGTCGGCCTAGAAGTAGGCGCCGACGACTACATGACGAAGCCGTTCAACCCGCGCGAGCTCGTCGCGCGCGTCAAAGCGGTGCTGCGGCGCAGCCAGAGCGCGATCAACACGGAGGCGGTGCTCGAGGTCGGCGACATCCGCCTCGACCCGGCGCGACGCGAGGTCAGCGTCGGCGCGAAGAGCATCACCCTGCGCGCCAAGGAGTTCGACCTCCTCGCCGCCTTCATGCGCCACCAGGGCGTCGTCCTCGACCGCGAACGTTTGCTCAGCCTGGTGTGGGGCCAGGACTTCTACGGCGATACGCGCACAATCGACGTGCACGTAGCCTGGCTGCGGGAGAAGCTCTCCGGCGCCAAGGCGCGCGTGCAAACGGTCTGGGGGGTGGGTTACAAGCTTGTCTTGGACGGGGAAGCTGCTGCCGCGAAGCCTTAGATCCAGACTCATCCTCTCCTTCGGCGCGCTGATCTTTCTCTCGCTCTTCCTCGCCGGCGCGGCGACGGTTGTCCTGCTCAAGGAGCAGCAAGACAAGAACGCCAGCGAGAAGGTAGGTCTGCTCGCGCGCCCGGTCGCCCTCCAGGCGGCCCTCTACGAAGCCAATCGATTCCGTCCCGATCAGATCGAGGTGCTGCTACAGGAGCAGTACGGCGTCCGTATCCTCCTGCTTGATAGCAGCTCTACGGTCGTCGCCGACTCCGGCAACACGCTGCGAGGCCGCACGATCGGTGACGACCGCGGGCCGGCGCCGGGATCGCAGAATCGCGGCATCGAGACGCTGAAATACCGCATCCAGAAGCTCGAGCAGGGCGATGAGAAGCTCGTCCTCTTCGCGGCGCCCAAGGCCGTCGCGACTAACCCGGACGGCAGCATCGCCTTCGAGCCGCAGTACCAGGCGATCATCGCGGTACCGGCGAGCGAGGTGCAGCACGCCTGGCGCGACTTGCTGCCGCGTCTCTTCCTCGCCGGCGGCGTCGCCTTCTTCGTCGGCGTCATCGCCGCGGGCATCATCGCCCGGTCGATCACGCGACCGCTGCGCGCGATCACCGCTGCGTCGGAAGAGATGGCCAAGGGACGTTACGACCAGCAGCTCCCGGCCTACGGCGGTGACGAGGTGCGACGCCTCGGCATTGCCTTCAACGACATGTCGCAGCAGGTTGGCCGCTCGCACCGGACGCTGCGCGACTTCCTCGCCAACGTCTCGCACGAGTTGAAGACGCCGCTGACTTCGATCCAGGGCTTCTCCCAGGCGCTCGTCGATGGCGCCGCCGACAAGCGCGAAGACGCCGTCGAAGCGGCGCGGATCATCAACGACGAAGCGGTCCGCATGCGCGGCCTCGTCGACGACCTCCTCTACCTCTCGCAGGTCGAGTCAGGCGAGTTCAACATTCAGCGCGACCAGTTGAACCCGAACGACCTCCTCGACGCCACGCGCGAACGCTTCGAGCGCCGCGCCGAGCAAGCCGGCGTCCACCTCGTCGTCGAGACGCAGTCCACGCCCCGCATCGACGCAGACGCGCGCCGCCTCGAGCAAGCGCTGGCGAACATCGTCGATAACGCCGTGCGCCACACGCCGAAGGGCGGCTTTGTCAGCCTGCGCTCGTCGGCTTCGGACGGGCATGTGTCGCTGGCGGTGCACAACACGGGCTCCGTGATCCCGGCGGAAGCGCTACCGAAGATCTTCGACCGCTTCTTCCAGGCCGACCCCCAGGGCGCCCGCTCCGACTCGAACACCGGCCTCGGCCTCGCGATCACGAAGGAGATCGTCGACGCACACGGCGGCGAGGTCACGGTGACGAGCACCTTCGCCGACGGCACCGAGTTCGTGATCACCCTGCCGCTCTCAGGCGAAACCGCTACGACCTAGACGTCCCTCGATCGCATCGAAGCGATGATCTCGCCGAGTGCGTCTGTCTCGCCCTCCTGGCGGTCGAAGCGCGTCTTGTGCTCGCCCTCGACGCCGCGACAGTAGATATAGACGAAGCCGCCGATGAACCCGAAGCCGATCAGCGAACCCATGATCGTGAACGCCAGCGACCCGACGGGCGTGCCAACGCCGAAGCCGGCGTAGTGAAACACCCGCTCAGACCGTCCCGCGAGCTTGAACTCCGTCCAGGCGACAAATAGCATGAGCGCGCCGCTGAGCAGCACCGTCGTCAGCGCCAGCTTGAAGCGATAGCCCGTCGATAGAAAGACGCTGCGCGCCGCCCAGGCGCCGAGCGCGATCGCCGGGATCGAGACGATCACCGCGTCTACGGAGATGACCCACATCGGCAGGACGCGCAGGAAAGGAACGCGCCCGCTGAACTCGAACGGCGACCGGGCAAGCTGGTACACACCGCCCAGCGCCAGCAGCACCGGCGGCGCCAGCAAGATGATGCGAAGCAGGAGCTTCGACGCTGCCATCGTCGAGATTCTACGCCATCGATTTAGTCATTTACGAGAGGTGTCGAAGATTCGCTAGCGCGTGACAGGATCGCCCGAGGTCAGCGCGCCGAAGCCCGCCGCCAGCCCGCCGAGAAACGCCACCAGCGCCAGCGAGTCGGACCGGGTCGTCAGCACCAGCACGGCCGTCAGCAGAAGCAGCGCGACGGACAGCGCGCCCCACCAGCCGCAGACGCCGCGTCGCTCGCCGCGGGCCAGAAGGACGGCGCTGGCCGCCAGCGCGAGGCCGATCAGCGTCAGCGCGCCGCCGATCGTCAGGTACGTGACGTCGCTGCTGTCCTTGTAGTCATCGAAGACCTTTGCGGCGATGAACACGCCCCAGAACGCGAAGCCGCCGCCGAGGATCAGCAACAGCAGCGCCCCCGCCAGCCGGCCGATCCTCTCTACCGTCGTCATGTTCTTATGCTCGGCAGCTACGGCCGCTTGAATACGAAGAACAGCAGCGTTATCGAGCCGCCCGCCATGAGCAGGCCGAACCCGGCGAGCATCGCGCCGGCGATCAGGTGCGTCGCGACGCTGGCTTCGTCCGGGATCGTCACCGCGACGTCGACGCCCCAGTAGATGAAGAACAACGCCAGTGCCCCCAGCGTGAAGCCGATCGCAGCGCGAATCACAATGCGGCTCGGCTGGCTAGTTGGGGTGCCGGAGCATCCACCAGCCGTAGGCGTCCGCCAGCGCCACCCACGACGCCTCGACGATGTCGGTGCTGGCGCCAACCGTCTGCCAGGTGTCGTGCTCGTCCGAGCACTCGATCAGGACGCGGACGCCGGCGCCGGTGCCGCCGGACGAATCGATGATGCGCACCTTGTAGTCGACGAGGTGGATTTCGCTGATGCCGGGGTAGAACTCGCCCAGCGCCTTGCGCACGGCGGCGTCGAGCGCGTTCACCGGGCCGTTGCCGTCCGCCGCCGTCTGGATGACGCGGCCGTCGCTGGCAGGGTCGGCGTAGACCCGCACCTTGACCATGGCCTGCGCTTGCATCTCCTGCGGCGTGGAGCTGTCCTCGTCAGCGAGAGAGGCGCGGCGCTCCACGAC
>DATDPC010000080.1:0-8566 GCA_035292965.1 Dehalococcoidia bacterium | reverse complement strand
GCCGACGACGCCGGGGAGGACACGGGCGCCGCTGCGCAGAGCGATGCGCGCCGGCGCCGCCGAGACCTCGGCCGGCGCGCCGAAGAAGTCGACGACAACGCCGCCGCCGCTCGGCTCGATCGCGTCGAACATCATCCCGAGGACTTCGCCGCGGTTGAGGCAGCGCAGCATACCGGGCGCGGCGCGCTTCGCCGGGATTACCTTCATGCCGAGACGCGTGCGCAGGCCCTGGATGAAGACGTTCATCCCCTCGTGGTTGAACGTCTCGCAGATCGCGCTGATCGAGTAGCCGTAGGCAGAGAACGCACCGGCGCCAAGCTCCGCCTGGCCTAGGTGCAGCGTCACGAAGATCGTGCCCTTGCCCTCCGTCAGCGCCGCGTTGAGCCGCGGCCATTCGTTGAAATCGATGCGGCCGCAGAGGCTCTCGCGGCCAAGCGAAGGCAGCTGGTAGAAGTCGATGACGTAGCGGGCGTAGTTACGGAAGACGCCGCGTGACGCCCTCGACGCCGCGCGCTCGCCGACGACGGGCGCCAGGTTCGCGGTGACGATGCGCCGCTGCCGCGCCATGACGAGCCAGCAGACGCCGGCGATCGGTACGGCGAGCGCGTACCAGAACGAGGTGGGCAAGAAGCGGCCGACGGCGGCTCCCAGCCGCGAGATCCAGTAGGCGATTGACCAGCGGAAATGAGACGGGGCGAATCTCATGCGCTCAGTATGCGTCCCGTCGCAAATAAGACATAGCGCGCTCCCCGGACGAGGCCGCTTGCCTCTGCGCTAGTGCGACACCGTGCCCTTGGTACCGCGGGACTTCGCGCCGTGGCCGACGCGCTCCTCGCGACCTTCGATGTACGCATCAAGGTTCTCGTAGGCGTGCTCGTCCGTGAACTGCAGCGGCGGCGACTTCATGAAGTAGGCGCTCGGCTCCGTGATCGGACCCTTGAGGCCGCGGTCGAGCGCGATCTTGGCGCAGCGTACCGCGTCGATCACGACGCCGGCGCTGTTTGGGCTGTCCCAGACCTCCATCTTCAGCTCAAGGTTGAGCGGCGTATCGCCGAAGCTGGTGCCTTCCATGCGGATGTAGGCCCATTTGCGGTCGCCCAGCCACGGGACGTGGTCGCTGGGGCCGATGTGGACGTCGTCCGCCATCATCTCGTACTCGATTTCCGAGGTGACGGCCTGCGTCTTCGAGATCTTCTTCGACAGGAGGCGCGACCGCTCCAGCATGTTGAGGAAGTCTGTGTTGCCGCCGAAGTTCAGCTGATACGTCCTGTCGATGTGGACGCCGCGCATCATGAACAGGTGCGAAAGCACGCGGTGGACGATCGTCGAGCCGACCTGTGACTTGATGTCGTCGCCGATGATCGGCACGCCTGCGTCTTCGAGGCGCTTCGGCCAGTAGCCCGTCGGGTCGGCGGCGATGAAGACGGGCATGCAGTTGATGATCGCGCAGCCTGCCTGCATCGCCTGCTCGACGTACCACTTCGTCGCCTCTTCGCTGCCGACGGGCAGGTAGTTGATCACGACGTGGGTGTTCGTCTCCTTGAGGATCTTGACGACGTCGGCCGAAGGCGGCGGCGCCTTTTCGATAATCTCCGAGAGGTAGAGGCCGAGACCGTCGAGGGTGCGGCCGCGGCTGACGATGACGCCCGTCTCCTTCGGCACCTCGGCGAACTTGATCGTGTTGTTCGGTTCCGTGAACACGGCGACGCCGAGGTCCTTGCCGACCTTGTTCTTATCGACATCGAAGGCGGCGACGAAGTTGATGTCCTTGATGTGATAGCCGCCGAGGTTGACGTGCATGAGGCCGGGGATCTCTTTGTCCTCCGGCGCGTCCTTGTAGTAGTGGACGCCCTGCACCAGGGACGAAGCGCAGTTGCCCACGCCGATGATCGCTACGTTGATCTGCTCACCCATGTTCTTCCGCGCTCCTTTGGACTGACTGGAAAGCGGCGCCCGCCCCCCGCTAACACCGCGCCGCGCGCCGCGGCCGCCTGGTTCTGAACCTTCGGCGTAGAACAGCTCCGACTCCGGCAGGGCCATGATCTCGCAGGCGAGGTCGACAAAGCGCTGGCTCGGCGCCTTCGCGCCCGACTTGATCTGCGAGAGGTAGCTCTCAGACGGCTCGTAGCCGCGTCGCGCCATCTCCGCGATCAGCCAGCGCTGCTTTTGGCCGCGCGACTCGAGAACGTCGAAGACTCTGGTTCGTAGCATTGGTAAAGGTTTCTTGAGCGTCAGTTTAGAGGCCGGTCCGGCGATCAGTCAAGATTACGAGAACTTTAGCAGCATGCCGATTCCATCAAGAATATGCTTACTCGGGTAGTAGTCTTCGAAGGAGATAAGAATGCAGGAGCCGGCCGTCAAGCCTGACCACATGCGGTTTCACGCCCAGCACGCACATATGGCCGCGCCATTCGGCGAGGACAAGTTCGGACAGCTGGCGGAGACCTTCGCGCATTTCTTCGGTACGCCACGCTTCATCATCAGCCAGACGGTGCTCGTGATCGCCTGGATCGCCGTGAACGCAGCGGTTGTCGCCTTTCGCTGGGACCCGTACCCGTTTATCTTGCTCAACCTGGCGTTCAGCACTCAGGCCGCCTACGCAGCGCCGCTGATCCTCCTCGCCGAGACTCGTCAGGCAGAGCGTGACAAGGTCTGGTCGGAGGCGGACGCGCGCCATCGAGAAGAGATTGCCCAGACGAACCTGACGCTGCTACAGCAGAACACCGACCTGACGCGGGAGGTGGCGGAGCTGACTCGTAAAGTGACCGCGCTAACGGAGGAGATTCACAGCCGCATCCTGGCTGCGGGCTGAGCAAGATGCCTGCGTACAGGGCGCGACTCAGTTGGCGCCACTTAGGCTGAGCGGTAGCCCTGCAGGTGCAGCGAAAGCTGCCTAGATCATCGTTATATCTTCGCCGCCGTCGACGCCGAGGACGTTGCCCGTCAGCCACTGCAACCGCTCGTCCGATAGCACCGCGATCGTCTGCGCAACGTCTTCCGGCGTCGTCGCGCGGCCCATCGGGTGGCTCAGCTTGACGCGCTCGAGCAGCGCGATGCCCTCCGGGATGCGGCGCAAGGCGGGCGTATCGGTAACGCCGGCGCGGATCGCGTTCGCCGTGACGCCGCGGGGCGCCAGCTCGATCGCGAGCTGTCGGATGTGCGCCTCCAGCGCCGCTTTCGCCGCTGAGACGGCGCCGTAGCTCTTGATCACCTTCGTCGAGCCGGAGCTGGTCATCGCGTAGATCCGCGAGCCCTTGCGCAGCAAGTTGTTCGCCGCCAGGTCCTGGGCCCAGTAGATCAGGCTGTTCGCCATGACGTCCAGCGTCATCTCCATCTGCTTCTGGCTGAGGCGCGCCTTCGGGTCGTCAGCGATCGAGGGCAGCAGCGCGCCGAAGGCGAGCGAATGCATCAGCACGCGCACGAACGAGCCGTCCTTGCTCGTCTCCTCGACGAGGCGGGCGACGGCGGCCTTGCGCTTCGCTTCGTCGGCGGCGTTCATGTTGATGAACACGGCGCGTTGGCCTTGCGCCTCGATGTCTTTGACGATCGCCTCAGCGTTCGCGATCGTCGAGTGCATGTCGAGGTGGACGCCGAAGATGTCGAAGCCGTTGCGTGCCAGCTCGCGGGACGTAGCGCCACCGAAGCCGCTCGAGGCGCCGAGGATCACCGCCCAGCCTTTGTTGTCTGCCAACGTTTGTCTCCCTACCTAGTCGACCGCGTCAGTGGTCGTCGCCTTTTCTGTTTCTGGTGCTTCTGGTTCGCCCGTCGTCTCGCCCAGCGGCGTCGATTCTGTCGTCTCCGGCTCGGGCTCTGGCTCGATGTCCGGCGCGCCGAGGACGCCGTTTGTGCTCAGCATCTCTGCAACGAAGGCGTCCGGGCTGCCCTTGTTCTCGAGCTTTTCGCGCAGCGCCTCGAACAGCTGCACCGCCGTGACGACGCAGTAGTTCATGCTCTCGGCGGCGACGCGCAGCGCGTCCTCGTACTGGACGGCGCGGTCCTTCGGCTCGTAGCGGCGCTGGCCGTTGATCACGATGATGCCGCGCGCCCGCGTCCCCTTCGCTGCGATCTGCTTCTCGAGGCGCTGGCGCAGGCGGTAGTGCGGCGACATGTCGATCCGGTCGCTGCTGCTCTGCGTCTCGACGAAGACGGTCTCGTCGCCGTAACCGAACGTCGCCGGCTCGTCGATCGCGGCGAGGTTCCGGAAGCCAAGCGCGGTAAAGGCGTCGCGCACCGGCAGGTCGAAGCCGTACTTGCCGTCCTGCCACAAGACGCGCCGGTAGCGGTCGATGGCGCGGTAGGCGTTGCGCGCTTCCTCGAACTCGGCTTCGAGCTCTTCGAGGCGATCCTCGGCGCTCGTCATCCGCTTATGCGCCTCGGCGATGCCCGGCAGCTCGTAGTCGCGTAGCCAGCCTGGCGGCGTCTCCTCCGCGTCCTGCAGCAGCAGGTTGCGGATCGAGGCGACGAGCGCCGTGGCGGCGGCTGAGATCTGGCTAAAGTCAGCGTGGGGCTGAGGCGCCGGCAAGAAGACGACGTGCCCACCGCCGACCTCGATCTGCATCGCGATCGCGGCGCCGCCGTTGCTCCGGCCGATGACCTTCGCGTCCTGGCCGAAGCCGGCTGCGCCCTCGGTGAAGATCGCCTTGTAGATCACGCTCGTGTGCTGCGCCTCGAGGTAGGTGGCGAAGGGGTGCTCGTAGTCTGTCGGCACCACCTGGCGGCCGCTGGCCGGCTTCACGTAGTTCGGGCCGTAGTCCGCGCCCGCCGGCGCCGGCAGCCAGTAGTAGCGGTGGGCGCCGGTGAAGCCGGGCACGTCCGGGTGGGGCACGTCCGGCTGCGTAAAGACGATGACGAGGCCGCCGCGGGCCAGCAGGCGCTCCGTCTCATCGCGCCGCCGTCGCAGCAGGTCGGCGAGGCCGACAGCCATCGCCGTTGTCGGGCCGGCCGTGATCGGCGATTCGTCGAAGGTGCTGTGCGAGGCGCCGGCGTTGACGATTTCGTCGATGAACTTCGAGACGGCCTCGGCCGGGTTGACGATGATCGCGTCGTAGTCGAAGAACGAATGGGCGCTGGCCCAGTCGAAGTGGTCGACTTCGCCGCTGGGGACGCTGCAGCCGAGCGCGAGGATCCGCATCAGTTCTCGTCCATGTCCAGGCCGCGGATGAAGGCGCGTAGCTCGGGCGCGATGTCGGGCCGGGTCAGCGCCACCGAGATCGACGCCTGCAGCAGCGATAGCGGTCGCCCCGTGTCGTAGCGGACGCCCTCGAAGCGCAGGGCGTACATGCCCTCTTCGTCCGCGAGGATCTGCAGCGCGTCGGTTATCTGGATCTCGCCGCCGTAGCCGGGCGCCGTGCGCTCGATCGCCTCGAAGATCGAGGGAGTCAGCAGGTAGCGCCCGACGATGGCGAGGCGGCTGGGAGCGTCTTCCGGTCGCGGCTTCTCGACCAGCTTGTGCAGCTTCGTTATGCGCGCGTCGATCGCCTCACCGGCGACGATGCCGTAGCTGGACGTTTCTTCCCAAGGCACCTCTTCGACGGCGATGACGCTGGCGTGATACTTGTGATACGCGTCGATCAGCTGCTGCGCCACTGGTGGCGATCCCAGGATCACGTCGTCCGGCAGGATCAGCAGGAACGGGTCGTTGCCGACGAGGTGCTTCGCCGTCATCACGGCATCGCCGAGGCCGCGCGGCTCGCCCTGGCGAACGTAGGCGAAGTCGGCGAGCTCGCTGATCCGGCGCACCTCTTCGAGGCGCTCGTAGTCGCCCTTTTTCTCGAGCAGGTCCTCGATATCGCGCGAGCGGTCGAAGTAGTCCTCGACAGCGCGCTTGCCGATCGAGGTGACGATGATGATCTGCTCGATGCCGGCGGCAACCGCCTCTTCGACCGAATACTGGATGATCGGCCGGTCGACGAGGGGCAGCATCTCTTTCGGCTGCGACTTCGTCGCGGGCAGGAGGCGCGTGCCGTAGCCGGCGGCGAGGATCACGGCCTTGCGTACTTCGAGCAGTTGGCACCTCGGCGAGAATTCGTCCGGAAACCTCACGATTCTAGCTTTTTTGATCGGCTGTCGCGAGTTTGACCGATTCGCCGAATAAGACACGAATCGTTTTCATGCGCGCCAGAGCTTTGCTGCGAAGCGAGCGCCCTGTATCATCGGAGCGCGCCCGATCGGGCACGTTCCCCCGCCTGTTCTTCGATTGCATTCCTTAGGAGGAAAGATGAACCGTCGCTTCGTCAGCCCCTTGATCCGTCTCGTCGACCGCCTGGCGCCGCCCGAGCGCGTCAGCGCCCACTGTGACGTCCCCTGCGGCATCTACGACCCGCACACGGCCCAGATCGCGGCGCTTACCGTGCTGCGCATGAACCAGCTGCTTGCCGCGATGGAGCCGCCCAACCTGGCCGATGCCGCCGCGCGCAACGCCAGCCTCAACAGCGCCGCGCGCTACATCGCCACCAAAGAAGCGCACGCCGAGGTCTGCAAGAAAGAGCTCGATATCCTCTGGCACGACTACTTCCGCCCCGAGCACCTGGAGAAGTACCCGGACCTGCACACGAAGTTCTGGAACGCGAACAAGCTCGCCTCCAAGAACAAGCAGACCGCGGACGTGGCAGCAGCCGAGCAGCTCCTGGCCGCAACGCGCGAGATCGCCGAGATCTTCTGGGCGACGAAGAACGTCCCGACCCGCGTCGCCGGCTCCAATCAGACCGTCGGCGGCGACCTGGTCTACGTCAACAACAAGTAACAAGTAACAAGTAACAAGTAACAGGTAACCAGGGAGGGGCCGGGCGCAAGTCCAGCCCCTTCTTGTCATTGCGAGCCGAAGGCGCGGCAATCTTGGACGCGCCGTCGTTCATGGACGGGACGTCATGGCGCCGGTGCCTCGTCGTCCGTACACCACGTCTTCCCCTGACGCCCCGTCAAAGATTGCTTCGCTGCGCTCGCAATGACAGAGTGAGCGCGTGTTCAGACGATTCGTCGTTGCCGTCGCGGATGTGCTGTTCGCGCTCGCGACGCTGGGCCTCGTGCGCCGCTACGAGGTCGAAGGTCGCAGCATGCTGCGCGCCTACGCCCCGGGCGACAGGCTCCTCGTCGAGGGCCTGACCTACCGGACGCGCCCGCCACGCGTCGGCGAGGCGGTTGTCGTGCGGCGTGAGGGCCGTCTCGACCTCAAACGCATCGCCGCCGGCCCCGGCGCGCGCGTCACGCTGCCGGAGGGCGAGCGCATCCTCGGCGCCGGCGAATGGTACGTCCTCGGCGACAACCTCGGCGAGAGCACGGACAGCCGCCAGCGAGGCCCCGTGCAAACGCGGGACATCCTCGGGCGGGTGTGGTTGAAGTACTAGGGCTCAGGACCGGAAGAAGCAGCGACCTTCGTGGCGCTCGTTCAGCCCAGCCTCGCAGTGCCAGTCCGGGTCCGCCAGCTGCTCCTGGGTGTAGACGCGCTTGCAGTAGGCGCAGCCGAGGCGGCGGTGCAGCACCGGGCCGCTGAAGGGCGGGAACAGCGACTCAAGCTCCTCGCGGATCGGGTCGCCTTCGGGGAAGAACTGCGAGAAGTCGCCCGTCGGCTCCGAACGAGGCAGCATGCCGCGCTCGCTCTGCTTGATCTTCTCCTGCAGCATCATCAGGCCCGTCAGCAGCGACTCCGGCCGCGGCGGGCAGCCCGGTACGTAGACATCGACCGGGACGACGAGGTTGACGCCGGGCAGCGTGCTGTAACCGAAGGCGAAGGGCCCGCCCATCGTCGCGCAGCCACCGAAGGCGATCACCCACTTCGGTTCGGGCATCTGCAGGTAGACGCGCCGCACCGCCGGGGCCATCTTCCAGGTCACGGTGCCGGCGACGATCATCAGGTCTGCCTGTCGCGGCGAGGCGCGAAACACCTCGGCGCCGAAGCGGGCGATGTCGTAGCGGGAGGTCGCCGTCGCGATCATCTCGATCGCGCAGCAGGCGAGGCCGAACATCGCCGGCCAGAGCGAAGAGCTGCGGGCCCAGTTCAAGAGGCCATCGACCTTGCCCAGGAGCAGGTTCTGTTCCAGGTCCTGCTCGACGCTGGTCGTGATCTGCGTCAGGGGGATGCTGTCGTCGTAGGGGATGACCATCGCGCTTCGATTCTAGACGGAATCGCGCAATAAGAAATACCCCACCCTGAAGGGTGGGGTATCGTTCATCTCAGGCTCCACCGTTCACGGTGGAGTGACGTGTCTTACGCCAGGTTCTTATCGAAGAAGGCGAAGACCTTGCTCCAGCCGTCCATCGCCTGCTCCCAGCGGTAGGCGCCGCGGTCGTAGTAGAAGAAGCCGTGGCCGGCGCCGTCGTAGCGGTGGAAGTCGTAGTTCTTGCCGGCCGCTTTCAGCGCCGCTTCGTGCTGGTTCACCTGCTCTGGTGAGGGGTTCTGGTCGTCGTTGCCGAAGAGGCCGAGGATCGGGATGTTCAGGTCCTTCGTCATATCGATCGCCGCGACGGGACGCTGCGGCGTCAGCTCCGTCTGGACGACACCACCGCCCCAGAGGTCGACGACCGCGTCGAAGTCCTTCGTCCGGCTGGCGACGACGACCGAGTGGCGGCC